>JBHIWE010000238.1:0-6399 GCA_041987645.1 Acidovorax sp. | reverse complement strand
GGCCCCCCAGAGGCCGGGCGCGCGCTCGGCCACGCGGTAGGTCTTGACGAGGTCTTGGACGACGATGTGTGGCTGCGGCATGGGGGCGCGATGCTATCCGAAGCCGCCGCTGCCGTGCCGGATTCCCGGCCAGGCCTTCAGGCGAAGTGGTCGAACGAGGCCCAGCCCTGCGCCGGCAGCTCGCCCCCCCGGCCATCCAGCAGCCGCAGGCCACTGCCGGCCTCGATACGGCCGATGCGCGTGACCGGCGTGCCGCACTGCCGGCCCGCAGCCTCCACGGCGCTGCGCTGCGCGGGCGGCGCGGTGAAGGCCAGCTCGTAGTCGTCGCCGCCGGCCAGCACGCACTGGCGCAGCAAATCTCCATCGAATCCTGCTTCTGCGCTTGATCCGCCTCGGCCAGCAGCTATCAATTGCATAGCAATCGGCCCATCGATGCTGGCGCCCACGCCCGAGGCGGCAAGGATGTGGCCCAGGTCGCCCAGCAGGCCGTCGCTCAGGTCGATGGCGCTGGTCGCCACGCCGCGCAGCGCCATCCCCAGCGCTACGCGCGGCGTGGGCCGCTCCAGCCGCTCGCGGGTGGCGGCGAGCACGTCGGGCGCGAGGGCGATGCGGCCCTGCAGCGCGTCCAGCGCCAGCCGCGCATCGCCCAGCGTGCCGCTCACCCAGAGGTCGTCGCCCGCCTGCGCGCCGCTGCGCAGCAGGGCCTGGCCGGCCGGCACTTCGCCGAACACGGTAATGCAGATGTTGAGCGGCCCGCCCGTGGTGTCGCCGCCCACCAGCTCGCAGCCGTGCGCGTCGGCCAGCGCCAGCAGGCCGGCGGCGAAGGGCTGCAGCCAGCCGGCATCGGCCCGCGGTAGCGCGAGCGCCAACGTGAAGGCCAGCGGCTTAGCGCCGCAGGCGGCCAGGTCGCTCAGGTTCACGGCCAGCGCCTTGTGGCCCAGGGCCGCGGGGTCCACGTCGGCGAAGAAGTGGCGGCCCTCCACCAGCATGTCGCTGGAAACGGCCAGTTGCATGCCGGGCGCGGGCGCCAGCAGCGCGCAGTCGTCGCCCACGCCCAGCGCAGCGCGGCGCACGGGCCGCTGGAAGAAGCGGCGGATCAGATCGAATTCACCCATGGGCCGAGGATAAGGGTTGGGGCGCACGCTCCCCCCGAACGTCGCGCGACAAGCCCCGCAAGCCGGCAAAGAGCGAAGCCAGGCACATCGCCCCTCGCCCCCGCAGCGCTACGCAGCACTCGAACTCTCGCGCGGAGCGCAGAGCGGGATGGCGGCCGCCACCCCCGCGTCCGAGCGGCACGCCCGCAGCGCAGGGGCGCCGGCCCCGGCGACTCAGCCCGGCCCGCCGCGGAAACGCTGCGCCGCCTGGCGACTGACCTCGGCCAGCAACTGCTCTTCGCGCTGGCGCTCGCGCAGCCAGCGCGCATCGTTCTGGCCGGCGGCCGCCTCGCTGCGCAGCATGTGTAGCGCGCCCGAGGCGCCGTGCGCGCCGGCATGGCGGGCGATGTGGTCGATGGTGTGCAGGATGTGATCGCGCAGCGGCATGTGATCGCCGGTGGCCGGATCGACATAGACCGCCTCCATGCCGAAGCGGCAGGCCTGGAAGCGGTTGTAGGTATAGACGAGATAGTCGTCCTCGCTGGGCGTGAACGGCTGCTCGGCCAGGAACCAGGCACCCAGCGACTGCACGAAGGCCGAGAGCGCGGCGGCACGCTCGATGGTGAGCGGCGTGTCGAACACGCGGATCTCGATGGTGCCGAACTCGGGCTTGGGCCGGATGTCCCAGTAGAAGTCCTTCATGCTCTTGACCACGCCGGTGCGCGTCATCTTGCCGAAGTACTCCTCGAAGTCCTTCCAGGTCAGCACCATGGGCGCGCGGCCCGAGAGCGGGAACGCAAACACGGAGTTGAGCCGGGCGGAGTCAAAGGCCGTGTCCTGCCCCTGCACGTAGGGGCTGGAGGCCGACAGCGCGATGAAGTGCGGGATGTAGCGCGACATGCGGTGCAGCATCAGCAGCGCCTCGTCGGGGCCCGGGCAGCCGATGTGCACGTGCTGGCCGAAGATGGTGAACTGCTTGGAGAGGTAGCCGTAGAGCTGCGACAGCTCCTGGAAGCGCGGCTTGTCGTAGATGCGGCGCTCGTGCCACTGCTGGAACGGGTGCGTGCCGCCACCGACCACGGCGATGTTGAGCTTGTCGGCGCTCTTGACCAGCGCGTCTCGGATCTGCGTGAGCTGGCCCAGCACCTCGCTGCCCGAATGGCAGATGCCCGTCGAGATCTCGATCATGCTGTTGGTCATCTCGGGCACCACGCTGCCGGGCAGCGGCTGTTTGGCCATGAGGCGCAGCATGTCCTCGGCATAGGGCGCGAGGTCGTAGTCGTGGGTATTGACGAGCTGCAGCTCCAGCTCGACCCCCAGCGTCAGGGGCTCGGAATGGTGAAAGGCTTCAAGATTCACGGGCGTTGTCTCCGTTCGTGGGGGAAGCACCGCTGCCGGTGCGCGTGAGCGCGGCCCACGGCTTGGAGCTTTCGCCCGCGCGGTAGATGGCCACCGTGGCGATCACCGCTCCCAGCACCTCCATCAGCAGGATGGCCGGCAGCGCGACCCGGGCGATGAGCTGGCCGGTCGAGGCCGACGCCATCGCGAACTGCGATGCGATCAGCAAAGCGATGGCGGACATCGGCGTCATCGCGCAGCTGACCCAGAGCGCCTGGCGCCAGCTGGCGCCGCTGCCCACGTTGCCCACCGCCACGCCCAGCGCCTTGGCCACCAGGCGCACGGCGATCAGGGCCAGCACCAGGCCGGCCACCGGCCCACTCCAGTCGGCCTGAGCGGCCACCGTGGAGACGAGCACGAACATCAGCATGGTCAACAGCGACGACGCCGTGCCCAGCTGGCGCGGCCAAGCCCAGGGGCGGGGATTGAGCTGCTTGAGCAGCATGCCCGCCAGCAGCGCCGCGAGCGGGGCCGAGCCGCCCATGAACGAGGCCACCGTGGTCGCCGCAGCGATCAGCGCAAGCAGCAAGATGGAGGTGTTCTCGCTGGTCGGGCTCATGAAGCGCAGGGCCATGCGCAGCGCCAGCGCCAGCACGCCCCCCACGATGACGGAGACGCCCAGCACCACCATCACCGGATAGATGGTGTCGGCGAAGCGCGCGGCCGGGCGGTTGATGAGTTCGGCCTGGGCGCTGCCCAGGGTCAGCGCATAGAGCGTGGACAGCGTGGCCAGCACGATGGCCCGGTCGGTCACGGGGCCGGCAGCGCGCGTGTCGTTGACCACGCGGGTCAGCACGGCGGGCGATGCGGCCATGGCCACCAGCGCCAGCGGGCCGGCCGCGCGCGCGGGCACGTCCAGCCAGATCAGCGCCCAGTACACGGCGAAATAGGCGAAGGCGGATTCGGCCAGGCTCTGCACCAGCACCATGGGGTTGTGGCGGAACCAGCGCAGCGGAATGCGCGCCCCCGCCTCGAAAAGCACCAGCGAGATGCCGAGCTCCAGCAGGAAGAGGCCGATGCCCTGCAGCGGCCACACCACGCCGCTGAACCCCAGCAGACCGACCACCGTGCCCACCAGCGTATAGCCCACCACCTTCGGCAGGCCGGTTTGCCGCTGCACCACGTAGCCCGCAACGGCGGCCACGGCCAGCAGCAGCGACCATTGCACCGTGGGCAGTCCGGCCGAGGGGCGCAACCACTGCGCCCAGAAGCTCATCAGCTCGTTCATTTGTTGGTCAATCCTCTTGGTTGTCGCCCGACGCCAGCCCGCGCGCCACCGGGGCGCCCGTTGTCCCCGCCGGCTCGGAAAAGGCACACGGGCCGGGCGTCCATGCGGGGCCCGGCAAAGGCCCGAATCTACCCGCCCCGCATGCCGCGCCCCTGTAGGACACCAACGGCGATGGCAGGGCCAGCGCGCCGTTCAGGCCGCGGAAGGTCCTGGGCCAGGCATGGCGGCCTGCGCCGGATCCGCGCGGCGGCCACGCACCGGCATGAAGAAGCTCAGAGGCGCACTGCGCAGCCGCGCACGTACGGCCCGATAGAGGCGCGAGCGCTCGCCCACCGTGGTGTTCTCTGCCCGCAGCGCCACGCGGAAGGCGAGATAGAAGCTCACCGATACGTTCAACGCGCCGATCAGCGGCAGCGAAGCCACCGCCCACCAGAAGGCCGGCAGGTGCAGCACGCCCAGGCCGAGCGACGTGGCGGCCGCGCCGATCTGCCCTGAAGAGAGCGTGACGTGCCGCACATCGAGCCCCAGACCGAAGAACGCCGCGAACGCGGGCACCAGCCCGAGCATGAAGCCCAGCGAAATGTTGGCGGCAAAGCCGGAGACGTTCTCGCGCATGAAATGGGCCCAGCGCCCCGCACGCGCCTTGCCCAGGACCCGGGTGATGCGCGGGTTGTAGCGCATGGCCGAATCCAGCCGCTGCAGCACGAACCAGTTCTCGGCCCAGCCCGCGATGATGCTGGAGGCGAACAGCAGCACGCCCGTGAAGGCGGCAAAGAAGAGCGAAGGCCCCAGCAGATGCTGCGCGTGCAGCACGTGCTGGGCCTGCTTGGCAGTGATGGCCGGCGCTCCGCTGAAATGGGCGATCAGCCAGGTGATGCCGACCACGGCCGGGAACACCACCAGCACGTTGCCGAGCACGGCCGCCACCTGCGAGCGCACCAGGTGCGAAACCTCATCCACGAAGGACTCCACGGCTGCGTCGTCCTGCAGGTCCTTGAGCTTGGCGGCCATGGCGGGGGCCGTCATGGCCGGCTGCTTGGTCGCCACGGTGAAATGCAGCAGCTGGATGAGCACGAAGCTCAACGCGTAGTTGGCGCCCGCCCAGAAGCCGGACCAGAACGCCGACAGCGCCAGTGCGGCGATGCCGAACTTCATCAGCGTGGTGAAGGCCATCACGAAGCCGCCCCCCGCGGCCTTGGCCACCATGGCGCTGTATTCGGCGCCGGTGCGGGTGATGTAGTGCTCGCCGGTCTCGGCGCTGCGCTCGGCCACCTTGGCGGCCAGCAGCGAAGAATTGGTGGCCAGCAGCGCGCGCACGCTGCGGCGTTCGATGCCCACGTTCACCAGCCGCGCCATGAGCTGCGCCGCCGCGACGGCAGGCGTGGGCGAGAGCAGGCAGTCCAGCAACGCCCGCACGCGCAGGATCCGCTCGCGCAGCTGCCGCAGGCGGAACACCAGGCCCACCGAGATGCCGTTGTCCTCGAAGTGCGAATACACGGTGAAAGCGGCGGCTCGGCAGGCATCGAGCCGCTCGCGCAGCCGCAGCACGGCCTCGTCCAGCCGGTCGCTGGTGCGCAGCTGGTGCAGCACCTCCACACGCAGGCTCTCCACGTCGCGGATCAGCGCATGGAAGGGCTGCGCGTCGCGGGCCGAATCGGTCATGCGCAGGCGCAGCTCCGGGGCGAAGCCGGTGGAGAGGATCTGCCCCGCGCAATAGGTGATGGCATCGAGCAGCGAGCGCTGCCAGCGCGTCGCCCCAGGCCCTTCGGCGGGCGCCAGCACCGCCAGCAGGCGTTCCAGCAGGGGCTCGTCCAGCGCGGCCAGCCAGCGCGCGTCGAATTCGCTGCGCAGGGCGAGCATGAACAGCTCGGAGGCATCGATCGTTTCCGGACTGCCCGGCAGCAGCTTGTAGCGCATGCGCTCGGCGATCTCGCTGAAGAGCGCCGTGCGCGGCGCGAAGCCGAAGTCGGCCAGCAGCGTGGTGATGTCCACGGTCTGGATGAGCGCCAGCCACCAGGCCTGCAGCCGCGCCTGCAGCGAGGCATCCTTCTCGACCGCCTCCACCAACAGCGCGACGCGCCCGAGGGCGCCTTCGACGGAACGGCTGTCGCCGCGCACCCAGTCGAGCAGCGAAATCAGCAGCAGATGGCGCTGCGCCAGCGGAGCGGCGGGGTCCAGTTCGGCCAGCAGCTGGCCCAGATCGACGGGGGACCGCCTCAATGCAGCACCCGGTCGCTCAGCGGCTGGCCGGCATCGTCTCCACCCACGGCTTCGAGCACGAACAGCGCGATGGGGCATTCGAAGGTCTCGCCGTCGGCCGAAACGCACAGGTAGCTGCCGTGCATGCTGCCGCTGGCCGTGCGCAGGCGGCAGCCGCTGGTGTACTGGAAGGCCTCGCCCGGCTTGAGCAAGGGCTGCTGGCCCACCACGCCAAGGCCCTTGACCTCTTCGGTGTGGCCGCGCGCGTCGCTGATGATCCAGTGGCGCGCGATGAGCTGGGCCGGCACCTCGCCCGTATTGGTGACGGTGATGGTGTAGGCGAAGCTGTAGACGCCCTCCGCCGGGGCGGATTGCTCGGGCAGGTATTCGGGCCGCACTTCGGCCTGGAACTGGTACTTGGGCATGGCGGCAATGGTAAAGGGTAAGTACGGAGCCACCTCAACGGTCCGGGGCACGCAA
>JBHIWE010000237.1:0-6433 GCA_041987645.1 Acidovorax sp. | reverse complement strand
CTGAGGCCCAGCGACTCCGCCATCTCACGGCGGCTGAGCTGGCCGTCCTGCACCATGCGGCGAATCTCGGCATCGACATCACGCGCGGGCGCCGGCGGCGGGCTGGCCGACGTGGCGGGTGCGGCCGGCGGCAGTGGGTGAGGGCGCCCGTGCAGCCACTCGGGCAGGTGTTCGGGTCGCACCACGCCGTCGTCAGCAAACAACCGGGCGCGCTCCAGCACGTTGCGCAGCTCGCGGATGTTGCCGGGCCAGTTGTGGGCCTGCAGCCGGGCCATGGCGGCAGGCTGGATCACCACCGTCGATGCTGCCTTGCCGCCCCGCTGCAGGAATGTGTCCACGAGCAGGGGAATGTCGCCCGCACGCTCGCGCAGCGGTGGCAGGTAGATCGGAAAGGCGGCGATGCGGTAGTAGAGGTCTTGCCGGAAGCTGCCGTCGGCCACCATCTGCTGGAGCGGCTTGTGCGTGGCTGCCACGAGGCGGAAGTCCGCCTGCTGGGTTTCGGTTGCACCAACCCGCCGGAAAGTACCCGACTCGATCAGCCGCAGCAGCTTGACCTGCATGCCCAGCGGCACGTCGCCGATCTCGTCGAGGAACAGCGTCCCACCGGCCGCGGTTTCGACGAGCCCCGGCTTGCGGTGCATGGCGCCAGTGAACGCACCCTTCTCGTGGCCGAACAACTCGCTCTCGAAGAGCGTCTCGGGCAGCCCTGAGCAGTCGACGACGACGAACGGGCCGCCGTGCCGATCGCTCGCCTCGTGGACAGCGCGCGCAAACAATTCCTTGCCCGTGCCGGACTCCCCCTGCAACAGCACCGGCAGCTGCGACCGAGCCACCCGCTGGACGGATTCCAGCGCGGTATTGAACGCCGGCGACCGCCCCACCAGACCTGCCTGGTTGGCACGGGCCGAGGCGTGCTTCACGGTGGTCAGCCGCTCGACGTAGGCCACCACCTGACGATCGCCGTCGAGGATGGGGCGCAGTTCCACGTCCACATGCTCCGGGCCGCGCGGCGTGTGATGGATGTGCAGCACGCGGTCAGGCCCCTTGAGCTCGAAGGCGCGGCGCATCGGGCAGTGCTCGCCAGCCTGGTCGCACGGCACGTCGTAGTGGTGCGAGACGCGGAAGCACTTGTGGCCGAGGTAGGGCCGGTCGGCTGTCCCGAACTGGCGCTGGTAGGCCGTGTTCGCCGCGAGGATGTTGTAGTCCGGGTCCAGCACGATCATGGGCTGCGACTCGTGTTCCAGGTAGGACACCAGGGCTTGAACTTGCGGAGTGGGCGAGGGTGGCGTGGGCATGGTGAGGCTGACGGAAGTGGTTGCCATCTTCTGCCATCTTCTGCCACAGCGTGCCAGGCAGCGGCAGATGGCAGTGGCGCAGCGGGCGGCAGGGTTCGGGCTTGATGCCTCTAGTTCTTTGCAAATCAGTTACTTAGCGGAGTCGTCTACTGATTGCCAGGGTTGGCACGGCTCTTGATCATGTTGGGGCACTTGACCACCCGCAACTGCCATGCCACCCCGGCTGAAGCAGTCAGCGACCAGGAGACCCCCTTGAGCACCACCCCAACGACAACCGCCCCGGCAACAGCCCCGCGCCTCCAGGTGGAGGGCTTCTTCGACCCTGCGACCTGGACCGTGAGCTACCTGGTGCTGGACGCACAGACGATGCAGTGCGCGTTGGTCGACAGCGTGCTGGACTTCGACCCCAAGTCCGGCCGCACGGACACCGCCAGTGCGGACCGGCTCATCGCCCGCGTGCGGGACCTCGGCGCCCAGGTTCAGTGGATTCTTGAAACGCACGTCCACGCGGACCACCTGTCGGCGGCGCCCTACCTCCAGAAGGCGCTCGGCGGTCGGCTGGGCATTGGCCAGCACATCACCACCGTGCAGAACGTTTTCGGCACGCTCTTCAATGCCGGGCCGGACTTTGCGCGTGACGGCAGCCAGTTCGACCACCTCTTCAAGGACGACGAGTCCTTCACCATCGGCGGCCTGCAAGCCCGCGCGCTGCACACGCCTGGCCACACACCGGCCTGCATGACCTACGTGGTGACGGCAGGCGAGGGCACCGATGCCGAGATCGCCGCCTTCGTGGGTGACACGCTCTTCATGCCCGACTACGGCACCGCCCGCTGCGATTTCCCTGGCGGCGATGCCCGGATGCTGTACCGGTCAATCAACAAGGTGTTGAGCCTGCCGCCGGCCACCAAGCTCTACATGTGCCATGACTACCAGCCCGGCGGTCGTGAGGTGCAGTTCGTCAGCACGGTGGCGGAAGAGCGAGCCAGCAACGTCCACGTTCGCGACGGCATCAGCGAAGACGCGTTCGTGGCCATGCGCAATGCACGCGACGCCACGCTCGGCATGCCCACGCTGATCCTTCCGTCGGTGCAGGTCAACATGCGTGCGGGTGCCTTGCCGCCGGCCGAAGACAACGGTGTGCGCTACCTGAAGATCCCGCTCAACGCGGTCTGAGTTCCCAACTAACAACCCGGAGACAACCATGGAACTCAAGACCCTGACGCCTGAATTGGCGGTCGCCGCCCAGATCCACGCGCCTGACCTGCAAGAGATTGCCAACGCAGGCTTTCGCACGGTGATCTGCAATCGCCCGGATGGGGAGGGCAACGACCAGCCCGTCTTCGCCGAACTGCAAGCCGCTGCGCGCGGAATGGGCCTTGCATTGCATTACTTGCCCGCTGAATCCGGCAAGGTGACCGATGAGCAGGGGCGCCAGTTCGGCGCGCTGATGGACGCGAGCCCCAAGCCCGTGCTGGCCTTCTGCCGCACCGGGATGCGCTCGACCACGATGTGGGCGCTGTCGCAGTCGGGCCAGCGGCCGCTACCCGAGATCATCGAGCGCGCCGCCCGTGCTGGCTACGACCTGAAAGGCGTGGTGCGCCGGCTGGTCAACGGCGGCAAGACGCCGGTCGAGGTGGCGGACGCCTCGCACGAGGTCGTCATCATCGGCGGCGGTGCCGCTGGCATCGCCGTGGCGTCGAGCCTGCTGGCACGCCAGCCCGGGCTGGACATCGCGATCATCGACCCAGCCGATGTGCACTACTACCAGCCGGGCTGGACCCTGGTGGGCGGCGGTGTGTTCGACGCCTCGACGACTGCGAGAACTCTGGCGTCCGTGTTGCCCAGGGGCGTGCACTGGCTGAAGTCGGCCGTGGCGGCCTTCGAGCCTGAGCGCGATGCGGTCATCCTCGATGGCTGCCGCGTGGTCAAGTACAAGCAGTTGGTGGTGTGCCCTGGGCTCAAGCTCGATTGGCATGGCATCGAGGGTCTGGTTGAGACGTTGGGGCGCAATGGCGTCACGTCGAACTACCGCTACGACCTCGCGCCCTACACCTGGGAACTGGTTCAGCGGCTGCGCGGTGGTCGTGCCGTGTTCACCCAGCCTCCCATGCCCATCAAGTGCGCTGGCGCGCCGCAGAAGGCGATGTATCTGTCGGCGGATCACTGGCTTCGCACTGGCGCGCTGCGGGACATCGACATCCAGTTCTGCAACGCCGGCGCGGTGCTGTTCGGTGTTGCCGACTACGTCCCCGCGCTGATGCGCTACGTGGAGACCTACGGCATTCATTTGAACTTCGGCCAGACGCTCACCGCGATCGACGGGGGCGCTCGCAAGGCGACCTTCAGCATGGCGAATCCCGATGGCAGCAAGACGTGCGTCGTCCGCGAATTCGACATGATCCATGTCGTGCCGCCCCAGAAGGCGCCGGACTTCATCCGCGTGAGCCCCCTTTCCGACGCGGCAGGCTGGGTCGACGTGGACCCGGCAACGCTGCGCCACAAGACCTTCGCCAACATCTTTGCACTCGGCGATGCGGCCAACACCAGCAACGCCAAGACCGCGGCAGCAGCTCGCAAGCAGGCGCCGGTCGTCGCACACAACGTGCTCGCTGCTCGCGGCGCCGCCAAGGGTGAGGCACGCTACGACGGCTACGGGTCATGCCCGCTGACCGTGGAGCGCGGAAAGATCGTGCTGGCGGAGTTCACCTACGGCGGCAAGGTCGCGCCGAGCTTCCCGAAGTGGCTGATCAACGGCACCGAGCCTTCACGCCTGGCCTGGCTGCTCAAGGAGCGCATCCTGCCGCCGCTGTACTGGGAAGGCATGCTCAAAGGGCGTGAGTGGCTGGCTGAACCGGAAATGGTGGGTTGAGCCCATGGTGATGGATGTCACCGCGCTCAGTCTGCTGATGGGCGCCGCTGTGGGGGTCGTGCTGGCGCTGACCGGCGCCGGGGGCGGCATCCTGGCGGTGCCACTTTTGGTGTTTGGTCTGCATCTGCAAATGTCGCAGGCGGCACCTGTCGGGCTCCTGGCGGTGGGCCTGGCGGCCTCCGTGGGCGCGCTGCTTGGGCTGAGGGAGGGCGTCGTGCGGTACCGGGCGGCACTGCTCATCGGGTTGACGGGGATGCTGATCGCGCCGCTGGGCGTTTGGCTGTCCCACCTGCTTCCCAACGGGCCCGTGATGGCGGTCTTCGCGGCGATCCTGGGGTGGGTGGCTTGGCGCAACTTGCGCCAGGCGCGGCGCACATCCGCGTCGACACTACAGCGCAAGCGTCCCGTTTGTGCGATGAATCCTGCCACGGGGCGGCTGTCCTGGCGCGCGCCATGCACTGCAGTCTTGTCTGCAACCGGTGCACTTTCCGGGCTGCTCAGTGGGCTGCTCGGCGTCGGTGGAGGGTTTGTCATCGTGCCGATGCTGGGCGGCTTCAGCGATGTGCCAACGCGCGGTGTGGTGGCCACATCGATGGCCGTGATTGCACTGGTGTCCGTCGGCGGCGTGTTGGGAGCCGCGTCACAAGGAGGCATGAATTGGGCAATCGCTCTGCCATTCGCGGCCGGTGCCGCCGGTGCTTTGGTCGCCGGGCGGGAAGTGAGCCAGCGCTTGAGCGGCGCGCGGATACAGCAAGCCTTCGGGCTCTTGGCAGGCGGTGTGGCGCTGGCAATGCTGTATCGATCAATACTTGGGTAGTCCAAGCTGTCGGCTTCATCCGGCAGGTCGGAGACACCAGCAGATCAGATCAATAGCATGACCCGGTAGTTCGGGAGTGGCGTTGCTTTTCAAGCCCCAGGAGGAGGAGCAAAACAGACCGTGATCCCGTTGCATAACGCACATGGCCGCTTGCGTTGCATTTGGGCTGTCAGCGGACTAGGCGTAAGCCGGAGTTCGCCGCGGAAGCTGTTGCATTTGGGCTTTGGGATGCCTGTTTTGCAGGTCTCGATGATATTGCCCGACGGCGAAATCACTCCCGCAACCAGTGCGCGACAGCCAATGACAAGCCTCAACCAAAGGCCTCATCGGGTCGTTGCTGCTGCTCAGGATGGGCGGCGACCTGGGGCGCCTACAGGCTTGCGCTTGCAGCAAGTTCGGAGAGCGTCATGTCCATCGCCGCCGCAATCCGCAAGATCGACATGACGCCTGGATTCTGGCTACCCCGCTCAATGCTGCTCATATAGGCACGGTCGATGGCCGCACGATGCGCAAGCTCTTCCTGAGACAAGCCACGCTGCAGCCGGGCGCCACGAATCGCACCGCCGAGCGCGATGAGTGCGGGATCGTTTGCATGGCGCGGCGACGCTGCTGGCATGCAATGATGGTCATAAAATGACGACGATCACACCACGGCCGATCTTCCACAATGCGAGTGATTGATCAGGCCATCGTCTTCTCAATGAGGTGCGGACCATGGCAATGACAAGGGCGCTAAGTGGAAGAGAACTCGGGGTTCAGCTGAACTCCACCGCCGCCGAAGTCGTTGCGTCGCTGCGTGCGCAAGGCTTGGCGGGTGATCATGTCGACACCATTGCTGCTGCCGCAATCGCCTACGCCACGGAGGAAACAACCCGGCTCCAGCAGAGGCTGGTACCTGAAACCTCATGGCCCGGAACGGTCGTATGCCGGCGGGTTCATCACCAGTACGTGCCGACGTGGCTACTGCTGAAGCGGATCGATGAAGGTTGGTTGCTTGACGCCGCGCTGTTCGACTAAGGCCGCAGCGGAGATCGGCATGGCCAAGAAGATCTGGACCGCATTCGCGGATACGAATGCGACTGGTTGACGCCTGCCTTCGCCAGCGATTTGCCAAACAGCTTCTTTGAAGTGCCAAGTCTATGGATACACGGGCACACGCACACCCAGTTCGACTACATCCGGCATCACTGCAGAGTCTTGTCGAATCCTCGCGGCTATCCGATGGGAAACGGTTCGTTCGAAAACAGCACCTTCAATCCCCACCTTGCGGTCGATGTTCTCCGCTGCTCCTCGTGACTTCTAACGACCTCCCTCCGCGTCATCGTGAATCGCCCCGGGTATCGCGGAGGCCCGTTGGTTTAAGTCAGACGGTCGCGGCCTGACCAGCGCGTTGTCGATGGTAGTTGGCCTCGAACTCGGCCGGCGGGATGTAGCCCAGCGGCTCCATCA
>JBHIWE010000236.1:0-6450 GCA_041987645.1 Acidovorax sp. | reverse complement strand
TTTTCGGGGAGTGGCGGCAGATGCCGCTTTTTGAGGCTGACTAGGTCGCGCGACCGTCAGCGGGCGTGACACAAAGCGCAGCGACTGGCGCGACCGATGCAGCGCGACCGGGTTAGACCACGTAGACGGGGAAGGCTAGCCGCGATAGGGATCGTTACCCGAAGGGCCGAGACCCGCTTGCGGGGCTTGGTGGCGCAGCCATAGAGCCCGGGCCCGTAGGGCATCGCCCTATTCGCCATCGGCTAATTCCTTTTCAATCCGCCGAACTGCTGAGAATGCATGCGACCGATGCACCCCCAAAGCTCGCGAAATTTCGGTATATGTCATCCCGTCATTTCGCATGCGAAACGCTTCGGCGTAATCGAACTTTCGACGCTTTCGCCCGAACTTGACGCCTCGCCTCATTGCTTCGGCCATCCCTGCCGCGCATCGTTCGCGAATTACGTTCCGTTCGAACTCTGCGAACGCGCCTAGAAGCTGGAACATCATTCGGCCTGCTGGCGATGCTGTCTCTATGGGCTCCGTGAGGCTTCGTAGCGTTGCGCCGCTCTTGGTGATTTGCTCCGCGATCCTGAGCAGGTCTGAAAGGCTGCGGGCTAGGCGGTCTACTTTGTAGACGACAACTGAATCACCCGGTATTAGCAGCCCTAGGAGCTGCTCTAGCGCCGGTCGCTGTTTGACGCCTGAGATTTGGTCTTCCCAAATGAACGTTACGCCGGCCTTCTTGAGTGCCGCTAGCTGTAACGCCGTGTCTTGCTCAAGTGTCGAGACACGTGCGTATCCGTGATCCATCCCTAAACGGTGCCGAAAAAGCTAGGCAGCTTAGGCATGGCGTTAGGGGTCGTCTTTTTGAAAAGGCGGGTTATCCGGCGCTTTGTCGTTCTAAAACCGCAGCGATTTTGAACACGGGCGCCCGCCAGGGGTCAAGTCAGTTCAGCGGGCGGGGCTCGGCGGGCGGGGGCCGCGGCCCACGAGGAACACGCCGGCCAGCACCAGCGTGGTGCCCACGCCGATCCAGCCGTTCAGCGGCTCACCGAGGATGAAATAGCCCATCAGCAGCGTGCTCATCGGGCCGACCATGCCGACCTGGGAGGACAGCGGCGCGCCAATACGGGCAATGGCCAGCATGACCATCAGCACGGGAGCGACCGTGCAGGCCGTCGCGTTCAGCAGCGACAAGCCCATGACAGGGGTGGGCACCAGCGCATCCGCCATGGGGCGCAGCAGCAGGAACTGGCCGATGCACAGCACGCAGGCCACGCTGCTGGCCAGCCCCGCCAGGCGCAGGGCGCCCAGGCGTTGCACGACCTTGCCGCTCAGCGCGAGGTAGATCGCGTAGCTGATCGCACTGCCGAACACCAGCGCGGCACCGACGGCGGTGTTCACGCCCTCGAAGTGCAACTCATGCGCGAACACCGCCACCACGCCGGCATAGCTGACGGCCATCGCCAGCACCTGCCGCGCCTGCAGCCGGTGGTGAAAGCACACCACCGAGATCAGCAGCACTAGCGTCGGGTTGAGATACAGGATGAGGCGCTCAAGGCTGGCCGTGATGTAGGCCAGGCCGGCAAAGTCCAGGTAACTGGCGAGGTAGTAGCCGGTGAAGCCGAGCACCGCGATATCGCGCCAGTCACGCCGCGTGAGCGCTGGCTGGCCCCGCCCGGCCCACCAGGCCATGGCCAGGAAGAAGGGCATGGCCAGCAGCATGCGCCACATCAACAGCGTGACCGCATCGACACCATGCCGGTAGGCGAGCTTGACGATGATGGCCTTGCCCGAGAAGCCGATGGCGCCCAGCATGGCCATCAGCAGGCCGGGCCAGAGGCGGCGCGGGGTCACCGCGCCAGGAGAGGAAACTGCATGCGCCCAGTCTAGGCGCGACAGCCTGCGCGCGCAGCGAAGCGCGTCCGCATGCGCGGGCAAGCGTCGCTGGGGTCAGGCGGCCGACTTGTCGCGCTTGAAGAACTTCGTCACGACGGCGCCCAGGCCGACCACGGCCAGGAAGATCACCTTCGCGAACTTGGCGGCGAAGGCGGCAATGACGGCCAGCAGGCCGAGCTTCTTGGCGCCTACCCCGAGCACCAGGGCGGCGAGGCCGTACTCGGCGACATGGTCGGTGGAGGCGTTGAAGTCTTCATAGCGCTTGCCGGCATCGAACTCCAACGCGCCGAGCAGCGCCTGGGCATCGGGCTTCTGGGCCGGCAGGTCTTTCAAGTCGGTGACGAAGTTCAAGCTCAGGTAGCCCTCGCGGCCGAGGGCGTAGGTGTTGTAGTTGACGCCCCGGCCTGCGTCGTCGGGGGCGCCTTTTTCCTTGGAGCTCATGGCCCAGACCAACCGATGGCTGCCCGCCTCGTAGGCCGGCGGCTCGGCCCAGCCGACGATCTCCAGCGCCGGCACACCCATCTTCACGCGCTCGGCGTTGCTGGCTTCGGTGCCCTCCTTGTAGCTGGTGAGCAGCTCGTCGGCCTTCCAGTCCTTGGCATCGCCGTCCTTCACATAACCCGACGGGATGTAGCGCAGCGTGGCGAACCACTCGCCGCCGCCCTGCGGAAAGATGAGGCCGGCCAGCTCGCTGTGCTGGCCGGGGTTGCCCATGGCGGTGAGCAGCTTGCCGGCCTGAGGCTGGGGAATGAAGATGCGCCCCTGGGGCAGGTGCAGCTTGGCCTGGCCGGCGATCGCAACATCCGCCGGCCCGACCTGAGCGGCCGCCTTGGCCTCGGTCCAGGCGGGGTTCTCGGCCGATGCATCGGCCGCACGCACCGCGAGTGCCGCGCAGGCCAGCGAAGCGGCCAGCAGGCCGCACAGGATCTTGTTCATGGGCTCTCCCTCGTTGAGGCAGCCAGTCTAGGCAGGCGAGCTCCTGGCCCCGACCCGGGAATGTCCGACGTCGGGAGGATTCACCGCCATGGGCGGCGGGGCCCCTCAGGTCAGGCGGTACTGGGCGCGCAGCCGCGCCGCGGTGCCGTTGGCTTCCAGCGCCTGCATGGCGGCGGTCAGGCGCGCCAGCCGGGCGGGCTCCAGCGTGGTGGCGCGGGCCACCAGCAGCGGCTCCGCCGCAAACACCGCCGGCAGCAGACGCACCTGATCCTGCAGCCCCTCCGCCTGGATCAGCTGCCGCAGCATGGGCTCGGACTGGTAGAAGAAGCGCCCACGGCCGCGCAACAGCTTGCGCATGTTTTGCAGATGATCGGTGCCGCCATCGTCCACCTTCAGGCCTGGCTGACGCAGCAGATAGCTGGTGTAGGCCGTGCCGCGCGTGGCCAGCACCACGCCCTGCTCGCCCAGCGCGCGGATGTCGTCGAAGCCCTGCACCGCGTCCACTTCGCGGTCGTCCGCGCGCACCGCGACGCGGTGGCGCGAGATGTACAGCGGCGGCTGTTCGATGAAGCGAAAGCGCTCCAGCCGGGCCACGGTGCTGAGCAGGCCGAAGAACACATCCAGCGTGCCCGTGGCGAGTTCGCGCTCGATGCGCAGCACCGGCAGAAACTGCTGCAGCCCCTCGAACTGCAGGCCGGCATCGTGCGCCACCAGCGCGCGGATGTAGTCGGTGCAAAAGCCCGCCGGCACATCGCCCGGGCGACCGAACTTGTGCGGCACGCCAGCCTCCGCTGCCGTTCGCAGCACGACGCTCGGCTCTGCAGCCGGCACACCGGTGCTGAAAGACAGCAAGGCGGCCAGGACGGTGCGGCGATGGCTCATCGGCGCATTATTGGCGGCCCGTGCAAACGGCGCGACCTCACGGTGCGGGATGACCTGCGTCGGGTTTTCCACGCCCGGGCCGGGCCCGCCCGTCAAGTCAAATCCGGGCGCTGAGGGAGAACAGGAGAACAACACATGACCCCGCATTGCCGAAGCCGCCGGCTGCTGGCCCTGCTCGCCGGTCTGCTGATAGCGGCGTTGGGCGGCTGCGCCACCACGCCCCCCGCGCCGCCCGCCTGCGACCAGCCGGAGGCCCAGTGCACGGGCGAAGTGCTGGAGGCCTTGCAGGCCTGGCAAGACGCCTACAACCGCCGTGACCCGGTGGCGCTACGCAGGCTCTACGCGCCCGGCGCGCTGATCACCGACGACGAGTTCAGCGCCGTGCCCAAGTCCGGCGAGGGCGTGCCGGTGTTCTTCGACGACCTGGCCCGCCGGCCCAGCGCGCGCATGCGCTGGGTGATCGGCAACCTGAACTTCTTCGGCAACACCGCGGTGCGGTCCGGCGAATGCGAGTTCGACGAAGAGCTGGATGGCAAGATCGTCACCCGCCCGGTGCGCTACAGCCTGGCCTACCAGCGGTTCGACGGCGAATGGCTGATCGTGCTGCAGCACCTCACCATCAGGCCCTGACCCAGCCCTGAAAGCACCGGGCCCCGCGCACCGGCCTCAGCCAGCGCGCGGGGCCCGGTGAGCCGAGACGGTCAGACGCGCGCCAGCAGGGCGTCCCACTTGGCCTTGGCGGCCTTCTCGTGGCGCGCCTTCACGTGGCCATAGCCGCGGATCTCTTCGGGCACGCGGGCCAGTTCGACGGCGGTGGCCAGCGACTCGGCCGTGAGGCCGGCCAGCGCCTTCTCGATGCCGGCTCGGTAGTCGGCAATCCAGCGGCGCTCCATCTTGCGCTCTTCGGTGTGACCGAAGACGTCCAGGGCCGTGCCGCGCAGGCCCTTCATCTTGGCCAGCAGGCCGAAGGCCGGACGGATCCAGCCGCCGAACGGACGCTTGACCAGCTCACCCTTGGCGTTGGTCTTGGCCAGCAGCGGCGGCGCCAGGTGGTGCACCAGCTTGTAGTCGCCCTCGAACATGCCGGCGATCTTGGCGGTAAAGGCCGCATCGGTGTGCAGGCGCGCCACCTCGTACTCGTCCTTGTAGGCCATCAGCTTGAACAGATAGCGGGCCACGGCTTCAGTCAGCGTGGTCTTGCTGCCCAGCTTGGACTCGGCCGCGCGCACCTTCTCGACGAAGGCCTTGTACTCGGCCGCGTAAGCAGCGTTCTGGTAGCCGGTCAGGAAGTCCACGCGCTTGGCCACCATCTCATCGACGCTCTGGCGCTTGACGAGCTGGATGACGGCCTGGGCGGCATACAGCGACTGCACCGCCTTCAGGTCATGCGCGCAGCGCCGGCCCCACTCGAAGGCGGCCTTGTTGTTGTCCACCTGCACGCCGTTGAGCTCGATGGCGCGCATCAGCGCGTCGTAGCTCAGCGGGATGCGGCCCTGCTGCCAAGCATAGCCCATCATCAGCGGGTTGGTGTAGAGCGAGTCGCCCAGCAGCTTGACGGCCACCTCCTCGGCATCGAACGCGCCCAGGTGGCCGGCGCCCACGGCCTTGCCCAGCGCCTGCTCGCAGGCCGTGCCGGGGAAGGTCCAGTCGGGGTTGTTGACCAAGGTTGCCGTCGGCGAGCCGTGGGTGTTCAGGGCCACAAACGTGCGCCCCTCGCGCATCACGGCCAGCGTGGCCTTGTTGGCCGCCACGATGGCATCACAGGCGATGACGAGGTCGGCCTCGGCGGTGCCGACCTTGGTGCAGTGAATGGCCTCGGGCGTGTTGGCGATCTGGATGTGGCTCCAGGTTGCGCCGCCCTTCTGGGCCAGGCCTGCGGCATCCTGCGTGATGACGCCCTTGCCTTCGAGGTGCGCGGCCATGCCGAGCAACTGCCCGATGGTGATGACGCCCGTGCCGCCCACGCCGGCCACCACGATGCCCCAGGCTTCTTCCGCGTTGGGGATGACGGGCATCGGCAGGCTGGGCAGGCCGGCGTCGAAGGGGCTCTTGCGGGACTCCTTCTTGGGCTTCTTCAGCTCGCCGCCTTCGACCGTGACAAAGCTCGGGCAGAAGCCCTTCACGCAGGAGTAGTCCTTGTTGCAGGTGTTCTGGTTGATCTGGCGCTTGCGGCCGAACTCCGTCTCCAGCGGCTCCACGCTCAGGCAGTTGGACTGCACCGAGCAGTCGCCGCAGCCCTCGCACACCAGCTCGTTGATGACGACGCGCTTGGCCGGGTCCACCAGCTTGCCGCGCTTGCGGCGGCGGCGCTTCTCGGTGGCGCAGGTCTGGTCGTAGATGATGGCCGTGGTGCCCGGGATCTCGCGGAACTGACGCTGGATCTCGTCGAGGTCGTCGCGGTGGTGCACCGTCACGCCCGGCGCCAGGGCCACGCCTTCGTACTTGGCCGGCTCGTCGGTCACGATGACCAGCTTCTTCACGCCCTCCGAGATCACGCTGTTCATGATCTGGATGACGGTGTGGCCCTCGGGCCGCTCGCCCACCTGCTGGCCGCCGGTCATGGCGACCGCGTCGTTGTAGAGGATCTTGTAGGTGATGTTCACACCCGCGGCGATGCTCTGGCGGATGGCCAGGCTGCCGCTGTGGAAGTAGGTGCCGTCACCGAGGTTGCTGAAGATGTGCTTCTCGTCGGTGAACGGCGCCTGGCCCACCCAGGGCACGCCCTCGCCGCCCATCTGTGTGAAGGTGGCG
>JBHIWE010000235.1:0-6465 GCA_041987645.1 Acidovorax sp. | reverse complement strand
TTTCTCTCCTTTCTCCATTTCCTTATAAATCCTCAATCGGCATACAGTCAAATGCCCTCGTTTCGTCGCTGGCCCTCCCAGCTTGGCCATGCACCCTGGGCACTCACTGGTGTAGCCGTACTCGTCCAAGATGTTCTCCGTGATGCGCAGCTCGCGATGCGCGAAGTCTCTCAGTTCGGCCTCCACCTTCAGCTCGGTGCCGGCGTCCTCGCCTTTCAGCTCGCCCTCGAGGACCTCCTCGGACGCGAGCCTCGCCTCGATCTCCTCAGGGTCCTTGCTGTTCGGGCACGGCCTCCGAGGCACTCCCTTGGTGGCCATGACCTTACGCGCGTTCCATCTGTGTTCGATGGGCACGAGTCGCACTGTCCGGCAGCGGACGGCCGATCCGTCCGGCTTGATGACGATATGCTCGCCAGTGCGCGCCACCTGGCCAACCCAGATGGCCTCTATCGACCTGTGGGCCAACTTGTGCTTCTGCTTCTTGGCCTTGCCCTGCTGCCGTCGTCGGAGCGCCAGCTTGGCCAGCACGAACGGGCCCTCGCTCACGGTGGCCAGCACGGTGTGCTGATGCGCATCGCGCACCTGGACCGACACGTTCGCGAGGAACTCGTCGGCCTTGGCCTGAGGGTCATGGGCAACGAACTCCAGCACGGCGGGCCAGGCTGGCGCGGCCGCCTGCACAGCACGGGCTTCATCCTTGCCGATGCCGCCGGACAGGTACTGCACGCTGCCTTGGTGGTGCATCGGTGGCAGCGGGTCGGCCCAGGCGCCGCCAGCAGCGGCGGCAGCCAGCGCGACCAGGGTCGAACCCAGAAGACGTGAGGTCAAGGTGCGCATGAGGTTCTCCAGTCAGGGATGAACGAATGGCCGGGGCCGTGGTGTGGCCCTCAGGCGAGCAGTTGGTGGGCGAGCGCCATGTCGCGCTGTGCTTCGCGCGATTCGTGGCGGCGGATGTGCCAGGCGGCCGACTCCATCGTGGCGAGCGCCGCGGCCTCGCTGGGCAGGCCCGACAGCGCCCGGCGCGCCTCGCGCAGGGCCGTCATCGCCGCGGCGTCATGGCCGCAATAGAGCTCGACCTGCGCTTCACGCAGCGCCGCGGTGGCGGTGTCGTGGTCGACGACCGGGCGCAGGCCCGGCGCATGCGAGCTGTTGACCGTGCTGACCATCGCGGCAGTGGCGGCCAGGGTGTCGGAGGGGTTGTTCATGTGAGCTCCTTCGCAGGCAAGGGATACGAGATCCGGTGCCTTCACTCTCGGCGCGGCTCATGGCGCGGTTGCTACGCGCGGCGCGGGTCGTGTTACAGCCGAAACAGGTCGGTTCCGGCGCGCGTGTGGATTCCGGGCGTGGTGTTGCTGGGGCAGGTGATGACTGGATCAGGCTGCAAGCAGTCAGCTGCCATGAACTCACGAGCGACCGCTCCAGTCTCTTTCCCGCCATCGGATCGCAATTCCTGACCGGCGCGCGGGTCCACGATTGCCGCACGCATGTCCGGCAACCATTGCTTGACGGCGACGTTCGCCTGCACTGTGTCCCCGGAGTGACCTCACTTCGCGGTCACGCTCCGCGCGCACTGGCGCACTCGCGCACTAGCGCGCTGAAGCGAAGGGCCTGGCTCAGGTCACCGTTCCCGACCCGGGCGGCAGGCGCCGGCCCACCCAGCGTGAGCAGCGACGCATCAGACTGATCAGGCCGCCAGGGCGACAACGCGGGGGAGGCGCAGTGGCGATGAAGCGCTTCATGAAGTGCTCCGTTGAGTGGAGCCCTGATCCTCGTATCGCCTGCAGCGAGGTAGTCAACATTGATCATGTAAAAGAGTCGTTCGCAATCTAAAGTGACTCGGACTCGACACCCGCCGGAGACGATGATGCAATGGCGAACGCTGAAGCGAGAACGAAATTCAATGCGGCAACAGAGGGCGGGTGGAATTCTGTTCTGCGCCGCGCTGCTGTCATGCGCTGCCTATGGGCAAGGCGTCGCTCGACCTGAGGCGATAGATGCGTGGAAGAAGTTCCGGGTGGCTCAGCCCTTCCAAACGCAGGTGGTGGCTCTGTCTCAAGCTGACCGAGGACTTCCCAGGACGCTGATCGTCTCGGAGCCGGCACCCAACGTCACGCGGATCCGACTGGCAAACCTGCTCGGCGCTCATGCTGCCGGCTGCGAGACGCGAGAGTGGTCGCTGATGTCGCGCGGTACGGTCACCGACCTTGTATGCACGGTGATCGGGACCGACCGTCCCGACTGGCCCGACACGCTGGCGCGCCTTCAGATCGCGGCCCTGGGGTCGACCGAGGGAGCACCTGTGATCAGCCTGCCTGTGCCTTCTCGCAGGATGCTGGCTCACAGTCTTGATGTCCGATTTGGCGCAAGTGATCTGTACAACTGGATTAGCAAGACCGAGCAACGTTTCTCCAGCAATGCGATCGCGCCATCGCTGACTCTGAACGATCTGCTCAATGGCGGTGCACGTGGCGTCTTCACGACCAGCGACGGCGCGCTGGTCGTTTGGGTCGTCAATCGCGACGCAGCCTTGGATGTCCAAGCGCGCGGCGAAATTCACCGCTTTGCGGTCGCCAGTGATCTTGTTCTAGGCGCGATCGCGAACAAGCAGGCAGCGTTGATAGTGGGGCGCGCAAGAGTGGAATCGTTGGCGCACCTGCCGCCGCTGAGGAGCGAAACCGTCCTGCTGTTGGCCGGTAGCAGCGAGCAGCATCTGGCGCAGTCCTATGAACGCAATGACATGCTTGCGGGCAAGGGCGTCGATGGGGTAGATCGCGCCCCGATTCTGCTGAGCCCTCAATTGGTAGACACCGAGTTCGGCACGCTGCTCAACGTCGCCGATCAACTGCTAAAAGGCTGGTCGATGGCGGGCCAGGTCCGATACAGGAACTTCAACTATCCGACACCTCGTTCCTATCCTTTTGGCAAGACGCCCGCGCCGCTTGTCAGGAGCGACCGCAACGAATTCCTGTTCAATTGGAACACGGACGGCATTACCTACCGGCAGGCCATCGCCGGGCTTGACGTCATCGCGCCGCAACGGACCGGTGCACTTTCGGTCATCTACGGTGATGTGACGGACAGACCCCGCGACATGGAAGACACGGCCTACGACTACTTTGCCCAGTCAGGCGATACGACCTTGGCCCGCGTCGTGCAGTACACGACGCTCTACCAGATCTTCCGACAGCTCAACATCACGTCCGCAACGCCGCAGGTCTCCGCCCGCTACAAGGACTTCACCGAAAACCTGAACCAGGCGACCCGGCGCCAGTTGAAGGCATTGCTGAGCCATATGTCCGAGCCGCAGTTGCGGACTCAGCTGACGGCCTACTGGAGCGGCTTTGCCAAACGCATGGACCCTGGCGAGTCGGCATCGCAGCGCGTTCAACGCGACGAGTTCATCGCCAAACGCGTCAATCTCGGCATGACGGTCGCCCAGACGCTTCGCGAGGCAGATCGGGCAAGCCAGGGTGAAGTGCTGAAGGCGATCTCGGACATGGCAGCCACATTCAGACTGCGCGCGGAGCCCACAGCCAAGGAGGAGACGCGCTTCGAAGCCGCGCTGCAAACATTGATGAAGGTCTTAAAGCCGGAGTTGGTGCAGGGGCTGCTTCAAAACCAGGGGGCCGGGCTCCGGAAAACCGGACTGCTCCAGATCGCGATGAGTCAACCTGGCGGTTGGGAGTCGCTGATGGCCACCGGGCCGAGCTCGGAGAACAGCAACCACACCGCCTATGTCGTCGAATCACAGGCGCTGGGAATCGTCTCGGGTGGTGTCGGTGGCCACAATCTCGACGCCCCGGTCACCCGCTTCCAGGTTGAGGAGTCGCTGGCCAAAGGGCAGGTTCGCGTGCGTAAGGCGGAGGATGGCGGGTGGATTGTCGATCACAGCAGTGCCGATGGCGACCGGCTCCGCAGCATTGCCCGAGAAGTCGGCACGCGCAAGGACTTGAGCAAGGAACAGATCGAGGCCGAGCTTGCGAAGGTGTTGAAGACCGTGCGCACGGAGCCACCCGTGGCCCTGAATTCGATTCGCCAGGCTGCAGGACGCGTCGAGGATTTCAGGCCCACGGACTTCGCCGAAAACGCGCACAGGGTCCGGCCGCTCACGGCGTCCGAAACCCGGTCGATGGCGAGCTTGATTGCCAATCGCCACGACGCCATCATCATGGAGCAGTCCCCGGACGGCGCGTTCACACTGAGCAGGACCGGCTCCGGCAATGCCTTGCAGGTCAGTTCGGTGACCTCAGCCACCGATGCCGTCGCCAATGGACTCATTGCGACAGCGGGCGGTCGCGGCAATGTGTCCATCTTTATCAAGGGAATCCCCGAGGAAAAAGCCGAGGCGATGCTGAGCTATGTGCAGGCCTCGTTGCGGCGACGGAGCAAGGCCTCGGTCGATCATGTGCTGTCGTCGGGGCCTGATCTGTTCGTGCCGGAAGAACGTGTGCGACTGCTGAACGACAGAATCGCCAACAACGGTTTGCGGATCGAGCGCAGTGGCGTCAAGGTGTCGCGAGTGTCCGGCGGCGCCTTCGACGGCTTTACCCGCGTCGAGATTCCGATCACCGTACAGGCCAAGACGCCCTGGTATCTGCGGCTCATCTTCTACGTCAAGGACATGTCGGCAGCGACCGCCGAGGCGATCACGATCAAGGCATCAGCCATCCTCTCCGCACTCAAGGGGCCCGTATCGCCCGTTGACGTCCAGGTGGCCTTGCGCCGCGGCCTGCAGAACGACCTACGTGAGCTGAACGTGGATGCGGTGCTGCTGCATGTGGACAGCGATGCCAACCAGAAAGTCCATCGCGTGATCATTGCGCAAAATGACCAGCACACAGCGCCGATTGCCGCCACCTGATGTGGCCGTCCTGTGCTGCATCCCGCTGGACGGGAGCAGTTGGTCAAAGGTCGCTGCGCAGCCCCCGCTGGGAGACTTCGTGCGCTTCGCCGCGGAACTCCGGCTGCGGAGTTCCGTGCCCGATGCCTGGGACTTCTTTTCTGCGGAGGCCAACTTCGTTTCACGAAAGCTGGATGAGTTCGAACACCGCGGCATCACCGTCGTGCGCGCGGCGGCAGCGGCCGATATCGCGCGCGAAGCAGGCCGGCATCACAACATCGTCGTGATTGCCCACTGGAAAAGCGCTGCGCTTGCGTCGGACGACGGCTGGCCTTGCGATCGCCTGGAGACGCACGACGCCATGCTCACGGCCGAGGCGTTCACGGCTCTGTTCCCTGAAAGCTTCGCCGGCACAGTCCATATGATCGTGTGCAACTCCGACATCCCCGGCGAGACATTCCGGCGCCGGCATGGGCAAGTCATTTACATCTGTAGTGACGAGCCGATGTTGGCCGGGCTGTCGCTGGCCAAGCTGGATGCCGCGCTGTTGTTGATGCAGACGGAGCGCCTGGCCTTTTGGAAGGCGCTGCTGAGGGCCGCGGAGCTGATCGACTCCCTGGGTTGACAAGATGACGAGGAGGGGTGGCATGAAACTGATCGAATATCTCCAAAGGCACTCGACGACGATGCCGATGGGAGGCGGTGAGAACCAAGACCTTCGCACAGGGACCGACGAGTCCGCGCGCGACGACCTGCTGTTGGTACAAGCAACCAATAACGGCCTGTTCAAGGCCTACTTCATCGTCCTGATCGTCATCATGGTCGCAACCATAGGTATAGCCATCCTGTTTCGCCAGGAAATGGGCGGGTTGGCAACCGTTCTTGGCGCTGGCGGTATCGTTCAGGGAGGATTGGTACTCAAGCTTGCGACCGTCTGGATGGACAAGGCCCGGATAGACATCATTGCGGTACTCGCACGCAAGTTGCCGCCTGATAAGTTGCAGCCCATCTTGCTTGAGTTGTCAAAGCAGATCCGCAAGTGACACCGCAGCGCGCTCCATTGACGGCAGACCCTGTAGCGTGTCGAAACGTCCTCGCTGGCACCCCGCCCACCCATAAGTTCCACCGCAAGACTTACAGCCGACGGCTAGGGCGCTACCTCCGTGCCATCGCCGGGGGACAGGTGGCAGCTCAGCCTTTCTGGCCGCCCTTCAGCCCGCTTGAGATGGCTACAGCCCCCAAGAACGACAGGATGTCTGCTAGCCAATAGTCAACGGTCCATCGAGTCGGGGAAGGTCACGACCGCACCCGCTGCGCAGCCGCCCTTCGCCAAAGGCCAAAACCGGCGCCGTGCTTCACAGCAGGCAACACCGACAGCCCGCGCAGGCCAGCGAGAGCAGCGCGAGCTGCGAGCGTCAGGGCCGTCGTGGCAGGCGGCTGAGTGGCGGCATTGCCGCGGCGCTCGGCGCGCAATCGGCCGCTTGCAAGCCGTAGGGCTCGAGCCGCCGCCTGATTTCGCCGCTGCGGCACAGGGCTTGGATGGCTTCGGTCATTTGCCGGGCCAGGGCTTCGTGGCCGGGCCGGCGCAGCAAGGCGAAGCCGTAGTTGAATTCCCGCACCACCTC
>JBHIWE010000234.1:0-6482 GCA_041987645.1 Acidovorax sp. | reverse complement strand
AAGCGCGCGCTGGAGGTGGCTGCTGCGGGTGGCCATTCGCTGCTGATGGTCGGGCCGCCGGGCACGGGCAAATCGATGCTCGCCCAGCGCCTGCCCGGCCTGCTGCCGCCCCTGGGGGATGACGACGCCCTCGCCTCCGCGGCCGTGCTGAGCCTCGCGGGCCAGTTCGACCTCGCCCGCTGGGGCCAGCGGCCGTTCCGGGCACCGCATCACTCGGCCTCGAGCGTGGCCCTGGTGGGCGGCGGCTGTGCCGTTTTCTTATAGCTGCGACTCCGCCGACATAATTGCGACGCCCTAACTGCGCGTTGCCGATGTGAAATTCGAAGCCAGGGAGCTCCAGTCAATACAGGTTCGACACCTGAAGTTCAAATCAGGCCCGGAGACAGGGCGTTGCGTGGTCTGGTGGCCCGGGGCAGTGGTCAAGAACAAGCAGACTGGCTCCCTGCCCCACGTCCTCGTCTCCTGCCGGCGCTTGCTTCCGGATGGGTCATTGGGGGCCTACATCCGGGTGGAGGTCGGTATCACCGACCTCGGTCTTGCCCAAGTCGGCACGGTCTGGGAAGACAGGACGTGCAAGCACCAGATCAGCCTCGAAGGCCGGACGTTCGAAGTCGACTTCAGCCCGGGCAACTGGCGAATGACGAGCCAGCACGCCCACCATAGCTCGACAGGTCGGCTCCTCATCCCGCCAAACATCTACCCGCTCTTCTTCAAAGAGCGAGATCGCAGCCAGCTTCTGGAATTCCGCACCGGCGACGGCTGGCGCCTGCTCGTCCCCAGCCTAGAGTTCTATTCCCGTTACTACGGGCGTTCGGGTCATGTCAGCCGCGTGCTGGCCACCTACAACTGGGAGGACGCGCAAGAGCGGCTCTTCGTCCCCTTCACCTATCACGCGACGCCTGGGCACTGGCCGGTCAAGCTCAAATCGAGCTGCTACAACGCCGACGCCATTTTTCTGGCCCATGTCCTCCACGATCCCTACGCTGCCAAGGCGGCGAAGTCCATCTACGCCTGGCTCGACACCCAATATGCCGAGCTCGGCGGCAAGGCGTTCCTCAAGGCGGAGCCATGGTTCAAAGGGCCCACTACGCTTGGTGTGCAAGGCCATCGAATTGACGACAACACCTTCTTGGCCCTGCGCATCGTGGGAGGCAGTGACCCAAAAGGCAACCACATCGACGCCTACCGAGAGAACCCCGGAGAGGCGGATGAACCGGCGCCCGACGGCGCCCCTGTTCTACGACGCAAAGGGGGCCGCGAACTTCAGCCCGACCCTGCCAATGTCGTCGTGAATCTCACTCCGGACGACGAGCCCGGCCAGAACGGCGACATCGTCGAGATCCTCAACCCCACGTTTCAGGTCATCGGAGAAAGGCGCAAGGTTCTGCATCACCGCTTGGCCAACGCCTTGACACGCCCTGGCCCGGCTATTCCCAACGAGAAGTCGGAGCAGCACTCACCAGGCGAACGGCACGGGACGGGCGGCAAGACCGGCTTCGCCTCCATCCACACCGAAGAAGTCGTCCTGCCATCCAGCGGCGCCGTGCAGGACGTCTGGGACGGTCTGCAGCACTTCAGGCAGACCAAGCCCGAGTTCGTGACCGCGGTGGGCTGGTACAGCGCCGAACTCGGCGAGTTCGTCATCGAGGACGGCAACGGGCGATTCCAGCTCGTCGCGCTCAAGCTCTATGACGACAAGGAAAAAGAGCTGCTTCCGGCGAAAGACTGGAAGTGGGTCTACAAGGACAGTTCGCTGAAGGAGCCCCGCGGCGTGCTAGTCGCGTACGTGCAGACAGTCGCCGGCGCGGCGTGCCTCTTCGAAAACGAGCGAAGGCGCTACAACAGCAAGGCCCATGACGGCACTACATGCACCAAAGAGGAAAGCTACTCGGGACTGGTGCTCATTCCACCTGCAGACCGGGTGCCCAAGGAATGGGTGGCCGAAGTGCTCGACGGCATCAGGAGGGAGTGCGGCGTCATGGAGCGCGTTGAGAACCACGCCCCTCCAAGCGCTCGCTTCTACCACCGCTCGAACTCGCCGTCAGCGCAGGTTGCCGGTCAAGCCACGGTCAAGAACGCCCTGAAGAAGGTCGACATACTGCTGCCCAAGGACAGCCTGTAGCACAAGCCCTAGGCGCGGACTTCGACGAGGAAGTCGCCAAGCTCCACCGGCTGGGTGCGCAGGTGTCTTTGGCGAAGGCCAAGATTTCCGTGTCTGATCGGCTTCGAACGGATCGAGCGTGGCGCCGATCTCGACCACGCGCTCGGGATCGACGCCCGCAAGGAAGTCGGCGTAGATCTGCTGCTCTAGGTCCGCCAGGCAGAGGATCTGCGCGTTGGGAGCGAGCAGCTCGCGGGATCACCCCATGATCTACCGGTCCCATACTGTATGCGGGATGAGTCTCATCGCCGCGCCCGCCAGTCCGACTCTTGGCCACCCTGCCGAGCGAGGAGCCGACTCAACTGCTCGCAAACGTCGTCCACGCTTCAAGAGCTGCATGGCGCAACCAACGCCAGCCTTCAAGGCGGGCCGCCTGCGGGTAACGAAGGACGAGACGCTCCCTAGGACGGGTCTAGGATGCGGCGCACCTTGGGGCCCACATGATGATGAGCAAAACCGGCTTTCGGTTTACTGCGTAGGTTTTACGCAGACGTGCGTACGATTCACCTTCGATTGCGTAGCCCTTGCGCAGCGCTGCGCATATCATGCGCAGATGATTTCCGCCCGAGTCACGTTTGGTGATCTCGCCGCCGTTGGCCAGGTCGACCGGCATCGCCTGAGGAACTTGCTCAAAGGGATGCCCGAGTTTGCGACGCGGCCGGCCAACGAACGGGTGGCCAGCGAGTACACCCGCCACGATCTGACGGTTGTTGCCGTGCTGTGCGAACTGGAGCGCATGGGCTTTCGGAAGGACGCGATTGCTGGCTGGGTGACGCCGATCCAGCAAGCGCTGCTGGGTCCTCGCTCGATGGCTGCACCACAATTGTTTCTGGCATGCGAGCCGGCGACGGCGAGCTTGGTCGATGGCAAAAGCCCCCTCGGCGCGGGCGTGCTCATCCACCTGGACAAGATCTTGACCCTCGTGGAGAGCCACTGCAGCGGCACGGACGGAGGTCGGGAACCTCAGCGTGAGTTGGAATTCGGCCCGACCAGCGTAGGACGTCCGACTCTGTCGGCAATGTCCAAGGTGCGCAGCCATGGATAGTCGTCTGCAGGACTGGCTCATCAAGGCTGGCGTCAGCCTCGAAAGCGCCGTCGACTTCAACGCAGAGGCCGGGCCACGTCACATCCGATACCTCGACTTGCTCGGCGACGACGGTACGACGGATCTCCTGCCCAACGCGGTGGTCGAGTCCGGTGGCGTGCCGCTTGTCTATGTCGTGAGGCTCGACACGCTGGGCAGCCGACCGGTCGACGTGACGGCGCTTGCGCAATTGGTGCGCGTGCTGGCGTGCCGCGCGGATGCGCGGTACCTGGCCGTGCTCGAGCCGGGCCAAATGGTCGTCTATCCCATCGTCATGGATGACGTGCTGGCGCCGCCGCTGCTGTCTGACAGTGAGTCGACGGGCTACGCCAAGTTTCGGGGGCTGCTCAGCGGAACCGCCTCGAACGCCGCGACGAACCTCCGTACGGCGCGCCGATCACGCAAAGCGAATTCGCGGTGGCTGGACGATCTCCTGTTCCGACTGCTGACGGATGCGGCTCACGGCATTCACGAAAGCGTTCCTGAGCTCACCGTCCAGCAAGTCCTCGCACTCGTCGGCCGCGCGCTGTTCTTCAGGTTCCTGGTCGACCGCAACATCGTCAACGAGGTGGACCTGCCGCTGATCTGCGCCGACGCACCAGGCTTGACCGGGGTGTTCGGCAGTCTCGATGCCCTGAAGCAGACATGCACGTGGCTGGACATCACCTTCAATGGTGACCTGCTGAGCCTGGTCGAACCGCGTGATGGGGCCGACAAATACGACCCGGACCGGTACAGCGAGCTCCTGGAGGCGATGGCGCCCGGCGCGCAGACCGTATGCTGGCACCTCAGCAACATCCAGTGCAAGGCGGTTCGCGGCCAGCTGCCGCTGGCGTGGAGTGGCATCTACTTCAAGCACGTGCCGGTGGACGTGCTGAGCCAGGTCTACGAAGACTTTGCCCACCAGTTCATCCCCGAGCTGGCGCGCGAGACCAGCATCCACTTCACGCCGCGCAACCTCGCTGAGATCGTTGTCGACGGCGCTTTCAGCGCCGTTCACAGCACGACGCCAGACCAAGCCCGTGTATTGGATCCCGCGGTGGGTGGCGGGGTGTTCCTCGTGTTGGCCTTCAAGCGGCTCATCGCTGAGCGCTGGAAAGCGACTGGCGCTCGGCCGCGGCGTGCAGAAATCCGTCGCATCCTGATGGAGCAGCTCACCGGCCTGGACGTCAATGGCGACGCGCTCAACGTGACCGCCTTGAGCCTGTACCTTTGCGCGTTGGAACTCGACCCGGATCCTAGCCCGCTGTCGGACCTGAAGTTCAAGAAGCTGATCGGCACCATCCTGCACGACGTCCACGAGAAGTCGCTGGATCTCGCCCTCGTGCCCGAGGATTCTCTGAACGACAACAAGCTGGGCAGCCTCTCCCACGAAGTGCTTCACCGCCATGCAGGACAGTACGACATCGTCGTCGGCAACCCGCCATGGAACGGGTTCAAGGACGCCCGAGCCGAGGCCCTGAACGCGACGCTTCGCAAGCTGCTCGCCAAAGCGAATCAGCCGGCGACATCGCCGGCGGCTGCGATGGTCGCGCGCTACGGCTCACCGGACATTGCTTTCCTGCTCGCGGCGTCTCTTTGGGCCAAGCCCGCAGGTGCGCTCGGCTTCGCGGTGCATGGCCGCTTCTTCTTCCAGAACGAGTCGTTCGGGCTGCGCCGCCACGTCTTCGAGAACCTCCGCGTGACGGGGGTGATGAACTTTGCCGCGCTGCGCCAGGAAGCCAGGATCTGGCCGAAGAACGACGCGCAGTTCGCGCTGATGGTGGCCACCAATGTGGTGCCCGGCCCGGTGGACAGCTTTTACTTCATCAGCCCCCGGCTTGAGCCCCACCTGTCCCAAGACGGTGTCTTTCGCATCGACCCGGGCGCAGCCATCCCGCTGCCACTGCAAGAGGCCTGCAGCGATCCGCAAGCCTTCAAGGCACTCTACAAAGGCGGGCGCCTCGGTCTGGAGCTGCTCCACCGCATGCAGGGCGACAAGACGCTGCCGATAGGCCAGCAGGTGGCCAAGCATGGGTGCAGCTTCAACAGCGGCTACCAGAGCGGCAAGCCACACAAGCGCACGCTCGACGCCAGCCATCTGCGTGGCTTGCTCGACGTGCAGCACGACATGATGTTCGTGGCGGCACCGGGTTCACGCCCGCCTGGCCAGTTGGATCGCTACTTCGAGCAGCCGAAGCTGCAGTGGCCGCGCTCCCCGGAGATCTACCGAGGCCCGCTGCTGCTGTTGCGCGAGTCGCCCAATCAAGATCGCACGCTGCGAGGGGCACTGTTCGCCGCCACCGACGTTGCCTATCGAGAAAGCTTCATCGGCCTGTCTGCCCATGGGAAGCCGGAGCTCGCCCGACTGATCGATCTGATCTACGTCGTCTCGTACAGCGACCTCTTCCTGTATCACCAACTGCTGACCAGCCCCAAGTTTGGGGTTGAGCGCGATTCGTCGCTGCAGAAGGATCTGCTGGACTTCCCCCTCGTGCGTGAGGAGGCGCTGGCCTCCGAGCACCGCCAAAAACTGCGCGACGTCGCCGCACGCTTGCGCGGCGGGCAAGTCGACTGGGACGAACTCGACGATCTGGTGTTCGATCTCCACGGCCTGACGTCGGCCGACCGCCAGTTGGTGCGGGATACCTTGGCCGTGGAGCTGCCATTCACCAACGTCTCCCGGTACGCCAGCTCACCGACCGATGCGGCGACGCGCCAGCGCTTCATCGAGACATTGAAAAAGCTCATCACTCCGTTCGTCAGCGGCGCGACCGCCCACGTCCAAGAGCTGCAAGTGCGCCCCATCGACGGCTGGGTCTTCATCGAGATCGGCGCGACACACGCCGGCGGCCAGGTGCTCGTCCCTCCTTCGGACCTGGCTCACCTCGTGACATTTGCCGAGAGCTACTGGAGCACTCGCGTGAAGGTCAGGCTCAACGACCGCACCGTTATCGGGCTGCTGGATCAGCAGCGCTATTGGACGTTGACCGAAGCGCGCAGCCTGGCCATGGACTGGTTGCAGAGCGACATGCCGCATGAACCGGCTAGCGGCCAGTCCGTGGGTGATCCATTGGGAGCCGCGCCGACGTGACGTTCACCAGCCTGGGAAGGGCGCCGGCCCAATACGATGCCTATCCGCCGTGGAATCCCGGCGTCATCGTGGTCGTCGAGCAAGCCATCCGGGAGGCATGGCGCATACTGTTGCGCGATCACCAGGACGTCCTGGCCACGCGTGACGAGGACCGCATCAGCGAT
>JBHIWE010000233.1:0-6487 GCA_041987645.1 Acidovorax sp. | reverse complement strand
TGCGGCGGCCTCCCCGGGGAAGAAGTCGATGGCCCGCAGAGCGTCGAACTCGCGCAGCTGCTTGCGCTGCAGCCGGGCCAGCTCTGCTGGGCTCAAGGATGCGAGACCAGCGTTTGCCTCCTGCCAGGCCTTGCGCAATTCCGCGTACTCCGACTGGCGGTCAAAGAGGTGGCGATAGGCCTCGTTCTCGTCCGCGGTGCGGGGCTCGACGGCCATCAGCCACGCGCTGCCCCCCTCGCGCTGGCACTCATCAGCCAGGGCCTGCAGGGCCTGCTCGCGTTCTGCGCTGGCAGGCAAAAGGTAAGCACCGTCGCGGATCGCAGCACAGCCGAGCGCCTTGAATCCGCGCCAGATGCGCATTCGGGCGGTCGCACTCGAGGTCGGCAATGAAACAACGAGCAGCACCCATGGGGTGATTGTCTGTGGCATGTAGGAAATTCTACAGCAATGTAGGTATCGCTTCAACTCTCTGAAGGAGGCGCTCGCCTGCACTCCTAGCTACGCCATTGCGCTCCCCTTTCACTGGCGCCTCAGGCCGAGCAGGAGTGGCGTTGACTTGGCATAATCGAACTTAACGAACTTGCCAAACGAAAGGATCGCATGATCGTCCTGAAGGCTCCCCTGGAGCAGGTGCTTGATGCACTTCAAGTGGTTGCTGGCAACTGTGGTCGGCGGCACCAACTCCCCGTACTCGCCGAAGTGATGATCAGCAGGCGTGGATCGGGAGCCAACTACTTTGACTACATGCGCCGCGTGTTTCAGCAGACGCCGGCGCAGACTGTCGTCGTGCATCCCTGTGGCGAACCTGCCCGCCCGGTGATAAAGCTCAAGCGGGCTCACGCGCAAGCGTTGTCGCGCGGTTTCTTCGGCGCGACGAAGGTCAATGCGCGCAATGCCCCTTGAATCGGTCGATCGAAGTTGCCATGAAGTCCACCTCCAGCACTTACCCATCCGCACAAAGCTCAGCAAGCGCGCCCCGCGCCACACAGCGACCGTCGCCCTATGTCTCTGCCACTCAAACTCGCGCACTACTGGCCGGCAGCCTCGCTGCCCGCACTGAGCGCTTGCAGGCTGGCGACATGGTGACCACGGAGCAGGCTGCCGAGCTCGCCAGCACCACCCGCGTGACCATCAACGCATGGATCGCCAAGGGACGAGCCATCGGCTTGACCCAAACCCGTCGCGGCTTTCGACTGCCGAAATGGCAGTTTGAGCCCGCGTTGTGGGATGTGATTCCCGAGCTTGCCCAGGCCTTGGGGACCAGCGAAGGCTGGGCTCTGTTGTCGTTTCTAGAGACGCCTCTTGGCAGTCTCAACGGACGGACACCTCGCCAGGCGATCGAACAAGGCGATACGGCGCGCGTCCTCGCACTGGCATTGGCGGAGGGCACTTGATCGACCCGCATGAAGCTTGCCGACCTCGAATTTGTACCCAGTTTTGAGCTACCCGCTCCCACCGTCCTCTATCGCGTTCAACGTATCCGCGCCCGCCGTGGCACCGTGCGGATCGGGCGTCTCCTACTGCCGCCCTCGGGCCTGCTGAGCGGGCGCTTTGATGTCGCCGGTGTGTCGGTAGGCTACTTTGCCGAAGCGCCCGAGACCGCGGTCTATGAATCTTTGTGCCGACGTGAAGTCATCAGCGTATCCATGCAGGCAGCGGCACAGAGAGCACTGCTGTGCTTGCAGACTGCGGCGCCGTTGAAGCTGCTGGATCTGCGCATGCACGCCAGCAGCTGGCCGGTGCTCCAGTCACTTCGTCTGCACCATACGCAAGAGCTTGCTATGCAGGCACTCGGCCAGGGATTCGCCGGTATCGCTTACTGCTCGGCGCAGCAGCACGGCATGGACTGCTACGCCATCTTCGGTGATGGATTGCGGTCGCTCCGAGCCCTCTGGGCCGAGAGTCTCACCGAGCCCGGCACCGGGAATCTCCACGGCATGCTTGCTGCAGCACTGAAAGGCTCCCAGGTGCCGCTCACACCTTGAGATAGCCTGGCTACGGCTGTGCTGCCGATCGCGCGCATTGAGGCAGATGGCTTCCGGACACTGCCAAAGTCGGTGTGGCGCTGCCGATGGTCGAGCCACGTTTGCCCCCCATTGACTGGAAATGCAGTCATCAGCCACCACCCAGTGGCGCGGGCAATGTCCTAGCATCATCATCCGCATGAGTCGGACGCCAGAGATCCGGCTGCAGGGAGGAAACCATGGCAGTCAAAGCCATCTTCGTCGGCATCAACAAACAGCTCGACCCGAACATCGACGAGCTGACCGGCGCTGTGCGCGATGCCAAGGCGCTGAACGCGCTGTTCATGGACTCGGTACCGGACTTGAGCGCCCAGTTGCTCATCGATGAGCACGCCACCAAGGAGGCTGTCTCCAAGGCCATTTTCGGGACCCTGACCAGCGCGACAGCCGATGATGTGCTCGTCATCAGCTTTGCTGGTCACGGATCGCCGGATGGTGGATTGGCGCTCTACGACACTACGACGGCCGACCTGCCGGGCTCAACGCTGTCCATGGCGGATCTCGCGGACGCATTCAAGGCAACGCAAGCGAGAGTGGTCCTCTGCATCCTGGATTGCTGCTTCAGCGGCCACGCGCCTGGCCGGGTGCTCCAGGTTGCTGCGCAGCCGCGCAGTGTTTTCGCTGTTGAGCGGATCGCTGGCGAAGGCCGCATCCTGCTGTCTGCATGCACCGCGCGTGAAGTCGCCTGGGAGCAGCCGGGCACCGGCCACGGGCTGCTGACCTTCGCGGTGATCCAGGCCATGACTGGCGTTAACGACGATCACGTCAGCTTCCCGGCCGTAGCCGACCAGATCATCCAGATCGCACGCGTCGAGGCGCAGCGCCTCGGCGTTTCCCAGACACCGGTGTTCCTCGGCGCGGTCCAAGGTGGCTTGGTCTTCCCGCGTCTCAAGCGAGGAGACAACTACCAGGCCGCCTTTCCCTGGACAGCGGTTGAGCGGATCACGGGGCAGTTCGACGAATTGCTGGCTCACGGCTTCCCTAATGCGGTTGTCGACCAGTGGAAGGCTCGCTTCCAAGGCGGTCTCAATCCGTTGCAGCTGCGCGCCGTCAACGAGTTCGGTGTCCTGGCCGGCAAATCGCTGCTGACGGTCGCACCAACGAGTTCGGGCAAGACCATGGTGGGCGAGCTGGCCGCCGTGCAGTCCGTCGTGGCTGGGAAGAAGGCGGCATTCCTGCTGCCGTATCGGGCGATCGTGAACGAGAAGCTCGAAGAGTTCAGCGAGCGATACGGCGCCGCGGGCATGCGGGTGATCCGCTGCACTGGCGACGCCACGGACAGCGTGGGGGATGTGCTCGGCGGCCGCTATGACCTTGGCTTTTTCACCTACGAGACCTTTCTGAACTTGGCCCTCGGTGCACCTCATGTACTCAGCCGTCTGGGCCTCGTCGTGGTCGACGAGGGTCAGTTCATTACCGACCCGCGACGCGGCATCATCGTTGAGCTGATCCTGGCGCTTCTGCTACGAGCACGAACACGAGGCATCGAGCCGCAGCTGATCGTGCTTTCGGCCGTGCTTGGCAGGCTCAATGGCTTTGAGAACTGGCTCGACATGCCGGTGCTGCTGTCCCAGGATCGGCCGGTGCCGCTGATCGAGGGCGTCATGGATCGTTCAGGCACTTTCCAATTTCGGGATGTCGACGGGTCGACCAAGGTAGAGGCGCTGCTGGCGCGACATGAGATCCGCCAGCGCAAGGCAAAGCCCGAGACACAGGACATGCTGGTGCCACTGGTCCAGAAGCTGGTTGCCAACGGAGAAAAGGTCATCATCTTCCGCAACCAGCGAGGTTCCGCACAAGGCTGCGCGCGCTACTTGGCTGCGGAGATCGGCAAAGGCCCGGCGACGTCGGCCCTGGAGGCGCTGCCGGACCAGGACCTCACGGCCGCGTCGCAGGACCTGCGCACCTGCCTGGAAGGCGGCACCGCCTTTCACAGCACCAACCTACTGCGCGCCGAGCGCGAGGCAGTGGAGCGCGGGTTTCGCGACTTGAACGGGGGTATCCATGTGCTGGCGTCGACCACCACGCTGGCCGCAGGCATCAACACGCCGGCGTCCACGGTGATCCTGGCTGAACAGGAGTTCCTAGGCGAGGACGGACGCCCCTTCACCATCGCAGAGTACAAGAACATGGCCGGTCGCGCGGGCCGCCTTGGCTTCAATGAGACTGGCAAGGCCATCCTGCTGGCGGACACCTCCATGGAGCGCGCGAGGCTCTTTCAGCGCTACGTGATGGGCGCCCCCGAGGACGTGAGGTCATCGTTTTCTGACGCCGCGATGGCGACGTGGGTGCTGCGGCTGCTTAGCCAAGTGCGAGCGGTCCGGGAAGACGAGATTCCCGGGCTGCTGGTCAACACCTTCGGCGGCTATGCCGCCTCGCGGGCTCACCCTGGCTGGGTCCCGGCGATCTCGCAACGAATTGCGGAGTTCGTGGCGCGGCTGCTTCAAGCTGGCCTGGCCGAGAAGGAAGGCGACGTTGTCCACCTGACCATGCTCGGCCAGGCGGTCGGGGCCTCTTCGCTGTCGTTCGAGTCGGGACTGCGCATGGTCGAGCTGATGCGCGGCCTCGACCTCGCAGCGACGCCACCGATCAATGTGCTCGGGCTTGTTCAGGTGCTGGCGGAAATGTCGGACATCTACACCCCGATCTACACGCGCAACCGCAGCGAGGCGGCACGCGTCTCGGACGTCATTCAGAAATACGGCGATGGCGTCTCCCGCACCCTCCAGCGCTATGGCGCCGACGAACACGAGCTGTGGCGGCGCAGCAAGCGCGCCAGCATCCTGTTCGATTGGGTCGAGGGCGTGCCCGTGGACGTGCTGGAGCGGACCTATACGGCCAACCCCTATCAGGGCGCGATCCGGTACGGCGACATCATGAGCATCGCCGAGGGCACGCGGTTCCATCTGCGCTCTGCACACCGCATTCTGGCCGCGCTGTTTCCCGACCAGCCTGATTTCCTCACGGCCCTAGACGTGCTGTTAACCCGGCTGGAATTCGGGCTTCCGGAGGCCGCCCTGCCGCTGGCGGGCATCCGACCGCGCTTGTCGCGTGGACAGTGCCTGGCCTTGATTCAGATCGGCGTCGTAACGCTGGACCAACTCAGCGCGCTCGACGATGCCCGACTGCAGGCTTGCGTAGGCGCGGCGATGTTTCGGCTGATGAGGCCCAAGACCGCATCAGGGACACCGTCATGAACTCCGCGGATCTGGCTGGTGGGCAGCCAACACCCCTGCAGGGCGAGCTGCTCGGACAACTCCTTGGAGAGATGCTGGAACGCCGCGGCGGCGTGCCTTACTACAAGTTCCGCTCGATGCACGTGCCGCATTGGGCAGAACTCGACGGCATGGAGGCCAAGGGCTGGCTCAAGCGAGACAACGACCACTACTACGTCCAGTCCACTGCCGTCCCGCTGATCGACACGCCGGCGGCGCGGGAACGGCTTGCGAACATTGAGCGGATCTATGCAGCGCTGCGGGCGCAGTACCTGCAGACGCAGCTGCGGCCCTACAAGGTCAATGAATTGGCCGAGGCCATTGAGCTGACACCCGAGGTCGTGCTGGAGGTGTTGCGGCACATGATGGATACCGTGGCCTGGCACATGGGCTCGTCGCTGAACGTGGCGCTGGAGGAGGCCTCTGTAAGCCCGGGCGAAAAAATTCTTCAGTTCAGCACCTTCACGGAGCTGGCCGCGGACGTCCGCAGTTGGCAGCGCGGCCCCACTTATTTCCCGGGCACGCTGGCGGATGACCGGCCGCAGGAAGACACACGTGCGGAATCCGTACCGACACATTCGCCTACTGCCTTGACCAGCGCCTGGCCGCCGGCGCGGACCTGCCTGCAAGGCTTTAAGTTCGACGAGATCAAGGACATCGCCGGGCTTGCCGGCTTTGACGTGACCGCGGCAGCTGATCTCGTTCAGGGCAGCGGCTCCAATGTCACCAAAGGCCAGCTCCTCGCGGCCATCGACCGCCAGTTGCGGGACATGGATGCCCAGCACACGGCCCGGTTTCTCGCCATTCTCATAGAGGAGATACTGAGCCGCGAGCCCGAAGCGGAGGAGAAGCTTTCCGGCCACCTGAGCCGGCTGGGTTGGTCGTTTATCGATGGCAAGTTGCTTCCCGTGGCGCTGTTCGATTCCGGCGCGTTGGAAGATATGCCCGCCGATGCCCATCCGGACCTGCTGAAGGCTGCCCAGCGTCTTCGTGACGGCGATCTTGGGGGCGCCATCTCCGCCGCTGCCGGCGCTGTAGACGCCGCCGTAGCAAAGGTCTATCGCGAAGCCAATCTAGGCGATCCCACAAGGGCGACGTTGTTGGCGCCGATCTAAATTTGACCCACCCTGCCGATTGAACTTTGACCCAGGGCTTGGGGCCGGCATCGGTTGATGCCGGCTGTGGACAACTGTAGCGGTGCGCTCGTTCAGCCCGCCTCGTCGCCCTTGTTGCGCCGCTCCTGCTCTC
>JBHIWE010000232.1:0-6508 GCA_041987645.1 Acidovorax sp. | reverse complement strand
TTAAGACGGGTTCCAGCATGGCGTGTGATCTAAGGGGCCAACGCCGGTCGCATAGGCCGAAAGAAGTTAATTGTCAGTTGATTGAGGTAATCCGCCATCGCCCTTGCAAGGGCCAATTACTACGATTGTGTCATCCCCAAAACATTTCGGCAGTGGCACTGCGCGGAACGTCCGATGCGGGGACAGAAGCCAACATATAAGGAGACGCTCTCATGTTGCCACAGCTTTATCGCCACGCCTGGATGGACGGCGAGATCGACGCATTTCGCGAGCAGGTGCGCCGCTACGTTGCCGCCGAATTCACGCCCCGGCTCGATGAATGGCGCCGTCAGGGCTACATCCCGCGCGAGGTCTGGCGTCCATTCGGCGAGATGAGCTTTCTGCTGCCCGAGATGCCCGAGACCTATGGAGGCGCCGGCGCCAGCCTTGCCTACCAGTTGGTGGTGCAGGACGAGCTAGCCAAGGCCGAGATGCCAGTCAATATCGCGGTGCACACCATCGCTTCGCACTACATCCTGGACTTCGGCACGGAAGCGCAAAAGCAGCGCTGGCTGCCCAAGGTGACGAACGGCGAGATGCTGGCCGCCATCGCGATGACCGAGCCGGGTTGCGGCTCGGATCTAAAGGCCATTTCCACCCGGGCCCGCCGTGACGGAGACCACTACGTGATCGACGGCGCCAAAACCTTCATCACCAACGGCTTCACTGGCAACCTGCTGATCGTCGCGGCGCGCACCAGCGGCGCGGGCAGCAAGGGGGTGTCGCTGTTTGTGCTGGAAACCGAGAATCTGCCCGGCTTTCGCGTTGGCCGACTACTGGAGAAGATCGGCATGCAGGCATCGGACACGGCGGAGTTGTTCTTCGACGGCGTGCGCGTGCCAGCCGACCAACTGCTGGGCGAGGTCGAAGGCAAGGGCTTCGGGCAGTTGATGGGCGCGTTGCCCTACGAGCGCATGCTCATTGCCGTGCCGGCGGCCGCCACTATCGAGCAGGCACTGGCCGTCACGGTGGAGTACACGAAGCAGCGCAAGGCCTTCGGTGCGCCCCTCTTCGATATGCAGCTCACGCGCCAGAAACTGGCTGAGGTGGCCACTACCGCGCATGTGGTGCGCAGCTTCGTCAACGACTGCACCCAGCGCCTGTTGGACGGCACGCTGGATAACGAGGCCGCCTATATGGCCAAGTGGTGGTGCACCGAGCAGCAGTGCCGCGTGGTGGACGAATGCCTCCAATTGTTCGGCGGCTACGGCTACATGGCCGAGTACCCGATCGCGCGGATGTATGCCGCTTCGCGAGTGCAGAAGATCTATGGCGGCGCCAACGAGGTCCTGAAAGACCTGGTTTCGAGGAAGCTGTGAACATGTCGCACACGTTGCATACGCTGCAGATGCCGCTGCACGGCGTCCGCGTGGTGGAGTTCGAGGGCATAGGGCCAGGCCCGCTGGCCGCCAGGATGCTAGCTGACATGGGCGCCGAGGTGATTACGCTGACACGCGCCGAGCAGGCCGCTGCGGCGCGGCGGCTGGGCGGGGCGGTGGAGAACCCGCTGCGCCGCGGCAAGACGGTCGAGGTCATCGACCTGAAGTCGCCCGAAGGCAAGGCGCGTGCCCTGGACCTGATCGCTCAGGCAGACGCCTTGATCGAAGGCTTTCGCCCCGGTGTGATGGAACGGTTGGGCTTCGGCCCCGCCGAGTGTGCGGCGCGCAACCCCAGGCTGGTCTACGGCCGCATGACGGGCTGGGGCCAGGACGGCCCGCTCGCCCAGGCCGCCGGACACGACATGAACTACGTCGCGCTGACCGGCCTGCTGTCGCTGTCGGCACACAAAGGGCAAGCGCCCATCGTTCCGCCCACGGTACTCGGGGACGCGGCCGGGGCGCTGGGCATGGCTTTCGGCGTCGCCTGCGCGCTGGTCGATGCGCGCGCCACCGGCCGCGGCCGGGTCGTGGACGCCGCCATCGTTGACATCGTGGCAATGCTGGGCACCCTGGTGCACTGGATTCGCGCCAATGGGCAGATCGATGGCGCGCAGCCGAGTCCGTTTCACGATTCGCCGTTTTATGACGTGTACGCCTGCGCCGACGGCGGCTTCATCAGCCTCGGCGCGATCGAGCCGCCTTTCTACGCCTTGCTGCTGTCGAAGCTGGGCCTGGCGGACGTGGAGCCTGCCGACCAGTACGACACGGCAACGTGGCCGGCGCTGAAAGAGCGCATCGCAGCCCTCATCCGCAGCCAGCCCCGAGCGCACTGGTGCGCGCTGCTCGAAGGCAGCGACGCTTGCTTTGCACCCGTGCTCAGCCTCGCCGAGTCGGTGCAGCATCCGCATAACGCGGCACGGGGCATCTACCAGATCACCCCCTCCGGCGCCATCGAAGCGGCCCCGGCCCCACGGTTCCAGGCACTCGACACAACTACCTAGGAGACAAGCACATGACCGAAACCGTCCAGCCCACCAAGCCTGTCCGCGGCTGCCCGTCCACCACGGGCAACGAGCGCCAACTGAACACCACGACGCTGATCCGCCACGCTGCACGCACCCATGGGGATCAGGAGATCGTGTATCGCACACCCGGCGGCGGCTGGGACCGCTACACCTATGCCGACTGCTACGCACGCGTCTGCCGCAGCGCCAATGCGCTGCGCGCGCTCGGCGTCGAGCCGGGCGACCGGGTCGGCGTCCTGGACTGGAACAGCCGGCGCCACTTCGAGCTGTACTGGTCCATCCCCGGCCTGGGCGCGGTCATGCTGCAGATGAACCTGCGCCTGGGCCCCGAGGACCTGGGCTACGTTGTCGGCCATAGCGACGTGTCCTACGTTTGCGTGGACGAATCATTGCTGCCTATTGCCGAATCCGTCGCAGCGAACTCGCCCCAGATCAAGGGCTGGATCGTTATGACCGAAAAGCCGCTGGACCAGGTCAAGACCACGCTGGCGCCGCTGCTGCACTACGAAGACCTGCTGGCCGCCGCCGACGCCAAGATCGACTGGCCCGAGATCGACGAAACCTCGGCTTACAGCGCCTGCTACACCACCGGCACCACGGGCAAGCCCAAGGGCGTGTACTACTCGCACCGCGGCATCTACCTGCATTCCACGGGCATGGCCACCAACATGGGCATGACGCTGGACGACTGCGTCATGCTCATCACGCCCATGTTCCACGGGCAGTGCTGGGGCCTGCCGCAGGCGGCCACGCTGCTGGGCGACAAGATCGTGCTGCCGGGCCGCTACGCCGCCGAGGACACCAAGCCATTGGTCGACACCATGATCGCCGAGGGCGTGACCATCACCAACGGCGCACCGGCCATCTTCCAGCCTATGCTGCAGTACATCGAGACGTTGCCGGTCAAGCCGGACTTCAGCCGCATGCGCATGCTGTCCGGCGCCACCGAGCCACCTCTGTCGATGATGATCGGCTTTTACGAACTGACGGGTGCCGAGGTGGTGCACGGCTACGGCGCCACCGAAGCCACGACGCTGGTGGCGGTCAACCGCCTCAAGTCCACGCTCAAGAAGCGCCTGACCCAGGACGAGCAGTGGAACCTCAAGCGCAAGCAGGGCCTGATCCTTACCGGGGTGGACATCCGCATTCTCGATGCAGACGACCAGGACCTCCCGCACGACGGACAGTCGGCTGGCGAGATCTGCCTGCGCGGCCCCTGGATCACGACCAGCTATCACGACATGCCGGATTCAGGCGACCGCTTCCTGGAGGGCGGCTGGTGGCGCTCGGGCGATGTCGGCACGGTGGACGAGAACGGCTACCTCAAGGTTACCGACCGCATCAAGGACGTGATCAAGAGCGGCGGTGAATGGATCTCATCCATTGACATGGAGAACCTGCTCATGGGCCATCCGGCTGTGCGTGACGCCGCAGTGGTCGGCATTCCGCATGCTAAGTGGCAGGAACGGCCGCTGGCCCTGGTGGTGCTGAAGCCCGGTCAGCAGGCGACCCAGGAACAACTGCAGGAACACCTGAGCAGCGCGTTCGCCAAGTGGCAGTTGCCGGACCAGGTTCTGTTCGTCGAAGCCATCCCCAAGACCAGCGTCGGCAAGCTCGACAAGAAGCGCATACGCGTTGAGCATGCGGACCGCTACGCCGAGTGAGCCAACCTTTTGCTACAGGAAAACAACATGAATGACCATGAACCCGTCATCGTCGGTGCGCTGCGCACCCCCGTGGGCAAGCGCGGCGGGCGCTTGCAGAAATGGCACCCCGTTGATCTGCTGGGTGAGACGCTGCGTCAGCTGGTCGAGCGCTCCGGCATCAACCCCGCCGATCTGGACGATGTGATCGTCGGTTGCGTGCTGCAGTGGGACCAGCAGCACGGCAATCTGGGCCGGCATGCCGTGCTGGCGGCGGGGCTGCCAGAATCCGTCCCGGCGGTGACGGTCGACCGGCAATGCGGCTCCGGCCAGCAGGCGGTGAGCTTTGTCGTGCACGGTATTCAAGCGGGCGCCTACCAACTGGCCATCGGCGCCGGGGTAGAGTCGATGTCGCAGGCGCCCATGCCGCCGTCATTCAAGCCCGGCGCGCCGCTCGGCGCGCAATACAGCCCGCGTGAGCTGGCGCGCTACCAGGGCAACCCGCTGATACCGCAAGGCGCTTCGTCGGAGTTGATGAACAAGCGCTTCGGCCTCACGCGCGAGGCGCTGGACGCCTTCGCCGTGCGCAGCCATCGGCGCGCCATTGAGGCTTCGCGGGCTGGTCGTGTCCAAGACCAACTCGTGCGGCTGCATGAGGATCCGACCGACCCAGACAGCCCGCTCGTCACCGCCGACGAGGGCATGCGCGCCGACCCCAACCCCGAGAAGATGGCTACGCTTAAGCCCGTGTTTGCCGCAGACGGCGCTACAACGGCTGCTAACTCCTCGCAGATCAGCGACGGCGCCGCCGCGCTGCTGATCGCCAGCCGCGCCTACGCCCAGCAGCACGGCCTGAAGCCGCGTGCGCGCTTCGTCAGCACCGCAGTGGCGGCAGCCGACCCTGTCATCCAGTTCACTGCTGTGCTCGATGCCACCCGCAAGGCGTTGAAGGAATCGGGGCTGACCCCGGCCGACATCGACCTGTTTGAAGTCAATGAGGCATTCGGCGGCGTGCCGCTGATGTTCCAGCAGGAATTCGGCATTCCGGACGACCGCCTCAACGTCAATGGCGGCTCGGTGGCCATCGGCCATCCGCTGGGCTCCACTGGCGCGCGCATGCTCACCGACCTGCTGTGCGAGCTGGAGCGCCGAGGCGGCCGCTATGGCTTGCAGACCATCTGCGAGGCTTCGGGCACGGCCAACACCACCATCATCGAGCGCCTGGCATGAACGAGGCCACCATGAGCGAAGCCAGCGAAGTGCTCGTCAGCCGCGAAGGCGCCATCGTCACCTTGATCATCAACCGCCCGCGCGCGAAGAACAGCTTGAACCGCGCAGTATTCGATGGCCTGCGTGCACAGCTCGTGCAACTGCGCGACGACGATGCCGTACGCGCGGTCATCATCACCGGCGCCGAGGGCGTGTTTTGTGCAGGGGCCGACATCACGGCCTTCGACTCTCTGCGCGCCGAACCGCTGCTGGGCGACCGTGCGGCGGCAGGTGGCCACTTCTGGGCGGAACTGGAGCGCTTCCCTAAGCCCGTCATCGCAGCCGTGGAAAAGCTCGCGCTGGGCGGCGGCACGGAACTGGCGTTGGCCTGTGACATTGCTATCGCTGGCGAGTCCACCAAGTTCGGCGTGCCTGAAGTCAAGCTGGGCGCCATTCCCGGGGCCGGGGGCACCCAGCGTCTGATCCATGCCATCGGCAAGTCCAAGGCTATGGCCCTGCTGCTGACCGGCGATTTCATCGACGCCCGCAAAGCCTGCGATGCGGGCATGGTCGCCGAGGTGACGGCTGACGGCCAGGCCCTGCCGACGGCGTTGGCGATGGCCAACCGGATTGCATCCAATTCGCCGCTGGCCGTGGCACTGGCGAAAGATGCGGCACTGGCCAGCTTTGAAACTCCGCTCGCGCAAGGCCTGGAGCATGAGAAGCGTAATTTCCTCGTCGCTTTGCATTCGGCCGACAACCTGGAGGGGCAAGCCGCATTCCTCGGCAAGCGCCTCCCCCACTTCACGGGCCAATAGCGCCTGTCTCTCATCCATCGAGCAAAAATCATGCAACTCAATTCCGACATCTCCGCCGTCATCACCGGGGGCGCTTCCGGCCTAGGAGCTGCCACGGCCAGGCGCTTGGCCAGCCATGGTGTCAAAGTCGCCATCTTTGACATGAACGAAGCCATCGGCCAGGCGTTGGCCAGCGAACTTGACGGTGTTTACTGCAACGTGGACGTGACGTCCGAGGAGCAAGTGGACGCCGCCTTCGCCAAGGCCCGCGCGGCCATTGGACAGGAACGCATTCTGGTCAACTGCGCCGGTACTGCCGATGCCGTCAAGACGGTCAGCCGCGACAAGAAAACCGGCGAAATCCGCCCATGCCCAACAGATCGTTTCAATCGCATCATTCAGATCAACCTAGTGGG
>JBHIWE010000231.1:0-6526 GCA_041987645.1 Acidovorax sp. | reverse complement strand
ATCCAGGGCGCCAAGCTGGCCAAGGCCGGCCGCATCATCGCGGTGGACACCAACCCCTCCAAGTTCGACCTGGCCCGCACCTTCGGCGCCACCGACTGCGTGAACCCCAAGGACCATGACAAGCCTATCCAGCAAGTGATCGTGGAGATGACCACCTGGGGCGTGGACCACAGCTTCGAGTGCATCGGCAACGTCAACGTGATGCGCGCCGCGCTCGAATGCGCGCACCGCGGCTGGGGCCAGTCCGTCATCATCGGCGTGGCGGGCGCGGGCCAGGAAATCTCCACCCGCCCCTTCCAGCTGGTCACCGGCCGCAAGTGGCTGGGCACGGCCTTCGGCGGCGTCAAGGGCCGCAGCGAGCTGCCCGGCATGGTCGAAGACGCCATGGCCGGCCGCATCCAGCTGGAGCCCTTCGTCACGCACACCATGCCACTGCCGGAAATCAACGAAGCCTTCGATCTGATGCACGAAGGCAAGTCGATCCGCTCGGTCGTGCATTACTGAGCCGGCGCCCACCCGAACGGAACCCCCCATGACCAGCACCGCGCCTTTCCAGACGCTTTCCAGCCACGCCTGCTTCGGCGGGCGGCAGCTCTTTCTGCAGCACGATTCGCGCGAGATCGGCCTGCCGATGAAGCTCGCCCTCTACCTGCCGCCGCAGGCCGAACACGGCCCCGTGCCCGCCCTGCTCTACCTGGCGGGCCTCACCTGCAACGAGGAAACCTTCATGGTCAAGGCCGGCGCGCAGCGGCTCGCGGCCGAGCTGGGCATAGCGCTCATCGCGCCCGATACCAGCCCGCGCGGCGCGGCGGTGGAATCGCTGGAAGGGGCCACCGCCAGTTGGGACTTCGGCATCGGCGCGGGCTTCTATCTCGACGCGATGCAGCAGCCCTGGCGCACGCACTGGCGCATGGAAAGCTACCTCACGGCCGAGCTGCTGCCCCTGCTGGCGCAGCACCAGCCCATCGACCTGCAGCGACTGGGCCTCTTCGGCCATTCGATGGGCGGGCACGGTGCGCTCACACTGGCGCTGCGGCACCCCGGCATGTTCCGGTCGCTCTCGGCCTTTGCGCCCATCTGCGCACCCACGCGCTGCCCCTGGGGCGAGAAGGCCTTCACCGGCTACCTGGGCTCGGACCGCACGGCCTGGGGCGAGCATGACGCCACCGTGCTGATGGAGAACCAGCCTATCGCGCCCTACCCGGCCGGCATCCTGATCGACCAGGGCCTGGACGACAAATTCCTCGCAGAGCAGCTGCATCCCCATCTGTTCGAGGCGGCCTGCATCGCCATCGGCCAGCCGCTCGCGCTGCGCCGGCATGCGGGCTACGACCATGGCTACTACTTCATCCAGAGCTTCATGGAAGACCACCTGCGCCACCATGCGCGGCAGCTGGGCCTGGCGGGCTGAACGCAACGCCACCTTTCCCCATCGCTTAAGGGCTGCCCGTATAGGGCGGCCCTTTTTTCATGGTGTCTCACCTGGCAGCGAGGAGCGGGGCCCAAGGCGCAGCCGCCGCCGAACGCTCATCGTGTTGGTGTCTTAACCGATGCAGCCGGAGTCCCCTTGCGCTACGGTGAGAACGGCCGCTCAGTTCCTGAACTGCCTTCATAGACCTCACCCGCATCGCACAGATCAAACGCATCCAATGAAATGAAAGCTATGTTTTCATGAGGGAAGCCGGTCTCCATAATGAAGCCCAACGGAGCGCCGAATCCACCCTTCGCTCTATGCAGGATGCCCCGGAAAGGAACGCATGACCTCGATGCACTCCGTGCCGACCAGCACCCCCACCGGCCCGACAGGGCCTGCCGCCGTGCTCTCCCCTACAGAGGTGGAGCGTCTCAAGCAGCAGATATTCGATGCGACGCCCATGGGGCTGTGCCTCATGGTGGAAGGCGCCCCGCAACTCATCAACGCGCGGTTCGCGGAACTGCTGGGCGCCAGCGCCGACGATGCAGAGCGCCCCGCCAGCTGGCTGCAGCAGCAGTGGCCTGCCCTATGGCCCCAGCTGCGAGGCATCGGCCGCAGCCAACGGCATGTGAGCAGCACGGACTCCTGCGGTATGGTCTTCAATGGCCGGGCTTATTCCCGACAGCTGCCAGCCCTGGGCGAGCATGCCGAACTCATCACCGTCGTGGACGACCCGCAACGGGCGCAGATCGCGTTTTCGTCGCAATGGCGCGCCCGCATGCTCGAGCAGACCGAGACCATGGGGCGCAGCGGTTCCGCGGAACTCGACCTTGACCATGGCAAGGCCGTGCTGTCCAAGGGCCTGCATGCCTTGCTGGGCCAGCCCTTCCAGCCCGATGCCTGGCCCAGCTGGCGCCTCCTGCGCTGCGTGCCGCCCAATGAGCGCGGCTATGCGGCCTCCATCTGGCGCGGGGCCCTGCCTGATGAACCGTTCGAGTTCCAGCACCGGCTGCTGCGAGCCGATGGCACGCGGCTCGAAGTGCTGCAGCGCGGCATGGTGGAGACGGACCCATCGGGCCGCCGCCACGGCTACCTCATCATCCAGGACATCACCGCCCAGCGCGAAGCCGAACAGCGCATTCAGGAGCTGGCCAACCACGACGAAGTGACCGGGCTCGCCAACCGCACGCAGCTGCTGGACCGCATCGATGCCGCGGTGCACAGTTCGAAGTGGAATCCCCAACCCTTCCTGCTGCTGTCCATCCAGGTCGATCAAGTGGATCAGCTCAAGCAGGCCATGGGCTACGGCGCTGGCGACGCCATGGCCATGGCCGTGGCGGCGCGCCTGTGCACCCTGGCCGGCCCGGGCGACACCGTGGCGCGTGTGGACGGGGGCGAATTCGCCCTCCTGCTCAGTCCGGAAAGCAGTGTGCTGGACCCAAAGGGCTTCAAGCAGGCCCGGGATGTCGTGCAGGCCCTGTCCCAGGCCGAGCGCCTGGGCTCGGTCGAGATAGTGCCCGGCGCGCGGGTGGGCGTAGCCCGCTTTCCCGAAGACGCCGGCGGCGCAGGGGGCCTGCTGGAGGCGGCGCAGACCGCGCGCATGGGCATTGATGCCAGTGGCGAGCAGGTGGCCGTGTATACCCCAGCTACCCGGACCATGGCCCTGCGCAAGCTGGCCATCGAATCCGGATTGCGCCACGCGGTAGAGCGCGACGAGCTGACGCTCAGCTACCTGCTGCAAGCCGATCTGACCACCGGCGACATCGCGGGCATGCAGCTCGTGCTGCGCTGGCACAGCCAGGAACTGGGGGTCGTACCGGGCAGTGAATTCATGCCCGTGGCGATGCAGACCGGCCTGATCGTCATGCTGGGCGACTGGAAGCGCGATGCCGCCTGTCGCCAGCTACGCGCGTGGGAGCAGGCCGGCGTGCGTGCCCCCCGGCTGTCCCTGCGCGTCTCGCTGCTGGAGCTGCAGCAGCCCGATATGGCGGACAAGCTGCGCACCTCCTTGTCCAGCCACGGGCTGACTCCCCAGGCGCTGGGCGTCGAGATCAGCGAACACGCGCTCATCAATGCATCGCCCGCTCTCGTGCGCACGCTCACCGAGCTGCGCGGCCTGGGGCTGGAGATCTCGCTGGGCGACTTCGGCGCCGGCTTCACCAATCTGAGCCTGCTGCGCACCCTGCCGGTGGACGTGATCAAGGTCCATCGCTCGTGCGTGCCCGACGTGACCGCGGCCACGGGCGACGTCTCGCTGACCCGCGCCATCATCAACATGGCCCACAGCCTGCAGATGAAGGTGCTGGCCGACGGCGTGGAAACGACCGGCCAGCTCACGCTGCTGATCGCCAACGGCTGCGACCGCATGCAGGGCCCCGTGCTGGCCGATCCCGTTGACGCGCAGGGGATGGCGCAGATGCTGTCCGACCGGGTGCGTCTGCCTGACCACCTTCTCACACGCCGACGCGAGCGCACGCTGCTGCTGGTGGACGACGAGCCCAACATCGTCTCGGCCCTGCGCCGCCTCTTCCGGCGCGAGGGCTACCGCATCGCTACGGCCAGCAGCGGAACCGAAGGGCTGCAGCGCATGGCCGAATGCGATGTGGACGTGGTGCTGTCAGACCAACGCATGCCAGGCATGACGGGGGTGGAGTTCCTGCGCCGTGCCAAGGAGCTGTATCCCGACACCGTGCGCATGGTGCTGTCCGGCTATACCGAGCTGCAATCCATCACCGATGCGGTGAACGAAGGAGCCATCTACCGCTTCCTGACCAAACCCTGGGACGACCAGCGCCTGCTGGTGCATGTTCGGGAAGCCTTCGCCCATAAGGAGATGGCCGACGAGAACAAGCGCCTCGCATCGGCGGTGGTCACCGCGAGCGAAGCGCTGGCGGCCGCCAATGAAAGGCTGGAGCGGGTGCTGGGCTCGCGACAGCAGCAGATCGACCAGGAAAGCGCCCGCGCCGATGCGGTACGCGATCTGGTGGAGCAGTTGCCGGTCCCCCTGCTGGGCATCGACCCAGACGGCACCATCGTGCTGGCCAACCAGGAAGCGCAGCGTACCTTGGGCCTGTCCACCCCGCTGCTGGGGGAATCTGCGGCCGAGGTGCTGCAGCAAGACCTTCCCCAGCCGGGTGCAGGCCTGGCCACCGGTCTGCCGGACGCGAAGTCGCCGCCCCTGCATTGGCAGGGCGCGCACTGGAGCATGAAGGTGCGTGCCCTTGCCGACTCCGGGCCACGCGGGCTGCTGGTGGTACTCACACAGCGCCACCGCGAGCCGCACCCGGCGAAAGGCGGGGCCCCGGTGGGCTCTGCCGCTGCCCCGCCAGCATCCGCCAGCCAGGTGGAGCACAGGGAATAAAGAACTGCGCACGCTTCAAGCACCCAGCCGCCCCAGAAAGCAGACAAGGACCCAGGCCATGGACATTCCCCCACCCCTCCCGCCGGAGCCTCCCCGCAGTGGCCATGCCGCGGCATCGGAAGCGATGTGTGCAGACAACCCCGCCATGCCGGCCACCGCGCCTCCCGGCGACGCGGTGGCCGTGCAGGCCCTGGCACAGCGCCTGAACTACCTCTTTCGCCGAATCCAGCGGCATCCGCACGTATTGCAGAAGTCGCTGTTCATCTACCGGGAGGTCCCCCTTCCATGACAGGCATCCCCGCCCCCCTGGCGCTGGACCGCGAAGCCCTGGCACGCGACATCCGCTCGCTACCCTCCCTGCCCACCGTGGTGCAGGAACTCATGCGGCTGCTGCGGCAGGAAGTCCCGATCGAGGTCATCTCCAATACCCTTCGGCTCGACCAGGCCCTGTCCATCAAGGTGCTGCAGCTGGCCAATTCGCCGCTCTACGGCCTTTCTGGGCGCATCGGCTCGGTGCGCGACGCGATCAATGTCCTGGGCCTGCGGCAGCTCGGCGGTTTGGTGATCGCCGCGGCGCTCGCCATGCACTTCAACAAGCTCCACGGACAGTCGCTGCCCATGAATACGCTCTGGCGTCACTCCATCGGCTGCGCGGTCGCATCGCGCCATCTCGCCCTGCTGGCGGGACTGGACAGCGCGGCCGCCTTTACAGCCGGCCTGCTGCACGACGTGGGCCGCCTGGTGGTGATCCGGCACTATCCCGTGGAAGCAGCGCAGGCCATCGCCTGGGCCGAACAGAACGACCTGTCCCACTGCGAGGCGGAGCTCCTCCTGCTCGGCATAGACCACACCGAATTGGGCGAATGGGTGTGCCGCCACTGGCGCTTCGGCAGCGACATCGTGGAAGCGATCGCCGGCCACCATCACCCGCCGCCCGCGGGCCCGGTATCGTTGATCGACGTGGTGCACGCCGCCAACGCCATCACCCACGCGCTGGACCTCGCCTGTGCGGACACCGAGGCCGTCCCCGACGTGAATCCCATGGCGTGGGAACGGCTGAACGTGCCCGAAGATGACCTGCCGGCCCTGTTCGCCCGCATAGAAAGCGAATTTAACGAACTGCAGTCCCTGCTCAGCCTCTCGAAGGAGACGACGACATGACATCCCTCGCCCTTTCCACGCCGGTCCATGCCGCGAAGCTGGCTGAAATGTCGGACGAGCAGATCCGCTCCATCGCGGGCGATCTGCTCAAGGCCAACAAGGACCTCCAGGAGCTCAACAGCAAGCTGTCGGATGCGCGGAGCAAGCTCATGCAGTCCGAAAAGCTCGCCTCCATCGGGCAGCTCGCCGCCGGCGTGGCGCACGAAATCAATAACCCCATCGGCTTCATCTTCTCCAACTTCGGCACGCTGGAACAGTACCTCGATGACCTCTTCCAGATGCTGGACGCCTACGAAAAGGCCGAGCCCCATATCGGCGACGGCAACACGCTGGCGCGCATCCGCCAGCTCAAGGCCGAGCTGGACATCAAGTACCTCAAGGAAGACATCCCCAACCTGATGGGCGAGTCGCGCGACGGCATCCAGCGCGTGCGAAAGATCGTGCAGGACCTCAAGGACTTTTCCCGCGTGGACGCCCGCCAGGAATGGGAGAGCGTGGACCTGCACGCGGGCATCGACTCCACACTCAACATCGTCAACAACGAGATCCAGTACAAGGCCGACGTGGTCAAGCACTACGGCCCGCTGCCC
>JBHIWE010000230.1:0-6552 GCA_041987645.1 Acidovorax sp. | reverse complement strand
CGTGGCGCCGTCTCCGATCAGTTGCTCCTCCCCAAACAGCGGAAGCTGGAATTCTTCATCTTCAGTAAACCCGGAAACGCCGACGCCTAATAGCCGGAAGGAACGACCCGGCGTAAGCTCCCGGGAAAACAGCCGCCAAGCCGTCTCTAGGATAACCGTTTCTGACCCGGTGGGGTAGGGCAGGGTTGTCTGCCGGGTGAAGGTGGTGAAATCGGCGGTGAAACTTGGCGCGAGGCGGGCGTTAATTCACCGTTTCCCCTGGAGCGCCCCCGGGGTGGCGGTGAAGACACCGTGCGCAGCGCCACCCACGTTGATGTTGATGGCACGCAGGCCGCCAACCAGCACCGTCATCTCGGGAGCCGTCAGGGTCAGCAGCTGGGCTTTGTCCAGCAGCAGCACCTCGGCCTGCACGCTGTAGCGGGCCTTGGTGTAGTTGCGGAAACCATCGGCCACCGGCTCCAGCACCGAGAACGATTCCACGTCGGTCTGGTCCTGGCGGGCATCGGCACGGCCCGGGTGGAACGGCACGGCGACCTCCACGCCAGCGGCCTTGGCGGCCTGTTCCACGCCAGCGGCGCCCGCCAGCACGATCAGGTCGGCCAGCGAGATGCGCTTGTCGCCGTCGGTGCCCTTGTTGAATTCGCGCTGGATGCCTTCGAGCACCTGCAGCACGCGGGCCAGCTGCTCGGGCTGGTTGACGGCCCAGTCCTTCTGCGGTGCCAGGCGGATGCGCGCACCGTTGGCGCCGCCACGCTTGTCGGAGCCGCGGAACGTGGAGGCCGAGGCCCAGGCCGTGCCGACCAGTTCCTGCACCGTGAGGCCGGAGGCCAGCACGCGCTCCTTGAGGACGGCCACGTCGGCAGCATCGATCAGATCATGGGTGACGGCCGGGATCGGGTCTTGCCAGACCAGTTCTTCCTTCGGCACTTCGGGGCCGAGGTAGCGGGCGCGCGGGCCCATGTCGCGGTGGGTCAGCTTGAACCAGGCGCGGGCGAAGGCTTCGGCGAAGGCCTGCGGGTTCTCCAGAAAACGGCGCGAGATCTTCTCGTAGGCTGGGTCAAAGCGCAGCGACAGATCGGTCGTGAGCATGGTCGGCACGCGCTTTTTCGAAGGATCATGCGCGTCGGGGATGGTCGCGGGAGCGTTCTTGGCTTGCCACTGGTGGGCGCCAGCCGGGCTCTTGGTCAGCTCCCATTCGAACTTGAACAAATTCTCGAAGAACTCGTTGCCCCACTGCGCGGGGGTGCTGGTCCAGGTGACTTCCAGGCCGCTGGTGATGGCGTCGCCCGCCTTGCCGGAGCCGAAGCTGCTGGCCCAGCCCAGGCCCTGCTGCTCCAGGCCTGCGGCTTCGGGCTCGGCGCCCACGTGATCAGCCGGGCCGGCGCCGTGGGTCTTGCCGAAGGTGTGGCCTCCGGCGATCAGCGCGACGGTTTCCTCGTCGTTCATGGCAATGCGCGCGAAGGTCTCGCGGATGTCGTGCGCGGCGGCGACCGGGTCGGGGTTGCCTTCGGGGCCTTCGGGGTTCACGTAGATCAGGCCCATCTGCACGGCGGCCAGGGGGTTTTCGAGCACGCGATCCTTCTCGTGGCCGTGCATGGCGGGTTCAGCCACCAGGGTGCCGTCGCCGGGCTTGCCCTTGCCGTAACGGCTATCGCCGCCCAGCCAGGTCTTTTCGCTGCCCCAGTACACGTCCTGATCGGGTTCCCAGGTGTCTTCACGGCCGCCAGCGAAGCCGAAGGTACGAAAGCCCATGGTTTCCAGCGCCACGTTCCCGGTCAGCACCAGCAGGTCGGCCCAGGAAATCTTCTGGCCATACTTCTGCTTGATGGGCCAAAGCAGGCGGCGCGACTTGTCGATGTTGACGTTATCGGGCCAGCTGTTGAGGGGGGCGAAACGCTGCTGGCCGCGGCCGGCGCCGCCACGGCCGTCACCCGTGCGATACGTGCCGGCGGAATGCCAGGCCATGCGCACGAACTGCGGGCCGTAGTGGCCGAAGTCGGCGGGCCACCAGTCCTGCGAATCCGTCATCAGGGCGCGCAGGTCGCGCTTGAGGGCTTCGAAGTCGAGCTTCTTGAACTCTTCAGCGTAGTTGAAGGTGCCGCCCAGCGGGTCGGACTTAGCCGAGTGCTGATTCAGCAGATCGACGCGCAACTGGTTGGGCCACCAGTCCTTGTTGATGGTGCCACCGTTGGCGGCTGCGGCGTGGAAGGGGCATTTGCTTGCTTCTTGCGTCATGGGGAGACTCCTCTGGCTGATGGAATGACCTGAATGCTAGAGAAGACACCTCCTGCCGCATAGCCAATAAATTGCATGCCGGAAATAGATTTTTCCAAACGCACGGGGTGGATGCTCCCGGGCCGATGCGGGCCTTCCTGCGGCCGATTCGGTCAGGCTGGCAGGCCGCCATGCAGAGGCAGTCCTGGCGCTTCAAGGGCCGTGCGCAGCACGCGGCCGTGCGTGGAGTCCGTCACATAGACGGTGCGGCGGTCGGCACCGCCGAAGGCGAGGTTGGTGGTGGAGCTGCCGGGGACACCGCGCAGCATCAGTTCCGGCTCGGCCCGGCCGTTGAGCACCCACACCACGCCCAGGCCCGGGTTGGCGACCAGCACCCTGCCCTCCGCGTCCACCGCCAGCCCGTCCGGGCCGCTGGGTCCGTAGGACGTGAAGAACTGGCTCACCTTCGCCACGCTGCCATCGGGCAGCAGCGGCACGCGCCAGACGCAGTTGCCGCGCGTGACGGCCAGGTACAGCACCCGGCCGTCGGGCGAGAGCGCAACGCCGTTGGGACTGGGCACGTTGTGCAGCAGCAGGTCGAGCTGGCCGTTGGGCCGCAGGCGATAGAGGCGTCCGGAAGGATCGTGCAGGCCGCTCTGCCCCTGGTCGGTGAAATACAGGTTGCCTTCCGCATCGAAGACCAGGTCGTTCACCCCCTTGAAGCGCTCGCTGTTGCGGCGCTGCAGGTACGGCGACACCAGGCCGGTGGCGACGTCCAGCCGCATCAGCCCGTTCTTGTAGTCGGTGATGAGCAGCGTGCCGGCATCGAGGAACTTCATGCCGTTGGGCTCACCGTCGTACTCGGCCACGAGACTCCAGGCACCCTGCGGATCGATGCGGAAGACACGGCCCCAGGGGATATCGCTCACGTAGAGGTTGCCGGCGCCGTCGAATACCGGGCCTTCGAGGAACGAGTCCGTGACCGTGCCGCCGCGGTTGGCGTCGGCCCAGTCGCTGCGCTCAGGGCGCCGCAGGGATGCGGGCATGGCCGTGAAGATGTCCAGCTCTCGGATCTGGGGAGCTTGCAGCAAGAACATGAAGACGGATTCCTTTCGTTGAAAACAGCGGTGCACCGCGGCAGCTTCGATTGCCCGCGCGGCCGAGCGGTCAGGCCGCGGTACCGAAACCGTAGAGCCGCGCCGGGTTGTCGACCAGGATGCGGTCCATGGCGGCGTCGGAGCCGGACCACGCCCGCAGCAGATCTACCAGCGCCGCATCGTCCACGGTGCCGGGCGCCTCGGTGGTATGCGGCCAGTCGCTGCCCCACACAAGCCGCTCGGGCGCGGCCTGTGCCAGCGCGCGCCCCAGAGACAGCGTATCCGCATAGCCGGGGCCGTGAACCGCAGACCGCATGTAGGCGCCCGAGAGCTTGACCCAGGTGTTGCCGTCGTCCAGCAACTCCCTCAGCACGCCGTAGGCCGCGCAGGCCGTGCCTTCGGCCGGGTCGATGCGCCCCAGGTGGTCTATGACCAGCGGCAGGGGCAATGTCCGCAGCAGGTGCGCCAGCGCCACGATCTGCTCCGGCTGGGCGAACACCTGGATGTGCCAGCCGGAGCAGTCCGGGTGGCCGGCCACCTGCCGCGCCAGGCGGGCCAGCATGTCGGGCGTGGTCTCGCCCCAGGACTGCGGCGAGACGAAGTTGACGCGCAGCCCGCGTACCCGCCGCGCCGCTAGGCGGGACAGTTCGGCGTCAGAGACGTCCTGCCCGACCACGGCCACGCCGCGCGCGCCGTCGCCCAACTGGTCCAGCGCGTCGAGGGTACAGGCGTTGTCGGTGCCGTAGGTGGACGGCGTGACCACCACCGCGCGCGACGTGCCCAGGCGCTGCTGCAGCCTGCGGTAGGCGGCTACCGGCGCGTCGGGCGGTACGCGCGGCCAGTGCGGCGAAGGCGCGAACCGCCGGTCGAAGATGTGCATGTGGCTGTCGCAGGCCAGCGCGGGCAGTGCGCGCGAGGGACGGTTCGTTCCCACCGAATGGGGCACGGACTCAGAGAGATCGGGAAGATTCATCGTGTCTCATGGGGTTCAGCCTGCGGCCCAGGCACTGGGCGCCGCCTCGTAGGATGAATGCACGCCAGCGCGAATGCCGTCACTGCTTGTCGATGCTCACCTTGGCGGCCACGGCCTCCCACAGCTGGCCATCAGTCTGGAGCTTGTCGCTGAACGCCTTGCCGCTCACCACGCGGGGCACAGCGCCCAGATCGTCGGCGAACGCCTGCACGTCGCTGCTGGCCATGGCCGAGGCGATCTCGCTGCGGAGCTTTTCCAGCACGGCCCCGGGCGTGCCCCGGGGAGCCCACAGCCCCGTGAAGTTGACAACCTTGTATCCGGGTACACCGGCCTGCGCGAAGGTGGGAACGTCGGGCAGCGCCTTCACGCGCTGGTCGCCGCTCACGGCCAGCAGCCGCACCTTGCCGCCACGCACCTGCCCCATCACGCCGGGGGTGGAGGCGATCTGGAAGTCGATGGTGCCGCTCAGCAGTGCCATCGTGGCCTCGCCCGCGCCCTTGAATGGCACGTGCGTGGCCTTCAATCCACTGGCGCCCTCGAGCGCCGCTGTGGCGAAGTGCGGCATGGTGCCAGGGCCGCCGGTGCCGTAGTTCAGCTTGCCGGGATGGGCTTGCGAATAAGCCACCATGTCCGCCAGTGTCTTGAATGGCGAGCCAGCCGGCACGACCACCGCGGTGGGAGCGAAGTTGAAGCCGGCCACGGGCACCAGGTCCTGGGCGTGGTCCCATGGCAACTTCCGGAAGACTTGCGGCAGGATCGAGTAGGTCGTGTCGTTGGCCATGAGCGTGTAGCCATCGGCGGGCGAACGTGCCACCTGCGCCGCACCGATGGTGCCGGTGGCGCCGGCCTTGTTCTCCACGAAAAAGCTCTGGCCGGTCTGCTCGGTGAGCTTCTGCGCGATGCGGCGCGTCACCTGATCCACGGCGCCGCCGGGTGGATAAGGCACCACGATCTTGACGGGCTTGTCGGGATAGGCCGTTTGCGCCTGCACGCTGCCGGCGATGCAGGCCAGCATGAGAGCGGTGCCCAGGGGGAATTGCATGCGGTTCATGGAATCTGTCTCCTTCTGTGTGTCATTCGGTGCGCGGGTCGGGTGCCGCGTGTTGCGGCCCGGGCGTGCGTCAATCCATGCGGATGCCGCTCGTGCGGATCACGCGCGCCCACTGCGCGGTTTCCGATTGAATGAACGCCTTGAACTCCTGCGCGCTGGACCCGACGCCCTGCACACCCAGTTCCACGAAGCGCTTCTTCATTTCGGGGCTAGCGACGATGGCGCGGGTTTCCGTCTCCAAGCGCTGCAGGATGGGCTGAGGCGTGGCCGCGGGCGCGAACAGGCCGTTCCACTCATTGACCTGGAAGCCCGGCAGACCGGACTCCGCCACCGTGGGCACCTGTTCCCAGCCCGGCGCGCGCTGGGCCGAAGTCACCGCCAGCGCTCGCAGCTTGCCGCTCTTGACGAACGGCCCGCTGGCCGTGGTGGCGCTGAACATCAGATCCACCTGTCCGCCGATCAGGTCGGTGAGCGCGGGCGCGCCGCCGCGGTAGGGAATGTGCGTCATCGACACGTGCGCGCCTTGCTTGAACAACTCGCCGGCCAAGTGCTGCGCGCCTCCGTTGCCGGCCGATGCATAGGTCAGTCGCCCCGGCTGCGCCTTGGCGGCCTGCACCACTTCGGCCACGGCCTTGAACGGCGACGCGGCGGGCACCACCATCAGCAGCGGCGCCTGCATGACGAGCGAGATGGGAGCGAAGTCCTTGGCCGTGTCGTAAGGCAGCTTGGCGAACAGGCTGGGGTTGACCGTGAAAGCCGTGGCATCCAGCAGCAACGTATAGCCGTCGGGCTGCGCCTTGGCGACGGCGGCAGCGCCGATGGTTCCGCTGCCGCCGGGGCGGTTGTACTTGACGGCATTGCTGAGCAGGTTGGTCAGCACCTGCGTCACGCGGGTGGCGTCGCCGGTCAGCCGCAGCGCGTCCGGGGCCAGGCGCTGGCTGATGGCCAGGCCGCGCTCGGCGGCGGTCTGCTGCACCAGCGCCAGCGCGCGCGCCAGCAGCGGCGGCAGCGCCAGCGGCGCCAGTTCCAGCCGCAGCGAGCCGGCCTCGATGCGCGACAGGTCCAGCGTGTCGTTGATCATCTCCAGCAGATGCCAGCCCGCCTGGGCGATCTGCTGTGCTCGGGCCCGCTGGCCGGCTGGCAGCGGCTCGTGCGTGTCCATCTGCATGAGCTGCGTGAAGCCGAGCACGGCGTTCATGGGCGTGCGCAACTCGTGG
>JBHIWE010000229.1:0-6563 GCA_041987645.1 Acidovorax sp. | reverse complement strand
CCGCCACCGGCAGGTCATTGCGCTGCACCGGCAGCGAGGCAGTGCTCTGTTGTTCTTCCTGCTCCTTCTTGAACCAGTTCCAGGGAGCCAATTTCTTGAAATCAATGTCCATGTCACACCTCCAGAAATCAATTGAAGACTCACTCAATCCGTTTGCCTGCGGCTATGGATAGCGCGCCCAGGCAACACGGGATGTTTCGCTGACTTCGGCTGCTCATCTGTGCGTATCACCTCCTTCTTTCTGCCTGCTTGGATCTGATCATTGATCCATTGATCGATTTCACTTTGACGAAACCGCCACGTCCCGCCGACCTTGAAGGCCGGAATTTCCCCGTGCGCGGCGAGCCGGTAAAGCGTCCGCTTGCCGACCTTTAAGTAGGTAGCCAACTCGTCGAGTGTGAAGATCGCCTGCTGGCGCGCTGTCATACCACCCCCACAAGTTCCGTCGTCACGCGGCCTCGCTCGAGGAAATTCTTGCAAGACTTTGCAAGATATTGCGCCTAACATGCCGAAAGTCAAGAGTCAACATCCAGCGACCTGCTGGGCGATTGATGTGACTCAAATCTTCAAGGACGGTATGCCAGGGCGGGCCGGTCCGGCGCAGGGGACGGTGGGTTGATCGGGACCTTGCGGGCGCCGCCCACGGCCGCAGATCAAACACCGATCCTCACGTTGTAACCGAGCGCCCGCAGCCCCTTGCTCGTCCGCATGTTCCTTGGTGGAAACTCGTCTGGGCGCGCCCAGCCGACGATTTCCCCGAGACTGCTCAGGCCAATGTGCGGAATGGCCCAGTCGTCGCTGCGGATCGCGCTACCCAAGAAGCCCAGTGGCAGCGCAGGACGATTTTGGCCAAATCATCGAATCCACGTCCTCAAGGCCAAGGCGTTACTATTTAGTTCGGATTACGGACGCGGGTTCGGTTCCGTGTTCCACCACCATCTACAAGGGCTCGGATAGTCTCCGGGCCCTTTTTCTTGCCTGAAATCCCCAAGCCACGCGGGGTTCCGGCCGATGGGCTTGCGGATGCCATCCTGCCGCTCGGCTCCAAAACCGGCGTTTTTCCCGCCCAGAGTCGTCTCTGTCTCTGTTTGGCTTGCGGGTAGTCGCAGCTCCTAGCCGCCAAAATCAACCACTTACGCGCCCTGGTTCGCCGTCAACCCCGCCCGCCGATCAAGAATCGAACCGTGCCACCACCCTACGTTGCGCCGTCCAGTCCACCGGCAACGGGTTGCGCTGGAACCACAGCAGGCTCATGCAGCGGGGCTGCTGCCCCGCATAGATCGCCTTCACGATGTCCGGCTCCAGCAGCGTCAGGCGCAGCAGTTCGTTGACCGTGGAATGGTGCAAGCCTTCGCGCTTGGCGATCTCGCTGCCGGTTTCGACCACACCGTCGTCGAGCAGCTGCTGCCAGTAGAACGCCCGAGACAGCGCCGTCAGCAAGGGCTGGTCGTGCACGGCGGCCGTCTTGGCCTGCACCTGCGCCACCGCAGGCCGCACCACCACGGCCCGGCCGCCACGCTTCCTGATCTTGATCGGGATGAAGGTCGTCAGCCGGATTTCATCGCCGTCGCGCCGCTCGCGCCTGACCGCCAACCCGGTGGCCTCGATCTTGGGTTTGTTCTTCACACATCCTCCGCTTCAAGTTCCTGCAACTCCGCGCCGACGGTGCCGGGCAGCAGATCCACCGCGAGCTCCTGCCAACCGAGGTCGCGCCACACGATTTCCAGCCCGTCGTCACCCAGCACCACCCGCTCGATCAGCAACTGCGACAGCCGCCGCTGCTCGGCGGGATAGAGCGTGGGCCACATCGCCGCGAGGTTGCGCATCGGCAGCACCACCTGCGGTTCGTCGAGATCGGGCCGAATGACGTGCATCCGATCCACAACCCGCTGCACGATGTGTGGGGCTTGCAGCGCCATCACGATCTGCTCGACAACCAGCGCCTCGATGGGCTCGGCGGGCAAGGACCCGTGCCGACTGGCCCACGCACCCATGCGCCGGTGCAACACCGGCGTGTAGTAGCAATACCGCTTGCCCTTCTTGTTGGTGTAGGTCGGCATCAGTTTCTCGCCGTCGTCGGTGAACAGCAGCCCCGACAGCAAGGGTTCGGCCTCGCCGCGCGCCACTCGCTTGCGTTGCCGCGCATCCGTTTCGATCAGCGCGTGGACGGCATCCCACTGCGCCTGCGTGATGAGTGCCTGATGCTCGCCGGGGTAGCTCTGGCCCCGGTGATTGATCTCGCCAAGGTACATCCGGTTGTGCAGCAGCTTGTACATCGTCTGCTTGGTCAGCGGCTTGCCCACCTTGCTCAACAGCCCTTCGGCGGCGTAGGTTTTGGCCATCGTCGTGGTGGAGCCGACGTTCACGAAGTCGTCGAAGATGCGCCGCACCAGCGCCGCTTCCTTCTCGTTAACGACGAGCTTGCGCTCGACCACGTCGTAGCCCAGTGGTAACGGCCCGCCCATCCACATCCCTTTGCGCTTGCTGGCGGCGATCTTGTCGCGGATGCGCTCGCCGGTGACCTCGCGCTCAAACTGGGCGAAGGACAGCAGCACGTTGAGCATCAGCCGCCCCATCGATGTGGTGGTGTTGAACTGCTGCGTCACCGACACGAACGACACGCCGCGTCGGTCGAACACCTCGACCATCCTCGCGAAGTCGGACAACGAGCGCGAGAGCCGGTCGATCTTGTAGACCACCACGACATCCACCTTGCCGTGCTCGATGTCGGCGAGCAGGCGGCGCAACGCAGGCCGTTCCATATTGCCGCCCGAGTAGCCGCCATCCTCGAAGTCGTCGCCGACCGGAATCCACCCTTCGGCACGCTGGCTGTGGATGTAGGCGCGGCCTGCCTCGCGCTGTGCATCGATGGAGTTGAAGGACTGGTCAAGGCGTTCGTCGCTGGACACGCGGCAATAGACGGCGCAGCGTTTCGGGGGCACGAGCGGAAAGTTCATTGGACACCCGCCTTCTGGCCGCGCAGGCCGAAAAATCGCGGCCCGTTCCACTGCACGCCCGTGATGTGCCGAGCCACCGCCGACAGGCTGCGAAACGTCTGGCCTGCGTACTCGCATTCACCATCCGGCGTGACGACGACGCGATGCTCGCGTTCGTCCCATTCGCGGATCAGCACCGTGCCGGGCATCAGGTGCTTCTGGCGGCTCTCACCCGCAGCCGGTTCCAGCCGGTGCTTGATCTTGGAATGCGCGGCACCGGCCTCGACCAGATGGCGGCGGATGCCGGTCGGCACCGCGCCGTAGGCTATCTCCTGAATCCGGTGGGCCAGCCGGGATTCAAGGAAGGGGCGATTGATGTGCTTGGGCCGCCGGGGAAAGTGCTGATCCCACAGCGCCCACAGTTCGGCCATCGGCAAGGCGGGCAAAGCCGCGATTTGCGCCGACACGGTGCCGACGCCCGTGTTGGGGTTTCTGGTCATCGAGGAATCTCCTGTGGTTGAGACATCCGCATTCAGGCGCTGTGGCGGGCAAAAGCCAAGGTCAAACCGTGCTCTGTGGCTGTTCAGTCAAGGGCGGCGGCGCGAATCCGACAGCGGACTCCGTATCGGTGCGGTAGCTGATGGCCTCGCCCGTGATCGGGTGGCACAGCGTGCCGAACGTCACCTCACTGCCGATGCGCTGCGCGACAACGCAGGTGTCGTCGAGATGCGCCGGAAACACCCAGCCCCGCACGCCATCGGGCAGACGGGCAAATTCTTCGATGCTTTGCAGTAGGTGGGGTTTGCCGAGGGTGGCGGCTTCGGCCTGCGCTCGCACGATGGCGTCTGGCTCGTCGCCAACCTCGACGATGGGAATCCACAGCACGTCGTGACCCGCAGCGAACCACAGCAGGACTTCGACCTGCATCGACGAGGCGTGCTGGCCGAGGGAATGAATGATGTGATGGCGCACGGGATGGCCTCCAGTTCCAGGATGGGATCGGGTTGAACGGATACCGGTTTGCACGATGCCTTTCGCGCTTGGCACCGGTGGGCCTCACGTGGCATGGGCAGAGTCGGACTGGCGGATGCGACCAAGTTCCAGTCCGAGGCGGACGGCGGATATGCCACGACTGCCCGCCGCCTGCCCCATGAATCACGCACCTGGCATTTCCGACGCCAGCTTCGCGCGGGCGGCTTCGATGTACTCGTGCGGAATATCGATCTCGTACTTGCTTTCGCGGTGACTGCGGTAGCCACAGGCGTGATCCGCGACAGAGGCGCGGGCCAGCACGTCATAGAGGTGTTGCAACTGCTCGTGGAGCTCGATCTTGGCCGCCGTGGCTTGGGCGTGCTCGAACGAGCGTTCGGCCTCCCGGAGCTGATTTGGGATGGCGGCGATATCGATATCTAGTGCCTGCACCTTGCCGGTGACGTTCTCCAGCGTGGCGCGCGCCACACGCAGTTCGACATCGAGTTTTGTCAGTGCCTCGGGTAAGACGAACTCGCCCTCAGCAGCCGCCATCGTTTCGCTGGCGGACAGGGTCTCGGCGGCGATGCGCTGCTCCAGTTCGTCGATACGTTTCTGCAGCTTGGCGATGAGGCTGGCGTGCTGCTCGCGATCGGTCTGAAGGGCGTTTCGACGACGACGCAATTCGATGATGACTGTGCGTGCGCTCTCCAGCTTGCCCGGCGCTTCGATGATGTGGCGCAGTTCGTTGAGCTTGGTTTTGAGCGGGCTGAGCTTGCGCTCCAGGTCACCAGCGTTGTTCTGGGCTGCACTGAACGCCAGCCGCGCACGGCGCTCCTGCTCTGAGACGGAATGCTGGTTGCCGCGCTGCTCCAGTTCGAAGGCGTGTTTCGCCTTTGCTTCGGCATCGGCCTTCGCTTCGTTGGCTGCGGCCTGCGCTTCCTCGAGCTGCAGCTTCACTTCGGCGAACTCGACCTTGATGCGCTCGTAATAGCCGGTGGAGGTCTTCTTGCTGAAGGGATTGAATTTCATGGTCGGGGCTCCGTTGGTCGTGAATCAGGAATGGGTGAGGAACTCGGCGGGATAGCGGGCATCTCCCGGTCTGGCCACGGTGCTTGCCCACAGGCCAGGGCCGAGCGGCTTCTTGATGGCCACGGGCGCGCCGGGGCGGTGCGGACGGTTCGTGGCCTGCCAACCGTGGTGAGTACCGGATGGAGCTGTAGAGGTGGCGGTCATCACCGCAACGGCCTGCGCCAAATCCGTTCGGGCCCAGGGCGAGGTGGCGTCCAACGTCTGGACGGCATCGGGTTCTTGAAGGCCCAGCGCCTTGCGCCAGACAGGATGCAAATGGGACAGATTGGAATGGCTCACCGTGTTCTCCGTTGTGGGTTGAGGAAGTGCAACGTGCACAGCAGAAATGGTGGCGAAACAGAGACGATCTGACGATCTGGGCGTAGCGGGTTTGGGCGTGTTTTGGCGTGCGAGCGCTCCCTACAGCGCCCGTCAGCGCACTCGGACCTGCTGCGGATAGACGGTTTTGCGGCGATGCTTGAGGCCATCTGTTGCGGATGTGCATCCGAAGCCATGAGCCACATAGAGCAATGCATGGGCGGTTTGTCCGCGGTTTCGACGATTCGGCCATTTCGGGTGTTTGCCGCCACGACAGGAACCACGAAGAATCTGTTGCAACGCTCGCAGCGCAGCCCCCACCGATGGAATGTGAGGGACGCCAAGGGCACAACGACCAGAAAGGAAATCCATGAACACCATCGAACATCCGGGCCTGCTCACCCCACGCCAGTTGGCGGCTCGCTGGGGCATGAGCGAAAAGACACTCGAGCGCTGGCGCACGCTGGGCACGGGCCCGATGTACCTGAAGCTTGGCAGCCGCGTGATGTATCCGCTGACCTCCATCGCGGAGCACGAGCAGAGCCGGATGCGCCGCTGCACGGCAGGCCAAGAACTGTCCCAGTTCCAACACTGCTGATGTCCTCGATGCAGACGGCCTCGGCGATCAGCAGGACAGCGGTCGCGTATCCGTGGTTCGACTTCAACGATGCGGTCGCCGTCGAGCCACGCTTGGAGAAGGAGGACATCCGTGCCCGGCTGATCGAGCAACTGGAATCGGCGCTGGCCTACCTGCTGCCGCGCGGCAAGCGACGTGGCGCGCAATTTGTCGTTGGCAATGTGCAGGGTGATGCGGGCGACAGCCTTGTCGTCGATCTCGATGGCGCAAAGCGCGGCCTGTGGCTGGACTTCGCCACCGGCGAATCCGGTGATGCGCTCGCGCTGTGGGCCACCGTGTGCGGCTTCATCCTTCCTCAGCAGTTTGATGCGCTGCTGGAGGACATCGGTCACTGGTTGGTGGTGCCGCGTGTCGCCATGCCGATCACGGTGCCATCGAGCGTGCCGCACGATGAGCTGGGCCCCGCCACCGCCAAGTGGAACTACCACGATGCCAACGGCGCGTTGCTGGCCTGCGTGTACCGTTATGACCCGCCTGGCGGCAAGCAGTACCGCCCGTGGGATGTGAAAACACGCTCGATGCGGATGCCGGAGCCGCGACCGCTCTACAACCTGCCTGCCATCGCTGCCAGCAACGATATCGTACTGGTCGAGGGCGAAAAATGCGCCGATGCCTTGATGCACCTCGGCATC
>JBHIWE010000228.1:0-6570 GCA_041987645.1 Acidovorax sp. | reverse complement strand
GTCTTGAGGCCGCGCCTACAATGCGCGCCCCGCACTGAAGGAAGCCCCTTCGCACCTGCCGCCACCGGCAGCGCGCAGCGGCTGCCACCCGAAACATTTCCAACGCCGTGCTCCCTTCCGTTTCCCTGCTCGACTCCTTCCAGGCGTCGCAGTTCTCCGTCATCCTGGCCATCTACCTGGTGGCCATCACGGCTGAAGCCATGTCGGGCGCGCTGGCGGCAGGCCAACGCGACATGGACATCTTCGGCGTGGCCGTGATCGCCTTCGTCACCGCACTGGGCGGGGGCACCCTCCGCGACATGGTGCTGGGCCACTACCCCATCGGCTGGACGCAGCACCCCGAATACGTCTATCTGGTGATCTCGGCGGGCCTGCTGACCACCCTGGTGGCGCGCTACATGCACCACCTGAAGCGCGTCTTCCTGCTGCTCGACGCCATGGGCCTGATCGCGTTCTCGCTCATCGGCTGCAACGTGGCGCTGGAGCTGAACTACCCGCCCGTGGTGGTCGTCCTGTCGGGCATGCTGACCGGCATCAGCGGCGGCATCCTGCGCGACGTGCTCTGCAACCAGGTGCCGGTGGTGTTCCGGCGCGAGCTCTACGCCAGCGTCTCGCTCACCGTGTGCCTGCTGTTCCTGGGCCTGAGCGCGCTGGACATTCACTACGACGTCAGCACCGCCGTGTGCTTCGCCGCAGGCCTGGCGCTGCGCATGGCGGCCATCCGCTTTCAGTGGCGCCTGCCCGTGTTCTCGTACCAGCAGCGCTGGGAAGACTAGCCCCGGCCAAACCGCCCACCGCCCCATGTCCGAACCCATCGAATGGATGCCTGACGGCACGCCCTACAGCCCGCGCTTCGGCGACCGCTATCACAGCGAAGACGGCGGCCTGACGCAGGCGCGCTCCACGTTCTTCCAGGGCTGCGGCCTGCCTGAAGCCTGGGCCGGCCAGCCGCAGTGGCGCATCCTGGAGACGGGCTTCGGCTTTGGCCTCAACTTCCTTGTGACCTGGGCTGCCTGGCGGGCCGATCCCGCGCGCTGCCGGCTGCTGCACTTCGTCTCGTGCGAGGCCTGGCCCGTGAGCGCTCAAGATCTGCTGCGCGCCGCCGCCAGCCACCCCGACCTGCTGCCCCTGGCGCGCCAGCTGCACGCCCAGTGGTGGGGCCTGCTGCCGGGTGTGCACCGGCTGGCCTTCGAGGAAGGCCGGGTGCTGCTCACACTCTACGTGGGCGACGCCCAGGCCATGCTGCGCCAGCAGATGCCGCAGGCCGACAGCATCTATCTGGACGGCTTCAGCCCCCAGCGCAACCCCGGCATGTGGGACGCGCAACTGCTCAAGGCCGTGGCCCGCTGCTGCCGGCGCGGCACCCGGCTGGCCACCTGGACCATCTCGCGCCCGGTGCGCGATGCGCTCGCGCAATGCGGCTTCATCGTGCGCAAGGTGCCGGGCGCGCCGCCCAAGCGCGACAACCTGCAGGCCACGTTCGACCCGGCCTGGGAGCCGCGCACGGCCCTGCCGCAGGCCACGATCGCCCCCCCCGTGGCGCAGCCTGCCGACTGCCTGGTCATCGGCAGCGGCCTCTCGGGCGCGGCGGTGGCCGCGAGCCTGGCCCGGCGCGGCTGGCAGGTGCGGGTGCTGGACCGGGGCACCGAGCCGGCCGGGGGCGCGTCGGGCCTGCCGGCCGGCGTATTCGCGCCGCACGTCTCGCCCGACGACAGCGTGCTCTCGCGCCTCTCGCGCTGCGGCGTGCGGGCCACGCTGCAGGCCCTGGCGGCGGCGCCTCTCGCCGAAGGGGACGACTGGAGCGCCTGCGGCGTGCTGGAACGCGAACTGGACGGCAAGCTGCGCCTGCCCGCCGACTGGCACGCCGGCCCCGGCGCTCAATGGAGCCGCCCGGCCGATGCCGCCGCCCTCGAAGCCGCCGGCCTGCCGGCTGACACGGTGGCCTGCTGGCATGCGCGCGCCGGCTGGCTGCGGCCCGCCCGGCTGGTGCGGGCCCTGCTGGACAACCCCGCGATCCAGTGGCAGGGCGACAGCACCGTCGCCCGCCTGGAGCGCATCACCGCCGCCGACGGCAGCCCCCGCTGGCAGGCCCTGGATGCGGACGGCGCCGTGCTGGCCGAAGCCGCCCATGTCGTCATCGCCGCCGGCTACGACAGCCGCCCCTGGCTGCCCGCGCGCTACCCGCTGAACGCGCTGCGCGGGCAGGTGAGCTGGGGCCTACGCGCCGAGAGCCCGCAGCCCGGCTCCGCAGCCGTCTGGCCCCCTTTCCCCGTCAACGGCCACGGCAACCTGGTGCCCCAGGCCGGCCCGCAGGCACAGGCCCTCTGGATCATGGGCTCGACCTTCGAGCGCGGCGCAACGCAGCTGCCGCCCACGCCCGCGGAGCAGGCCGATGCCCATGCGGTCAACGCCGCCAAGCTGGAGCAGCTGCTGCCCGCGCTGGCAGCGGGGCTCTCGCCCGCCATCGCAGGCCCGGGCGCCGCGCCGCGCCACTGGGCCGCCGTGCGCTGCACCGCGCCCGACCGCCTGCCCTTCGTGGGGCCGGTGGATGCCGCGAACCTGCCCGGCCTCTGGGTCTGCGCCGCCATGGGCGCGCGCGGCCTCACGCTGTCGCAGCTCTGCGGCGAGCTGCTAGCCGCCCGCATCTCCGGCGAGCCCCTGCCCCTGGACGTGCGCCTGGCCCGGGCGCTGGGCACAGAGCGGCTACCGGGCACCTGAACCAGCGGGCCGCGCCTTGGGCCGCCCCGCCGGAATCCACCACCCCAGCAACCCCGCCGCGGCCAGCGACAGCAAGCCGGTCACGGCGATGCTGCCCGCCAGCGAGGCGGTGGCCACCAGGGCCGACAGCAGCGCCGGCCCGCAGGCGCCGCCCAGGTCCGACAGAAAGCGCCAGACGGCCAGGAAGTACGGGCGCCCGTGGCGGGGCGAGAAATCCGCGCCCAGCGTCATGATCAGCCCCGAGCCGATGCCGTTGCCGAAGCCGATCGCCGTGGCGGCGATCAGCAGCGTCGTGAAGCCGGAGGTGAAGGGCATCAACAGCAGCGCCACGCCGATGATCACCATCGACGGCACGGCCACCCAGCGGCGGCCCTTGAGGTCCATCACCCGGCCGGCCGGGTAGAACAGCAGCATCTCGATGCCACCCGCAATGCCGTAGATCAGCGACGTGACCGCAGGCGCCAGCAGCAGATGGTCTGCCCAGAGCGGAATCACCGCCTGGCGCGAGGCGCGCACCGCGCTCACCAGCGCCACGCCCAGCCCCAGGGTCAGGAACACCCGGCGGTGGTCCGCCACGATGGAGCGCAGGCTGACGGGCGCCGGGGGCGGTGCGCCTTCGGGACGCGGCGGCGCCACCAGGTCCGGCAGCCGGGCGCCCACCGCTGCGGCCGCCAGCACCCCGGAGATACCCACCACGAAGGCGGCCTTGAGCCCGAACGCATGCACCGCCGCGGCCGAGAGAAACGGGCCGATGAACATGCCGATGCGCATCACCCCGCCCAGCGTGGAGAGGGCCCGCGCGCGGTAGGCGGCGGGCACGGCTTCGGTCAGGTAGCTCTGCCGCGCCAGGCTGTAGATGGCCTGCGACATGCCCACCATGCAACAGCCGATCGCCAGCGGCACCACGCCGGGCAGCAGCACGGCGAGCAGCATGCCCAGCGCGCTCCAGAGGCCCGCGGCGATGATGGCCCAGCGCTCGCCCCAGCGGATGGTGATGACCGAGGCGGGAATGTTGTTCAGCAGCGAGCCCAGCCCGATCAGCGTGACCACGAAGGCCGCCATCGACACCGAGGCCCCCAGCTCCCGGGCCAGCAGCGGCACGATCGGCAGGATGGCGCCTTCGCCCAGCCCGAAGAGCAGCGAGGGCCCGAAGGCCGGCAGCGCGATGCGCCGCCACGAGAAGGTTTCTGCGCCGGCAGTGGCAGCGGGTGGGCTGGGGGGCGGGGAATGGGGCTCGGAGGTGTCGTTCATGGGGCGAGAGGCAGCAACGGGCGCAGCAGAGTTGCGCGCACAACGATACGCCATGCGCCCGCCCCCCAGTTCCGCTGGCTTGCCGGCACCCTCACTGCGGCAATGCCGACGGCCACCTTGATATACACATAACGATATACATGAAGGAGCAAACAATAGTTTGAAACCATAAGACAATTACCTAAAGTCACGCCCCATGCATGACTTGGCGTTCGTTTTCGCGGGATTCGCGGTCGGTTTGATCGTCGGCTTGACCGGCGTGGGCGGCGGCTCGCTGATGACGCCGCTGCTGATCTTCTTCTTCGGCGTGAAGCCGCACATGGCCGTGGGCACCGACCTGCTGTTCGCGGCCTTCACCAAGATGGGCGGCACGGTGAGCCTGGCCCGCCAGCGCCTGGTGCCCTGGCGCGTGGTGGGCCTGCTCTGCTCGGGCAGCATCCCTGCCGCGCTGCTGGCGCTCTGGGCGCTCGAACGCATGGGCCCGGCCAGCCATGTAGCCCAGCAGATCATGACCACCACGCTGGGCGTGGCCCTGCTGCTCACGGCTGCCGCCACGCTCTACAAGGCCATCGCCTTCTCGCCCGCCCGGGCTGCGGCCGAACGCGCCGCGCGGGACAGCGTGAGCGAGGCCGATGCCACGCGCCCGCGCCACTGGAGCCTGCCCGTGCTGCTGGGCGCGGTCATCGGCACGCTGGTCACCTTCACCTCGGTGGGCGCGGGCGCCATCGGCGTCACCGTGCTGCTGATGGTCTTTCCGCTGCTGCCGCTGCCGCGCATCATCGCGGCCGACATCGCCTATGCCGTGCCGCTCACGCTGGTCGCCGGGCTGGGACATGCCTCGCTCGGCTCCGTGGACTGGCCGCTTCTGCTCCAATTGCTGGCTGGCTCGCTGCCGGGCATCTGGCTCGGCGCACGCCTCGTTTCCCGGGCGCCCGAGCGGCTCATACGCTCCGCCCTCTCCGTGCTGCTCGCCTGGGCGGGCGCCAAACTGGTTCTGATCTGAGCGCGCCACACGACAAGCGCAACCCCACCATGTACCAATACACAGAATTCGACAAACAGTTCATCCGCCTGCGCGCGGAGCAATACCGCGACCAGCTGGAGCGCTACCAGGCCGGCACGCTCACGGGCGATGACTTCAAGCCGCTGCGCCTGCAGAACGGCTGGTACGTGCAGCGCTACGCACCCATGCTGCGCGTGGCCGTGCCCTACGGCGAGATCTCCAGCACCCAGCTGCGCACGCTGGCCCGCGTGGCCCGCGAATACGACCAGCCCGACGCCGCCCTGCTGGCCGAGGCCCAGGCCGCGCAGGAAAAGCTGGGCGACATCGCCCTGGCCGACGGCCGCCGCATCGGCACCCGGCTGAAGTACGGCTACGGCCACTTCACCACCCGCACCAACGTGCAGTTCAACTGGATTCCGCTGGACAAGAGCGCCGACGTGATGGACCTGCTGGCCAGCGTGCAGATGCACGGCATCCAGACCAGCGGCAACTGCATCCGCAACATCAACAGCGACGCGCTGGCCGGCATCGCCGCCGACGAGATCGCCGACCCGCGCCCCTTCGCCGAGATCCTGCGCCAGTGGAGCACGCTGCACCCCGAATTCGCCTTCCTGCCGCGCAAGTTCAAGGTGTCGCTGAGCGGCGCTCGCGAAGACCGCGCCGCCCTGGGCTGGTACGACGTGGGCCTGCAGCTGCTCAAGAACGAGGCCGGCGAGCTGGGTTTCAAGGTGCGCGTGGGCGGCGGCATGGGCCGCACGCCCACCATCAGCCCGGTGCTGCGCGAGTTCCTTCCCTGGAACCAGCTGATGAACTACCTGGAGGCCGTGATCCGCGTCTACAACCGCTACGGCCGGCGCGACAACGCCTGGAAGGCGCGCATCAAGATCCTGGTGAAGGCCGAGGGGCAGAGCTTCATCGACCAGGTCGATGAGGAATTCCGCCAGATCGTCGAGGTCGAAGGCGGCCCGCACACCATCACCCAGGCCGAGTACGACCGCGTGGCATCCAACTTCCAGGACCCGGCGCTCGACCTCTCCCTCGCCGACGCCGAGGCCGAAACCCTGGCCCTGCTGCGCGCGGCCGGCGAGGAAGACCGCAACTTCGGCCGCTGGCTGCAAAGCAACGTGCTGCCGCACCGCCTGCCGCAGCTGCGCGCCGTCGTGCTGTCGTTCAAGCGCCTGGGCTATGCGCCCGGCGACGCCACCGGCGACCAGATGGATGCCGCCGCCGACCTGGCCGACCGCTTCTCGGCCGGCGAGCTGCGCGTGACGCACGAGCAGAACCTGGTGCTGCCCTGGGTGCGCCGCGACCAGCTGCCCGCGCTCTACAAGGCCGCCAAGGCGCTGGGCCTGGCCCAGCCCAACATCGGCCTCTTGACCGACATGATCGCCTGCCCGGGTGGTGACTTCTGCTCGCTGGCCAACGCGCGCTCGCTGCCCATCGCCGAAGCCATCACCGAGCGCTACCAGGACCTGGACGAGCTCTGGGACCTGGGCGAGATCGACCTGCACATCAGCGGCTGCATCAACAGCTGCGGCCACCACCACAGCGGCCACATCGGCATCCTGGGCGTCGATAAGGACGGCAAGGAGTGGTAC
>JBHIWE010000227.1:0-6588 GCA_041987645.1 Acidovorax sp. | reverse complement strand
GCTGCATGGTGGACAGCTGCCAGCACTGCGCCCCCTGCGAGCAAGGCCTGGAGCAGTACTGCGACAACGGCTTCACCGGCACCTACAACGGCCCCGAGCAGGGCACGGGCGCGAACACCTTCGGCGGCTATTCGGCGCACATCGTGGTGCGCGAGAGCTTCGTGCTGCGCATCACGCACCCCGAGGCGCAGCTGGCCGAAGTGGCGCCGCTGCTGTGCGCGGGCATCACCACCTATTCGCCGCTGCGCCAGTGGAACGCCGGCCCGGGCAAGAAGGTCGGCATCGTGGGCCTGGGCGGCCTGGGCCACATGGGCGTGAAGATCGCCGCCGCGATGGGCGCGCACGTGGTGCTGTTCACCACCTCGGACTCCAAGCGCGAAGACGCCAAGCGGCTGGGTGCGCATGAAGTCGTGGTCTCGAAGAACGCCGATGAAATGGCCGCGCATGCCAACAGCTTCGACCTGATCGTGAACACCGTCGCCGCGCCGCACGGTCTGGACGCCTTCCTCGCGCTGCTCAAGCTCGACGGCACCATGTCGCTGGTGGGCGCGCCGGCCAGCCCCCACCCCTCGCCCAACGTGTTCAGCCTGATCATGAAGCGCCGGCGCCTCGCGGGCTCGCTGATCGGCGGCATCCGCGAAACGCAGGAGATGCTGGACTTCTGCGCACAGCACGGCATCGTGGCGGACATCGAATCCATCCGCATGGACGAGATCGAGACCGCCTACGAACGCATGCTCACCAGCGACGTGCGCTACCGCTTCGTGATCGACATGGCGACACTGCGCGCAGCCGCCTGAAGGACACCCGGGGCCTGCGCGGACCGGGAAACAGGGCCCGGCTCAGGGCCTCGCCGCGGGAGCCGCCGCCACCGGCACGGCGCCCTCGGCGGCAGGCTGGGGCCGGCGCGCATAGCGCTGGGCCAGCACCGCGCAGAGCATCAGCTGCATCTGGTGGAACAGCATCAGCGGCAGCACCATGGCGCCCACCGCCTGCGGCGCGAACAGCACGTTGGCCATAGGCACGCCGCTGGCCAGGCTCTTCTTGGAGCCGCAGAAGACGATGGTGATCTCGTCTTCCTTCGAGAAGCCCAGCCGGCGCGCCAGCAGGGTGGACGAGGTGATGGCCAGCGCCAGGATCACGCCGCACACGAGAAAGAGGCCCAGCAGCGCAGCCAGCGGCATCTGCTGCCAAAGGCCTTCGATCACCGCAGCGCTGAAGGCCGTGTAGACCACCAGCAGGATGGAGCCCTGGTCCACCAGCTTGAGCACCGAGGCGCGGCGCTTGACGAAGCCGCCGATCAAGGGGCGCAGCAGGTGGCCCGCGACGAAGGGCGCCAGCAGCTGCAGCATGATGCGGCCGATGCCGGCCAGCGCGTCGGGGTGCTGGCCACTGCCCGCGCCCGCCACCATCTGGGGCAGCAGCAGATTGACCAGGATGGGCGTGATGAAGATGCCCAGCAGCGTGGAGGCCGAAGCGCTGCAGATGGCCGCCGGCATGTTGCCCCGCGCCATGGCGGTGAAGGCGATGGCCGACTGCACAGTGGCCGGCAGCACGCAGAGGTAGATCACGCCGGCATAGAGCTCGGGCGTGACCAGCGGCTCCAGCACCGGCCGCAGCGCCCAGCCCAGCAGTGGGAACAGCACGAAGGTGCAGGCGATCACCAGCAGGTGCAGCCGCCAGTGCGACAGGCCCGCCACGATGGCCTCGCGCGAAAGCTTGGCGCCGTGCAGGAAGAAGAGCAGCGCGATGGCGGCGGTGGTCAGGTTCTCGAACACGTGCGCGGCCATGCCGGAGGCCGGCAGCACGCTGGCCAGCGCGACGGTGGAAAGCAGCGCCAGCACGTAGTTGTCGGGCAGGAAGCGGGGGCGGGCCATGGCGGATCTCACATCGGAAAGAACGGGAATGCGCCGATTGGAACCCACCGCCATCTAGAAGTGAAATGGATTCTTCTGATGGTTCTATGATCGCAGCGCATGAATGTCACCCTGCGCCAGCTGCATGTCTTCCAGGCCGTGGCCGCCACCCGCAACTTCAGCCGCGCGGGCGATACGGTGGGGCTGACGCAGCCTGCCGTGAGCCGCTCCATCACCGAGCTGGAGGCGCAGCTGGGCCTGAAGCTGCTGCACCGCACCACCCGCGAGGTCGAACTGACCGAGGCCGGCCGCAGCCTGGCAGCCCGCCTGCCGCGCCTGCTCGACGAGCTCGAAGGCATGCTGCTGGACGTGCGCGGCATGGGTAGCGCGCGCCGCAGCCGCGTGCGCGTGGCCAGCAGCCCGACCCTGTCGGCCCAGCTCATGCCCGAATGCATCGCCCGCTGCCGCGAGGCGCTGCCGGGCGTGGAGCTGCTGCTGCTCGACCGCATCCAGAACGACGTGCTGGCGAGCGTGCTCTCGGGCGAAGTGGATTTCGGCGTGGTCATCGACCCCAGCGACCGGGATGCCCTGCACTGCGAGCCGATCCTGACCGACCCGTTCTGCCTGGCCTGCCCGCCCGGCCACCGGCTGGCGGCCAAGGCCCGCGTGCGCTGGGCTGATCTCGCCGGCGAATCGCTGGTGCTGCTGGACCACGCCTCCGGCAGCCGCCGCCTGATCGACCAGGCCCTGGCCGCGCAGGCCGTGCCGCACACCGTGGCGCAGGAGGTGGGGCATGCCACCACCATCTTCCGCATGCTCGATGCGGGCCTGGGCATCTCCGTCATCCCCACCCTGGCCGTGCCGCCCGAAGGCCTGCCGCGCCTGGCCGTGCGCCCGCTCGTGCCGCGCGTGGACCGCGAGATCGTGCTGGCCCGGCGCCGGCACCGCGAATTGGCGCCCATGGCCCAGGCCGTGTGGGAGCTGGTGGGCGAGGTGGCGCGGCAGCGCAAGGGCCTATCGACCGGCTGAGCACCTCGCCTCGGCGATACTTCCGGCTCCCTGCCCACCCCAACACTCGCCATGCCTGAAACCCGCGCGCTCTACCCCGCCATCGAACCCTACGAGACCGGCCTGCTCGACGTGGGCGACGGCCACCGCGTGTACTACGAGCGAGTGGGAACGCCCGGCGCCAAGCCGGCCGTGTTCCTGCACGGCGGCCCAGGCGGCGGCATCTCGCCAGCGCACCGGCGCCTGTTCGACCCGGCCCGCTACGACCTGCTGCTGTTCGACCAGCGCGGCTGCGGCCGCTCGACACCGCACGCGGGGCTGGAGGCCAACACCACCTGGCATCTGGTCGATGACATCGAGGCCCTGCGCCAGCTGCGCCCCGGCACCGAGCGCTGGCTGGTGTTCGGGGGCTCCTGGGGCTCGACCCTGGCACTGGCCTACGCACAGAAGCACCCGCAACGCGTGAGCGAACTGGTACTGCGCGGGGTCTATACCGTGACCCAGGCCGAGCTGGACTGGTACTACCAGTACGGGGTGTCGGAGATGTTTCCCGAAAAGTGGGCGCGCTTCCAGGCGCCTGTGCCGCCGGCCGAGCGCGGCCACATGATGGCGGCCTACCACCGGCTCCTCACGGGCCCGGACCTGGCCCGCCGACAAGAAGCGGCCCTGGCCTGGAGCCTGTGGGAGGGCGAGACCATCACGCTGCTGCCCAGCGCCGCCAATCACGACCAGCATGCCGACGCCCACTTCGCCCTGGCCTTCGCCCGGCTGGAGAACCACTATTTCATGCATGGCGCCTGGCTGGAAGACGGCCAGCTGCTGCGCGAGGCCCATCGCCTGTCCGGCATTCCGGGCGTCATCGTGCATGGCCGCTACGACATGCCCTGCCCGGTGCGTTATGCGCACGCCCTGCACCAGGCCTGGCCAGGTTCGGAGTTCCACCTGGTCGAGGGCGCCGGCCATGCCTGGACCGAACCCGGCATCCTGGGCCGCCTGCTGGACGCGACGGACCGCTTCGCTGCGCTCTAGCGTGCTGCTGCCCCGCAGATAACGGCCCATGGAATGGCGTCTTGCCCCGTGACGCGATCCATCCATTTCATTTGCGGCAGCTAGCTGCGGGCGAGCGCACTGGCAGCGGAAGGCCTGCAGCCCTGAGAACGTGCTCGCGGTCCCGCAGGGGATCGCGTTGCAGCGCCATGGGAATGAGGGAGTCCTCGGGTGCGCCGCATGGGCCGGGCTCGATGCGCATGCACGGCCTTAGCCTTTCACCGCCCCGATTCGCACCATCCCGAGACCAGCCGCGAGCGCCCGCCGGAAATGTCTCCCTCGCCCCCCCTCATGCCGGCACGCCCGCCCCCTCGGCCAGATACCGCTGCAGGCCCGCCACCAGCGCATCGAAGGTGGCGCGGCAGCGCGGGCTATGGCGCAGGTCTTCGTGCATCACCACCCAGGTCTCCAGGCCCCAGGCGAAATCTCCGGGCAGCACGCGCACCAGGGCCGGCGCGCGCAGCGCCAGCCCGGTCTGGCAGATGCCGAGCCCCAGGCCCTCGCGGATGCAGGCGAGCTGCGCCAGGTCGCTATCGCTGCGCAGGCTGAAGCGCTCGCGCTGCCACGCGGGAAAGCGCTGGCGCGCCGAGCGGATGAAGGGCGTCTCCGCATCGAAGCCGATCAGCCGGTGCCCCCGCAGATCGGCCAGCGACTGCGGCGTGCCCTGGCGCTGCAGGTAGTCGGGGTGGGCATGGAGGCCCAGATCGACGGCACCCACGCGGCGCGCCACCAGCGCCTCCTGGCGCGGCTCGGCCATGCGGATGGCGATGTCGGCCTCGCGCTGCAGCAGGTCGTGCATGCGGTCGCTCAGCGCCAGCTCCACGGTCAGCTCCGGGTGTTCGGCCTGCAGGCGCGCCAGCATGGGCGGCAGCACCTCGGTGCCGATGACGTGGCTGGCGCTCACGCGCACCGTGCCGCGCACGCCGCCGCCCTGCGCATGGGCGGCGCGCACCAGGGCCGCTGCTGCATGGCCCATGGCCTCGGCGTGGGACTGCAGCGCGAGCGCCGCCTCGGTGGGCAGCAGGCCCTGCTGCGAGCGGGTGAAGAGCACCAGGCCCAGCGCCTCCTCCAGCGCCGCGATGTGGCGGCCGATGGTGGGCTGGGTCAGGCCCAGGGCGCGGGCCGCCGCGGAGAGCGAGCCCTCGCGCAGCACGGCGAGACAGGAGCGGTACAGCTCCCAGCCGATGTCGTGGGTACGGGGCGAATCCATACGCCAATGTATAGCCACCCCACTTTTTTAGGCAATTTGCTTTTGATTGCCGCAGACCCAGACTGGCGCCATTCCTTCATCGATTCATTCATTCCTTCCAGGAGCTCGGACATGGCAGACGACACGGCAGACGGCACAACGGTTCTGGTCTTGGGGGCCACGGGCGGCATCGGCGGCGAGGTGGCGCGCCAGCTGCGCGAGCGGGGCTGGCAGGTGCGCGCGCTGCGCCGCAGCCTGCCGCCGGAGGCACCGGCCGGCGCCGCCCGCTGGCAGAGCGAGGGCATCACCTGGCTGCGCGGCGATGCGATGCGGCGGGGAGACGTGCTGGCCGCCGCGCGGGGCTGCGCCGTGATCGTGCATGCGGTGAACCCGCCCGGCTACCGCCGCTGGAACGAGCTGGTGCTGCCCATGGTGGACAACACCATCGCCGCCGCGCAGGCCGAAGGCGCCACCGTGGTGCTGCCCGGCACGGTCTACAACTACGGGCCGGGCGCCTTCGGCGCGCTGCACGAAGATGCGCCGCAGCAGCCCCTGACGCGCAAGGGCGCGATCCGTGTGGAGCTGGAACGCCGGCTGCGCCAGGCCACGGTGGAGCACCCGCTGCAGCGCGGCTGCCGTGTGATCGTCGTGCGCGCGGGCGATTTCTTCGGGCCCCGGGCGGGCAACAACTGGTTCGCACAAGGGCTGGTGCGCCCAGGCCGCCCGGTGGCGGTGGTGCGCAACCCCGCCGCGCCCGGCACGGGCCACCAGTGGGCCTACCTGCCCGACGTGGCGCGCACCATGGCGCTGCTGCTGGAGCGGCGCGCCGGCCTGCCGGCCTTCGCCACTTTCCATATGGCTGGCCACTGGGACGCGGACGGCACGCAGTTGGCCGCCGCCATCCAGCGCGCGGCAGTGCAGCAAGGCGACAGCGCCGTGCCCCCGGTGCGGCCGTTTCCGTGGTGGCTGGTGACGCTGGCCTCGCCCTTCGTCCCCACGCTGTGGGAGATGCGCGAGATGCGCTACCTCTGGCGCCAGCCCGTGCGCCTTGGGGGCGAGCGGCTGCGCAGCGTGCTGGGCGCGGAGCCGCACACGCCGCTGGACGAGGCCGTGCGCACCACGCTGCAGGGACTGGGCTATCTTCGGGCGCCGCACGGGCGCTGCTGAGCGGGGCCGGCTCGCCGCTTTACCGGGATCGCTTCGCCCCCACATCAGCGGACTGCGGGCGACGCAGCCCCTTCCATGCGCCTCGGTGCTACCAGCCGAAGAACGCCGCCAGCACCAGCGCCGCCTCGGGCGTGAAGGCGCCGGCGGCCAGCCGCGCCTGCAACTCGGCCGGGGCCAGCGCCTCGAAGCGCTCGACCTCGCCATCCTGGTTGGCGGGTGCCAGGCCGTGCGGCACCGTGGCGCGGAACCAGTCGATGCGCTCGACCATGTAGCCGGTGCCAGCCGCCTCGGCGCCGGCGCCGCCATCGCCGCCGGCCTCGC
>JBHIWE010000226.1:0-6593 GCA_041987645.1 Acidovorax sp. | reverse complement strand
AATCAGCTGTTCCAGCGCAGCTTCGCCGTGGCGAAGGAAGTGCGCACCAGCACCGAGATCGGCGCGCATAGCATCAGCATGGCGGCCGCGGCCGTGCGGCTGGCCAGCCAGCTGTTCGAAGACCTCTCGGACATCAAAGTGCTCTTCGTGGGCGCGGGCGAGATGATCGAACTGGCGGCCACCCACTTCGCGGCGCGCAACCCCAAGGCCATCGCCATCGCCAACCGCACGCTGGAGCGTGGCGAGAAGCTCGCCTCCCGTTTCGGCGGCGAAGTGATGCGCCTGGCCGACCTGCCCGAGCGGCTGCACGAGTTCGACGCCGTCATCAGCTGCACGGCCAGCAGCCTGCCCATCATCGGCCTGGGTGCCGTGGAGCGGGCGCTGAAGAAACGCCGCCACCGCCCCATGTTCATGGTCGATCTGGCCGTGCCGCGCGACATCGAACCCGAGGTGAAGGCGCTGCAGGACATCTACCTCTACACGGTGGACGACCTGGCCACCGTGGTGCAGACCGCCCAGGCCAGCCGCCAGGCCGCCGTGGCGCAGGCCGAGGCCATCATCGACGCGGGCGTGCAGAGCTTCATGCACTGGATGGACCTGCGCAGCCCCGCAGCGGGTGCGGCCTCCGGCGCTGCCGTGGTGCCGCTGATCCAGCAGCTCAACGCCCAGGCCGACGAATGGCGCACCGCCGAGATCGCCCGTGCCAAGAAGCTGCTGGCCAAGGGCGAAGACCTGGACGCGGTGCTGGAGGCGCTCTCGCGCGGCCTCACGCAGAAGATGCTGCACGGCACCATGGCCGAGCTGCGCGCGGGCGATGCCGAAGCGCGCGCCCAGACGGCGCAGACCGTTTCGCGCCTCTTCCTGCGTTCGCAGACCAAGAGCAGCCTGTAGCGGCGCTCTCTCGCCGCGGCCCGCAGCGCAGCACGCGCCTGCCGGGCTGCAGGATTTTCCCAAGCCGAATCGGCCTCTGGCGCTTGCTGCACGAGCGCCAACCGCTACGAAATACGTAGCAAACCCCTTCTTCCCTTCACGTCCGATGAAACCCTTCCTCAGAAGCCAGCTGGAGCGCTATGCCCAGCGCCTCGAAGAACTCGACTTCCTGCTTTCGCGCGAAGACATCATGAGCGACATGGCGCAGTACCGCACCATCTCGCGCGAGCATGCCGAGGTGACGCAGATCGCCGGCCGCTACGCCCGCTACCGCCAGCGCGAGGCCGATCTGGCCGGCGCGCGCGAGATGCTGGCCGACCCCGACATGGCCGAGATGGCACAGGAAGAAGTCACCACCGCCGAGGCCGAGCTGGTCCAGCTCGAAGACGAGCTGCAGCGCCTGCTGCTGCCCAAGGACCCCGACGACGCGCGCAACGCCTTCCTCGAAATCCGCGCCGGCACGGGCGGCGACGAATCGGCCCTGTTCGCAGCCGACCTGGCACGCATGTACACGCGCTACGCCGCCACCCAGGGCTGGAAGGTCGAGATCATGAGTGCCAACGAAAACGAGATCGGCGGCTACAAGGAAGTGGTGCTGCGCGTGGAGGCCGGGGCTGGTGACGGCCCCTCCGGGTCCGGCGCCTACGGCGCGCTGCGCTTCGAATCCGGCGGCCACCGCGTGCAGCGCGTGCCCGCCACCGAAACGCAGGGCCGCATCCACACCAGCGCCTGCACGGTGGCCGTGATGCCCGAGCCCGACGAGCACCAGGCCATCACGCTGAACCCGGCCGACCTGCGCATCGACACCTTCCGTGCCAGCGGCGCGGGCGGCCAGCACATCAACAAGACCGACTCGGCCGTGCGCGTGGTCCACCTGCCCACCGGCATCGTGGCCGAATGCCAGGACGGCCGCAGCCAGCACAGCAACAAGGCCAAGGCGCTGCAGGTGCTGCAGGCGCGCATCCAGGAAAAGGAACGCAGCGAGCGCGCCGCCAAGGAGGCCGCGCTGCGCAAGGGTCTGATCGGCTCGGGCGACCGCAGCGACCGCATCCGCACCTACAACTTCCCGCAGGGGCGGCTGACCGACCACCGCATCAACCTCACGCTCTACAAACTGCTGGCCGTGATGGAAGGCGATCTGGGCGACGTGCTGAAGGCGCTGGCCCATGCACGCGAGGCCGAATTGCTGGAAGAGCTGGAACGCACCTGAAGGGACCGACGCCATGAGCCAACACAACGACAACACCCCCGAACGATCGCAGCTGGGCAAGAGCTCGGCCTATGTCGATCAGTACGACCCCTCGCTGCTGTTCCCCATCCCGCGCGCGCCCAAGCGGGCCGAGATCGGGCTGGACGGCGCGGCCGCCATGCCTTTCTTCGGCGCCGACCTGTGGACGGCCTTCGAGCTGTCGTGGCTGAACGCGCGCGGCAAGCCGCAGGTGGCGCTGGCGCACGTGACCATTCCGTGCGAGACGCCCCACATCATCGAGAGCAAGTCGTTCAAGCTGTACCTGAACAGCTTCAACAACAGCCGCTTCGCCGATGCCGCCGAGGTGCAGGCCCGCCTGCGCGCCGACCTGAGCGAAGCCGCCTGGCGCGGCGCCGCCAGCCCCTCCACCGTGGGTGTGAAACTGCTGCTGCCCGAGCTGTTCGACCGCGAGCCCGTGCACGAGCTGGACGGCCTGCCGCTGGACCGGCTGGACATCGAATGCTCGCGCTACACGCCCGCGCCCGAACTGCTGACGGCAGCGCACGGCGAAGCGCCCGTCACCGAAACGCTGGTGAGCCACCTGCTCAAGAGCAATTGCCTGGTCACCGGCCAGCCCGACTGGGGCAGCGTGCAGATCCGCTACAGCGGCCCGCAGATCGACCAGGCCGGACTGCTGCAGTACCTGGTGAGCTTCCGCAACCACAACGAATTCCACGAGCAGTGCGTGGAGCGCATCTTCATGGACATATGGACCCGCTGCCGCCCGATCAAGCTGGCCGTGTATGCGCGCTACACGCGCCGCGGCGGCCTGGACATCAACCCGCTGCGCACCAGCCATCCCCAGGCGCTGCCGGCCAACGTGCGCACGGCACGGCAGTAAGCCGCTCAGCTCAGCTCAGCTCCGTTCAGAACAGAACGGCATTGGTGCCGATGCCGCCCAGCCGCTGCGCGCCGCCGCCCGCGCCCTGGGCCGCAGCCGCCTGCGCGGCCGCCTCTTCGGGCAGCAGATTGCCCACCCGCACGCCCAGCAGGCGCAGCCGCCGGTCCAGTGGCACGCGCTTGAGGCACTGGCCCGCGGCGCGGCGGATGACGGCGGGGTCCTGCGTGTAGGCGTCGATGGTCTGGTCGCGCGTGGCGATCTTGAAGTCGTCAAAGCGCAGCTTGATGCCGATGGTCTTGCCCGCATAGCCCTTGCGCTGCAGGTCTTCGGCCACGCGCACGCACAGGTCGGTGAAGATGCGGCCCAGCTCAGCACGGTCGCGCACGGCGTGCAGATCGCGGTCGAAGGTGGTCTCGCGGCTCATGGAAACGGGTTCGCTTTCGGTCACCACGGGACGGTCGTCGCGGCCCCAGGCGGCCTCGTGCAGCCAGGCGCCGGTCGATCGGCCGAAATGCTGCACCAGCCGCTCGCGCGGCGCGGCCGCGAGCTGGCCGATGGTTTCGATGCCCAGCGCCTGCAGCTTGGCGTCGGCCTTGGGGCCCACGCCGTTGATCTTGCGGCAGGCCAGCGGCCAGATCACGCTCTGCAGATCGCCCTCGTGCACGATGGAGATGCCATGGGGCTTGTTGAATTCGCTCGCCATCTTGGCGATGAGCTTGTTGGGCGCCACGCCGATCGAGCAGGTCAGGCCGGTGTCGTCGAGGATGCTTTTCTGGATGAGCCGCGCGAGCGTGCGCCCGCCCTGGCGCTGACCGCCGGGCACGTGGGTGAAGTCGATGTACACCTCATCGACGCCGCGGTCTTCCATCAGCGGGGCGATGGACAGAATGATGTCCTTGAAGCGGCGCGAGAAGCGCCGGTATTCGGCGAAGTCCACCGGCAGCAGCAGCGCCTGCGGGCAGAGCCGCGCCGCCTTCATCATGCCCATGGCCGATCCCACGCCGAAATGCCGCGCCGGGTAGGTGGCCGTGGTGATGACGCCCCGCCCCACGTACTCGCCCAGGCGCGGAAAGGCGTCCACCGGCACCGCGGCGCGATCCCCGCCGAACTGCGCCAGCAGCGCGTCGTGCGCCTCGCGCCCGCCTCCGCCGATCACCACCGGAAGGCCCTTGAGCTGCGGGTAGCGCAGCAGCTCGACCGAGGCATAGAACGCGTCCATGTCCAGATGCGCGATGCGGCGCATCGGTGCTGTGGCAGCAGCAGCTGCTGCTGTAGCAGGTTCAGTCGAAACAGCGGGGTTGGAGGACGGTTGCGCGGTGCTCACCCCGCCATTGTGCGGGCGGTGCGGGGCGCCTGCCGGCGCCGGCGCGGAGCTTGACAAAAGCCAGGGCCTAACCAGCCGCCGGCGCGCTCGGGACCGGCGCACCCAGCTATCGAAAAGAGAGCAATCAGCGCACCGTGATGATGTCGCGGTGCATGGGCGCCAGCAGTGCCAGCAGGCGGTTCTGCTGGGCGAAGGGAATGGAGCGGGCGTCCATGGCGTCCTGCAGCACCTCGACCAGGGCGTTGAACTGGGCCTTGTCGATCTTGAGCTGGGCGTGGGCGTATTTCATGTCCGTGCCCTCGTATTCGCAGGGCCCGCCGGTCAGCACGCAGATCTGCGCGGCGAGGCTGTCCTTGAGCGCCTGGGGCCGCATCTGCTTGAAGGAGTTCTCGAACATCGGGCCGATGCGCGGGTCCTTGAGCGCGCGGTCCACCATGTCGCCCATCAGCGCGGCGATGCCGGCTTTTTCGCCCAGCGCCTGGTAGAGCCCTTCGGGCGCGGGGCCGCGCACGCCGGCCGCTTCCGGTCCGCCGGGGATGGGCACCAGCGCGGGGGCGTCGGCCGCTGCGGCACTCGCGGCCGGAGCCGGCTCAGGTGCGGTCTGCGCAGCGGCGGTGGCGCTCGCCGCCAGCAGCGCGGCGGACACCAGGGTGGCGGGCAGAAAGGCGAAGAACGTGGGCATGGCGGATCGCAGCAGGGAAGAACGGGAAGACCGGGCAAACGGCGGCATGGACTGCACGGCGCTCATCAGAAGCCCCCCTGCGCCGAGATGTACCAGCCGGTCTGGCGCCGGTCGCGGGTGATGCCGGGCACGATGCGGCCCAGATCGACATAGGCCAGCGTGAGCGAGAGGTTCTTGCTGGGCGCCCAGGCGATGAACACGTCCTTCCAGTCATCCTCGCGCAGCGCGTCGCCCAGGCCCGCCGCCTGGCCGAGCGCGCGCAGGTTGTCGGGCTTGAAGCGGTATTCGGCGCCGATGGCCAGGTCGCGGCGCAGCAGGTAGGCCACCGAGATCTCGGGCTGCAGCCGGTAGCCATCGCGCCCCGGCGCGGCCGCGCCGAAGCCCAGCAGGCCGTTCTGGTTGGCACGGGTGTAGCGCAGCGTGCCGCTCAGGAGCAGGCTCTTGTCGAGCAGCAGCTTGGTGAGGAAACGCTTGTTCTGCAGAGACTGAGAGAGCGCCGGGATGCAGGCCTTGGTGACCTGCGTGTTGGCTAGAGTGATAATTCTCAGCGTCTCGACCTCGGTGAGCCCCTCGGCGATCTTGATGAAGCCCTCGTCGCCAATCGGGTTGTTGTTCAGGTTGAGCTTGCTGAGCTTGAACTTGTTGGAGAGCATGACGCCGAGGGCGGATGCTCCCTCGCAAGAGATCTCGTTGCTCTCCAGGTGCAGCGAGAGGAGCGTGTCGTTGTCCTCGAGGGCGCGGCTCAGTGCGATTGCGCCCCCGTCGCGAATGTTATTGTTCTCCAGGCAGACCTTCTTCAGGCTGTCCATCATTTCCATGCACTCAGCGAGTGCCTCACAGCCGGCCTCTCCGATGTCGTTCGAGTCACAGTACAGCTTGCTGAGCCCATAGTTATTGCGCAGTTGTTCAGCCAGTTTCTGCGCGCCGGCCACCCCAATGTTGTTGTGGTCGATGTTGAGCACGCGCAGGTCCTGCTTGTTCTTGAGGCATTCGGCGAGGGCATTGGCGCCGGCCGCCGAGATTTTGTTGTTGTCTAGAAAGAGCATGTGGAGGCGCACGTGGTTCTTCAGGGCGTCTGCCAGTCGCATCGCGCCCCGGTCGTCTATCATGTTCTCGCCCAGGTCCACTGTCTACACAAAAGAAAGACACAAAGATGACACGAGTCGAAAAGTAAGAATAGGAGACGCGTACCCTAAGCTCGCGTTTGTTGGCGATCCCCTGTGCCAGCGCAGTGACGACCTTGTCAGAGAACTTGTTCTGGCGAACGTTCAGATTTTCAAGACGATCGTAGCCCTTTAGGTTGGAAAGTAGCGCGCAGACGGCGTCCTCGTCGCGAATTGTGTTGTTTTCGAACGTCAGCGACTGCAGCTCGGGCAGGCCCCGCATCGGCGGATATTGATTCAGCCCCTCGATCAGCGCCTTCATGCCCTTGGACGCGCTGTAGAGCGTGAGGAGGATGCCGCCGATGAGTGCGAGGCCCACTCCGGCCCCGGCATTGGCGGCAACCTTCTCCGCCTGCTCCTGGATGATGGCGGCCGCGTCCTCCGGCGCGAGCCGGCCGAACAGC
>JBHIWE010000225.1:0-6652 GCA_041987645.1 Acidovorax sp. | reverse complement strand
CATCAAGGGAGCCGAGGGCCAGCCCTCTCGCACGCTGCAGCGCACCTGGCTCTTCGTCTTCGCCATCGCGCTGCACAACCTGCCCGAGGGGCTGGCCATCGGCGTGGCCTATGCGGGATCGGGCAGCGTGGGCGGCAGCACGCTCACGGCGGGCATCGCCATCCAGGACGTGCCCGAGGGGCTGGTCGTCGCCGTCGCGCTGCTGGCGGCCGGGTACCGGCGGCGGGTGGCAGTCGGCCTGGGCATGGCTTCGGGGCTGGTCGAGCCCATCGGGGCGGTGCTGGGCGCGGCGGTGGTCAGCGCATCGGCCATGCTGCTGCCCTGGGGGCTGGGCTTCGCGGCGGGCGCGATGCTGTTCGTCATCAGCCACGAGATCATTCCCGAATCGCACCGCAAGGGCCATGAGGCCTGGGCGACCGGCGGGCTGATGATCGGCTTCGTCACCATGATGCTGCTGGACACGGCGCTGGGCTGAGTCGGTCTGCCGCCTTGCGGGGGCGGGGCGGCATCAAAAAATGGCTGCATCCCAGGCAATTCAAGGGCTTTCAGCTATCGAAAGCGTAGCGAGTGCCGCTGCTTACCCGTGCCGTATCGCCACCGTCTTGAGCGTGGTGAAGCCGTAGAGCGCCTCGAAGCCCTTCTCGCGCCCATGGCCGCTCGAGCGCACACCGCCAAAGGGCAGCTCGACCCCGCCGCCCGCGCCGTAGTTGTTGATGAACACCTGCCCGGCGCGGATGCGCCGCGCCATGCGCAGCTGGCGGGCGCCGTCCCGCGTCCACACGCCGGCCACCAGGCCGAAGGCCGTGCCGTTGGCCAGCTGCACGGCTTCGTCCTCGCCCTCGAAGGGCAGGGCGGCCAGCACCGGGCCGAAGACCTCTTCCTGCGCCAGCCGGTGGCCGGGCGGCACGTCGCGCAGCAGGGTGGGGGCCTGGTAGAAGCCGGTCTCGGGCGCCAGGTCCACCACCGTGCCCTGCGCCACCATCGGAATGCCGGCGACCTGCGCGTCGGAGAGAAAGTCCCACACGCGCTGCTGCTGGCTCTGGCGGATGAGCGGGCCCAGGTCCAGGTCCATGGCCGCTGGGCCCACGCGCAGCGCCTCGAAGGCCGTGGCCAGGCGCTCCAGCAGCGGCTCGTAGATGGCCCGCTCGATCAGCACACGCGAGCCGGCCGAGCAGGTCTGCCCGGCGTTCTGCACGATGGCGTTCACCACGGCCGGCACGACGGCTTCCAGGTCGGCATCGGCGAAGACGATCTGCGGGCTTTTTCCGCCCAGCTCCAGGGTCACCGGGCAGTGCCGCTCGGCCGCGATCTGCTGGATCAGCGTGCCCACGCCGGGGCTGCCGGTGAAGCTGATGTGGTCGATGCCCGGATGCCGCGCCAGCGCATCGCCCGCCTCATGGCCGTAGCCGGTCACGATGTTGAGCGCGCCCGCCGGAAAGCCTACTTCGGCCGCGAGCTGCGCCACGCGCAGCAGCGAGAGGCAGGCGTCTTCGGCGGGCTTGACCACGCAGGCATTGCCTGCCCCCAGCGCCGCGCCCACGCTGCGCCCGAAGATCTGCATGGGGTAGTTCCAGGGAACGATGTGGCCGGTGACGCCGTGCGGCTCGCGCCAGGTGAGCACGCTGGTGCCTTCCATGTAGGGAATGGTCTCGCCGTGCAGCTTGTCGCACGCGCCGGCATAGAACTCGAAGTAGCGCGCCAGCGCCAGCGCGTCGGCTCGGGCCTGGCGCGTGGGCTTGCCGCAGTCGCGCTGCTCGATGGCCGTGAGCTCGTTGGCGTTCTCGGCCACCGCGTGGGAGAGGCGCATCAGCAGCCGGCCGCGCTCCGCGGGCGCCAGCTTGTGCCAGACGGCGTCGTAGCACTGGCGCGCGGCGTGCACGGCGGCGTCGATGTCTTCCGGCGTGCCGCGCTGGATCTCTTCATACGGCGCCCCGTCGGACGGATCGATGACCGCGATGGTGCGGCCGGAAGACGAGGGCACGGGGGCGTTGGCGATGGAGTGGAACTGCATGGTGGCCCATTGTGGCGGGGCCGGCCACACTGACACAATGGATGCGCCATGCCAACGCCCCACATCTTCCGCTGCGCGCTCTGGTTCCAGGTCGCGGCTGTCGCCGCGCTGCTGGCCGGTTGCGCCGTCAGCCAGGCGCCGGCGCAATCGCTAACGCCGATGTCGGACGATGGGGCCGCCGGGCCCGCATGGCACGCCCCTGCCGCCGGCTCCGCCGTCGAGTCCGAGCCCTTGGCCGTGGGCTGCCCCTCCGAGGTGCCCCGCACGGCCCGCTGCTGGAACGGCCGCGACTCCGCCGGCGCCTATTACTACATCGCCGTTCCTAGGGATTGGCAGGGCACCCTGGTGCTGCACGACCACGGCGGGCCCGAACTGGGCGCGCCCAAGGCCGAGCGCACGGCGGACGACCTGAATCGCTGGGCGGTGATGGTGCGCGCCGGCTACGCCTGGGCCGGTTCCACCTACCACCAGGGCGGCGTGGCGGTGCGCGACGCGGCGGCAGATTCCGAACGTCTGCGCCGCATCTTCAGCCAGTACATCGCCGTGCCGCGCATCACCGTGCTGCACGGGCAGTCCTGGGGCGCCAGTGTGGCGGTCCGCCAGGCGGAGATCTTCACCGAGCAGACCGTGGGCCGCCCACCCTACGACGCCGTGTTGCTGACCAGCGGGGTGCTGGGCGGCGGATCGCGGTCCTACGACGTGCGCACCGATCTGCGCGCCGTCTATCAGTACCTCTGCCACAACCACCCCCGGCCCACCGAACCGGCCTATGCGCTCAACCTGGGCCTGCCGGCGGGCGTGAACCTGTCGCGGGCCGACCTGAAGGCGCGCGCCGACGAGTGCCTGGGTCTGCACCGGCCGGCCGCGCAGCGCACGCCCGCGCAGCAGGCCCGCATCGAGACGCTGGAGCGGGTGCTGCGCATTCCGGCCAGCGCCATCCTGGCGCACCTTGACTGGGGCACCTTCCACTTTCAGGACATCAGCAGCCACCGCACCGGCGGCGCCAGCCCGTTCGGCAACGTCGGGGCGGTCTACAGCGGCTCGGCCGACGACGCGGCGCTCAATGCCGGCGTGCCGCGCCTCGCGGCCGACCCGGTGGCCTACGAACGCTTCGCGGCAGATACCGATCCCACGGGCCACATCCCCGCGCCGGTGCCGGTGTTGAGCGTGAAATGGATCAGCGACCCGACGGCCTTCGTCGAGCTGGACGCGCAGTTCCGCTCCACCATGGACCGGGCTGGCAGCGGCGACCGGCTGGTGCAGACCTTCACCCGCCAGGGCACGCACAGCTACATCAGCGACCCGACCTACGTGGCGCTGATGGGCGCGCTGCTGGACTGGACCAGGAGTGGCGACAAGCCCACGCCCGAGCGCGTGGCCGCGCGCTGCCGTGCGGCCGAGACGCGCTTCGGCGCCGGCTGCACCTTCGAGCCAGCCTATGTGCCCGCGCCGCTCGCCACTCGGGTGCCGGTGCGCCAGCGGCCCTGAGCCTCGGGCGGTGGCGGTGCGCGGTCGCCTAGAATCCGGGCCACCCGGCTGTGCCGGGCCGCTCGGGAAGGCGCATGTGTGCCGCCGAGGGCCTGGCGCGGCCACCGCCGTTTTCACCCATCACTACGCGAGATCGCATGTCCCTGAACAACGTCAAACCCGGTAAGAACCTGCCCGAAAACTTCAACGTCGTGATCGAGATCCCGATGGAATCGGACCCGATCAAGTACGAAGTGGACAAGGAATCCGGCGCCATCTTCGTGGACCGCTTCATGACCGCGGCCATGCACTATCCCACCAACTACGGCTACGTGCCGCAGACCCTGGCCGGCGACGGTGACCCGGTGGACGTGCTCGTGATGACGCCTTACCGCCTGCCCCCGGGCGTGGTCATTCCCTGCCGCGCGCTGGGCATCCTGAAGATGGAAGACGAGTCCGGCGTGGACGGCAAGGTGCTGGCCGTGCCCACGGCCAAGATCCTCAAGGCCTACGCCAAGATCCAGTCGCTGGACGACGTGGAGCCGATCAAGCTCAAGGCCATCTCGCACTTCTTCGAGCACTACAAGGACCTGGAAGAAGGCAAGTGGGTCAAGGTGCTGGGCTGGGACGGCATTGAGGCCGCCCACCAGGAGATCACCGACGGCGTCGCCGCCTACCAGAAGACCCTGGGCTGAGGCCGCCTCCAACCCCGATCGCCCTACCACCCGCTGGTGAGCCGCCGGCGGGTTTTTTCATGGCGCTCGATGCCCGGGTTTTGTCGTTTTGTCACTGGGTGTAACAGAAAATGTTATGCTGCCCGAATTGAGGCGCGTTGCGTGCCTGCCATCTGAAGGATTTGCCCGCCATGTCGTCATTCAATCTCTCCCAGCGCTCCGCTGGCGGTGCTGCTGTCAATGCAACCGCAGAGTTCCTGACCTTCCGTCTGGGTGAGGAGGAGTACGGCATCGACATTCTCCGCGTGCAGGAGATCCGCTCTTACGAGCAACCTACGCGCATGGCGCATGCACCCGATTTCATCAAGGGTGTGATCGACTTGCGCGGCGTGATCGTGCCCATCGTCGATCTGCGGGTGAAGCTGCGCTGCCCCCAGGCCGACTACACCGACTTCACCGTCGTCATCATCCTGAACGTGGGTGGCACGGTGATCGGCGCGGTGGTGGATGCGGTGGCCGACGTCGTGGCCCTGTCGGAAGACAGCATCAAGCCCGCGCCCCAGTTCGAGAGCCAGGTGGACGCCGCCTTCGTGCGCGGCATCGCGACCGTGGGCGAACGCATGCTGATCGTGGTGGACATCGAATCCCTGCTCAGCGGCTCCGAAATGGGGCTCGTGCGATCCGTCGCCACCGCCTGAGCGAGCGTTTCGGCTGCGCGCCGCAGCACGAGCCGCTGCAGGCTCCGGCCCGCCCTGAAAGGCGCTCCCCACGGAGCGCCTTTTTTTTTGTGGGCTAGTCCCTGGGTTGTAAGACGCTGAGCGGCCCCTCCGAGGGGTCTCAGCCAGGCTCGCGCCGGAACGGGCTTCGCGCCTGCAGGTGCTCCAGATAGTTCGAGACCCCTTCGCCCTCGCGTTCCAGGAAGCGGTCCACCGCTTCGGCAAAGGCCGGATGGGCCAGCCAGTGGGCGCTGCTGGTCTGCACCGGCAGTAGGGCGCGGGCCATCTTGTGCTCGCCTTGCGCGCCGCCCTCGAATCGCTGCACGCCGTGCGCAATGCACCAGGCGATGGGCTGGTAGTAGCAGGCCTCGAAATGCAGGCAGTCCACGCGCTCGATGGCTCCCCAATAGCGGCCGAAGGCTACCTCGGCGCATGCGGAAGGAGAGCCTTCAACATTCGCTGTGCCCGGCCCCACGCCGATCAGGCTGCAGGCGATCGGTGTGCCGTCGCGCTCGGCGATGAACAGCACCCAGGCTTCGGGCATGTCGCGCTCCATGCGGTGGAAGAAGTCGCGCGAGAGGTACGGCGGGTTGCCATGTTCCAGGTAGGTGCGTTCGTAGCAGCGGTAGAAGAAATCCCAGTCCGACGAAGGAATGGCCGTGCCCCGCGCCCAGCGGAAGCAGACGCCGGCCTCGGCCACCCGCCGACGTTCCTGGCGGATCTTCTTGCGCTTGTCCTGCGACAGCGAGGCGAGGAAATCGTCGAAGTCGCGAAACGGCCTGCCGGGCGCCTCCAACGCCGCCGCCTCCGCCGAGCGTGCGCGTGCGGTGGGGGCATGGTTCTTCCAGTGGAATTGCACCGTGTGGCGCAGCATCAGGCCGGCCGCCTGCGCGGCCTGCAGGTCTTCCTGCGCGCCGAAGAGCAGGTGCAGCGACGAGAGTTGCGACTCTCTACACCAGGCCAGCACGCCCTGCAGCAGCGCCAGCCGGTCCTGCGCGCCGCGCGCCAGCAGGCGGGCGCCGGGCACGGGCGTGAAGGGGACGGCCACGACGGCCTTGGGGTAGTACTCCAGGCCATGGCGCGCATAGGCGTCGGCCCAGGCCCAGTCGAACACGTATTCGCCGTACGAATGCGGCTTGGCGTAGAGCGCACAGGCGGCCCGCAGCTCGTCGTCCAGCCAGAGTGTGAAAAAAACGGGCGTCCAGCCGGTGGCGGGCGTGGCGCTGCCGCTGTCGTGCAGGGCGGCCAGATAGGCGTGGCGCAAAAAGGGCGTGGGGTGGGGCTGCGTTGCCAGCAGGGCATCCCACGCTGCGGCATCGACCTGCGCGGGGGCGGCGTCGATCCGCAGTGTGTAGTCTGGCGCGGCAGGTGCCGGCCAAGCAGCAGGAGGGATGGGGCGGTGTGGCAAGAGTAGCGGCTTTTTTCTGGGGGCTGGGTGTCGCCCGATGGTGCCACCAGATCGAAGACACCGTGCTCCGCCCGATCTTGGGCCGCCTGGCGGTCCGCGGCAGGCACCGGCAAACGGCGCGGCGGGTTGGGGTCTGGCGTGAGCGCCCGTAGCGCATCGACGACGGGCACCACGACGGTTTCACCCCGTTGGCAGTCCCCGGGTCGGAGCTGGGGGCCTGGCTGGAGAGGCCGCCTTTTCGATCGCGTTGTGGCGATGCGGCAGACCGCCGTGCCCTTGCGTTCGGGCGTCCGAGGCGTCAGGCATGTCCAGCGCTTCGCCGCAGGGGCTCCGGGTCTGTGTTCCAGCGGGGTGCCGCTCGCGCTCGCGCTGGCGG
>JBHIWE010000224.1:0-6688 GCA_041987645.1 Acidovorax sp. | reverse complement strand
GGAAGGCGATGTTGAAGGCCACCCGCTCCAGGTCCGACAGGATGTGGGTCGAGAACACCACGGTGGCGCCGCGGTCCAGCACCTCGCCCACCAGCTCGCGCAAGAAGTCCCGCCGGCCGGCGGGGTCCAGGCTGGCCACGGGCTCGTCCAGCACCAGCAGGTCGGGCTCATGGGCCAGCGCGCGGATGATGGACAGGCGCTGCTTCTGCCCGCCGGAGAGTTTGCGGATGGGCTTGTCGCGGTCGATGTCCCAGCGCGACATCAGGCCCTCCACCTTGGTCTCGTTCCAGCGCGGGTAGAAGCTGCGGAAGTAGGCCAGCAGCTGGGCCGGGCTGAAGCTTTCGAACAGGTCGCTGTGCTGCGGCACATAGCCAATGCGGGCGCGGGTGGCGTCATCCAACTGCTGGGCCGGCTGGCCGAACAGCTGCACCTCGCCGCTGCTGGGCTCGCGCAGGCCGAGCAGGGCTTCGAGCAGCGTCGTCTTGCCGGCGCCGTTGCGCCCGAGCAGGCCCACCACCTGGCCGGGCAGCAACTGCCAGTCCAGGCCGTCGAGCACGGCGGGGCCCTGGGGGTAGTGCAGGCTCAGCCCGCGGATGTCGGCGCTCGGCGTGCTGGCCGGAGGGAAGTGCGGGCTCATCGGGAGGCCTCCTCGAGGATGGTCTTGAACAACTGCAGCGCCTGCGCCGCCGGCAGGGCCAGCTCACGGGCTTCGGCGGCGGCCTTCTCCAGCGTGGGGCGCAGCAGCTCCACCCGGTCGGCCGTGGGCTGGGCGCCCTGGTGCTGGGCCGCCACCACCATCGACAGCCCCCGCCGGCGCTCCAGCACCCCTTCCATCTCCAGCATCGAATACGCCTTGGAGATGGTCATGGGGTGCACCGCCAGCGCCTGCGCCAGCTCCCGCACGGACGGAATCTCGTCCCCCGCCTGCAACTGCCCGGCCGCCACGCGGCGCTTCACCTGCTCGATGAGCTGCCGGTAGATCGGCTCGGGCGAGCCGGTGTTGATCTGGACGAAGTGGGTGGGGTCCATGCGAGCTGCCAGTGTGTACTAGTACGATAGTACACGTGGACAGTTGGTGCAAGTGGCCCTGTCCTGCGGTGTGGTGGGACGAGGGGGTGTCGAAAACCATTCATGTCGAAAACCATTCAGTTCTGAACTTTGTTCATTCAACTCTGAACTTTTCGGATGGGACGGAGCACGGTGACCGGGCTTGCTGGACTGCCAGGGATCTCCAGGGGAGGGCGCAGGGGATGGCCTTCAGGCGGTCGTGAAAGCCGCGTGCAGGTGTCGGTTTGCGCTGGGTTTGGAATTCCGTGCGCTTAACTTGGAACTCCGGCGGAGTTGCCTGCGCCTCGGGGTTCAAGGGGTGGGCACAAGGCCGCCACCGGCCCGCGGCTGGCTTGGGGGAGCGAAGGCGAGGGTAGGCCTGCCACGCAACGCCTCGGCGACGTCTAGGGTCGTTGGAGCGATGCAGAGATCCGACTGGCGTGGGGCGGTGGCCAAAAGGCTGCCGACCAACTGGCCAGCTATGCACCAGGTGCGCGAGAATTGACGCCTATGCAGGAAACACCGGCGCAAGAGATGCAACCCGAGGACACCGGCGAAGCTACGGAAGCCGTCGCCAAACTCGCTGCGGATCTAGAGGCGTACCTCGTTGGGCTATATGGACCAAGGATTCCGGCCCCCAGTTGCGGGGTCCATGACAGAGCTGCAGCGCTGCGTGCCAATGAAATCGCCCCCAGGCGCTGCTTGGCTCAACTCCGTATGCGGCGAACTTTCGCTGCAAAAGGTGTGGATCGCGGATGGCTGGCGTGGTGCGCTGGTCTTTGGGCAGGCCTGACGGCCCCCTACAGGGCCTTCCCGTGGCCTGTGGCGGGCTGCGCCGACCGAGCGAGTGGGTCGGGTCGTCGAGCCCGGCTTACGGGCGTCTGGCCGCTCTGGCGTACCACAGCTACGCGATACTGGAGCCACGACCGCTGAGCCAGCTGGCGTCAAGGTCGTGACCCGTCAGCACAGCTGATTGGGGCACTGTGGCGCGAGCCGACAGACGGCCCAGGCAAACCCTAGACTGGACTTCCGCAGGGCGCCATACGCGACAATGACCTCATGGCCAATGGCGATCAACTCAAAGCCCTGTTTCGCTCCTATGCGGAGGGAGACGAGCGCCATTTCTACTCGGTCGCTATGCAGATGGCCGCGCACGAGGCCAAACAGGGACACGGCAAGCTCGCCGAGGAACTGCGCGATCTGCTTGACGCTGCCAAGTCGCGCCGACCCTCGGGCTCCCCCGAGGGCGCCATTCCGCTTGCTCGCCCCAAGGGTGAGCTGGCATCCCTGCTGACCGTGTCCTACCCGTCCAGACGGCTTTCGGACATGGTGCTGGCGCCGCCAGTGCTCGCCGGGTTGCAGCGCGTGCTGAAGGAGCAGCGACATCTGAGCAAGCTACGCAGCCACGGCCTGCATCCGCGCCGCAAGCTCCTTCTGGTTGGCCCTTCTGGCACTGGCAAGACGATGACAGCCGCTGCGTTGGCGGGTGAGTTGGGCATCCCGTTGTTTGTAGTGCGCCTGGACGCGCTCATCACCAAGTTCATGGGCGAGTCGGCCGCCAAGCTGCGCCAGGTGTTCGACGCTGTGGCCTCCACCCGAGGCGTGTATTTCTTCGACGAATTTGACGCCATCGGCAGCCAGCGCGGCATGGCCAACGACGTCGGTGAGATCCGGCGCATCCTCAACAGCTTCCTGCTGATGATCGAGCAGGATGAGTCCAGCAGCGTCATCGTCGCCGCCACGAATCACGTGGACATCCTTGACGACGCTCTATTCCGACGCTTCGATGACCTGGTTGAGTACCACGTGCCATCCGCAGACGAGATTCGTGCGCTGCTGCGCATGCGCTTGGGTAGCTATCTGAAGTCGACCAAGGCCATCTCTGCGCTGACGACCGAAGCCGTCGGTCTAAGCCATGCAGAGATCACGCGGGCCGTAAGCGATGCGGTCAAGGAAGCCGTGATGCATGACCAGGTCAGTGTGCCGATTGACGACGTGAAGGTTCTTCTCCAACAACGCCAGGCCGTGCGTCGCCGCACGTCTGTGGCCAAGGTCTGAGTGCGCGTTCGCTGAATGGCTACCGGAGATCAGCAGCACCGCCCGCACCTGTTTCCTCAAGGCACCTGCAGCGCTGAGGGCTATACCGCCAAGCCGACGGGCGGGGGGCAAGCCGGCAGTACCGGCGAAGGACCGGCAGCGGCATGCAGGCGCGCTACGCGCCGAGTTGGCACAGGTCTGGGCCAAGCCCTCGGTCTTGTCTTCCAGCTCGGCCAGGTTCCGAAAAGTTCAGAGTTGAATGAACGAAATCCCCAAAAGTTCAGAGTTGAATGAGCAAGGGGTTCAGGACTCTCCGAGCAAGGCTTTTCCAAGTGCTTGATCTGCCAGTGGGTGGAGTTCAGAACTGAATGGTTTTCAACAGGGGGCTCGTCACTCAAAAGCCCGTCGCCCATGCTGGATCCCGCCGTAGGTAGAGTTCTAGACTGATCGCACTCCGACACGACTCCCACCCCATGCGCCGCTTCCTCCTCGCCTCCGCCCTCTTCACCGCCTTTGCTGCCCACGCCCAGGTCAAGGTTGACGACCCCTGGGTGCGCGCCACCGTGGCGCCGCAGAAGGCCACGGGGGCCTTCATGCAATTGACTTCGACCAAGGCCGCCAAGGTGGTGGCGGCGAGTTCGCCGGTGGCGGAGATGGTCGAGATTCACGAGATGAAGATGGACGATGGCGTCATGAAGATGCGCGCTGTCGACGCGCTCGCGCTGCCGGCCGGTCAGCCGGTGGCCTTGAAGCCGGGCAGCTATCACGTGATGTTGATGGGCCTGAAGGCGCCCATCAAGGCCGGTGACACCGTGCCGCTGACGCTCACCGTGGAGGGCGAGGACAAGCAGCGCACCACGGTCGAGATCAAGGCTGAGGCGCGCGGGCGCTGAGATTGGCCTTCAGTTCTGCGGGCGGCGGCCGATAACCCGGTACGAACGCGCCGAATCCGCCATGGTCACCCCGGTCTCCTCCACCCCGAACCCCGCCATGGCGGGCACGATGGAGTCGCCCGTGCCGGCGCGCCGGCCGCAGGAAGAGCCGGCCTCGGTGGTGGTGAACCTCTCGGCGGCAGGCGCCCGTGCGGCGGCGTCACAGGACAGCGCCAAGGTCGCCACCGGCATCGTGCAGGCCTCGGCCGACGTCAATCAGGACGGCACGGTGTCCGACCAGGAACAGCAGACCGAGAACGCGCAGTTGGCGCTGAAGCGGGCGATGCTGGAAGGCAGCCCCGACCTGGAGCAGGCGCTGCAGGCCTACCAGACCATCGCGTCGCTGGCGGACGCGCAGCGCTGAGGGTTCAGCGCCGAGTTCAGGACCTTTCGGACCGGGCCGCGTTGGCGGCCACCGCCTCGGCGAGCGTCGGCCACAGCGCCTCGGGCAGGTCATGGCCCCAGCCCGGCAGCGTCTGCAGTTGCGCCCCCGGGATGCGCCGCGCCAGGTCGTGCGCGGCGGCCACCGGGATCAGCGGGTCGGCCTCGCCATGCAGCACCAGGGTGGGCGCGGTGATGCGCGGCAGGCGCGCGGCCCGGTGGCGGTCGGCGGCAATGGCCACAAGCTGGCGCGTGACTGCCTGGGGCCGGTGCGAGCGCTTCACCACGGCTGCAATGCGCGCCCGCAGTGCCTCGGGTGCGGCCGGGTAGCCCGGGCTGCCGATGACGCCGTAGACGTGCGCGAAATGGTCCAGCACGTTCTCGAACTTCTGCGCCGTCGTGGCGCCCGGCTTGGGGCGCGACAGCAGCACCCGCCGCACCTTCAGGCTCTCCTTGGGCAGGCTGCGGTGGCCGCTGGTGGTCATCATCAGCGTGAGGCTCTTCAGCCGGTCACCATGGGCAAAGCCCAGGTGCTGGGCGATCATGCCGCCCATGGAGGCGCCGCAGACATGCGCCCGGGCGATGCCCAGCGCATCCAGCACGCCGACGGCATCGCGCGCCAGGTCGGCGATCTGGTAGGGCGCCTTCACCGGCAGCCCGAAGGTGTGCAGCAACGCGGCCAGCGGCAGGTTGGGCACGCCGAGGGCGTCGAAGGGCTGGGAGAGTCCGACGTCGCGGTTGTCGTAGCGGATGACGCGAAAGCCGCGCGCCACCAGCTGCTCGACCAGGCCGTCGGGCCAGGCCACGAGCTGCATGCCCAGGCCCATGATCATCAGCAGCGGTTCGCCGCTGTCGGGGCCGTGCACCTCCACCTCGAGGCGCACGCCGTTGCAGGAGAGCTGCATCAGCCCGCGCCCCGGGAACGCGCGGCGAGCATCAGCCGAGTTCGCTCTGCTTCTCGATGACGCGCGACACCAGGCCGTAGGCGATGGCTTCGTCGGTGCTCATCCAGAAATCGCGCTCGATGTCGACCGCCACGCGCGACAGCGGCTGGCCAGTCTCGCGGGCGATGACGGCCGCGATGCGCTCGCGGGTGCGGATGATTTCCTTGGCCTGGATGGCGATGTCGCTGGCCTGGCCACCGGCCCCGCCGGCTGGCTGGTGGATCATGAAACGGGTGTTGGGCAGGGCCAGGCGCCGTTCCTTGGGCACGGACAGGTAGATGTGCGTGCCGGCGCTGGCGACCCAGCCGGTGCCGATGACGGTGACCGGGGCGCGCACGAAGCGGATCATGTCGTGGATGGCGTCGCCGCTTTCCACATGGCCGCCGGGGCTGGAGATGAGCAGCGTGATCGGCGCGTCGGACTCCTGGGCGAGCGCCAGCAGGCGGCGGCAGGTGGCGTGTGCCATCTTGTCGTCGATCTCGCCAAAGATCATCACGTAGCGGCTCTTGAAGAGCAGCTGCTCTTCCATCTTCTCGGGGGCTTCTTTCTTGGCGGCCTTGTCGTCGGCGGCGAGGGTGGTGTGGTGCATGGCTCAGGTCCGGGTTGAAGGCGATACCTTACCGCGAGATCGAAAGCGGCGCGCCGGGCGGGCTGCTGCGCGTGCTCAGGCAGCGCCTGGCGTCTTGTAGAACCAGCGCCGCGCGCCCTTGGGCTCGAAGGGCTGCCAGGCGCCTTCGGGCTGGGCGAGGCGATCGGCCAGCGCGTAGAGCGCCATCGGGTTGAAGCCCAGGCCGATGTGGCTGGCATGCACCTCGATGTTCTCCACCAGCGGGCCGGGCTCGTTGACGCTGCAGCGCCAGGCGACCACGCCGTCGGTCTTGGAGTAGATGGAGGTGGTGGGCACGGGCGGCGGCTGGCGGATGGCCTCCATCAGGGCCGGGTCGTTGGACGTGTGGCCGCTGACCAGCTCGAAGAAGCGCCAGGCGTTGGTGGCGCGCGGGTGGCCCGTGAAAGGCGTGCCCAGGGTGATGACGCAGCGCACGAGGTCGGGGCATTCCTTGGCCAGCTCGCGGGCATAGATGCCGCCCAGGCTCCACCCCAGCAGGCTGACCTTGCGATGGTGGCGCCGGTGCAGGGCCTGCAGGTCGTGCTTGATCTGCTCCAGCACGCCGGCCCGCGGCCCGAAGTTGAAGCCCTGGCCCCAGGGCTGGGTCATATAGCCCAGCGAGTCGAGCAGGGCGCGCAGCGGCGCGGTGGTCAGGTCGTTGGCGCCCAGGCCGGGGAAGACCAGCACCGGGTGGCCGTCGCCGTGGGGCAGCTTCTTCAGCCAGGGCGTGGCGGCCAGCA
>JBHIWE010000223.1:0-6719 GCA_041987645.1 Acidovorax sp. | reverse complement strand
AGCTGCACCAGCGCGTCGGTGGGCATGGTGGTGTGGTAGGCGTGCTGGCCCTTTTCGTAGCCCTCGGCGATCTGCATCCACTTCTTCAGGTCGCACGAGAAGCTGGAGCTTTGCGTGCCTTCGATAGCCTCGCGGGCGCGCTCGCTCAGCATCACCATGGCGCAGCAGGGCGAGCCGCTCCAGCCCTTCTGCGGCGCGCTGATGAGCACATCCACGCCAGTGGCGCGCATGTCCACCCACATGGCGCCGGAGGCCACGCAGTCGAGCACGAAGAGCGCCCCCACCTCGTGCGCGGCGTCGGCCACGGTGCGCAGGTAGTCGTCCGGCAGGATGATGCCGCTGGCGGTTTCCACGTGCGGCGCAAAGACGACCTTGGGCCGCTCGGCGCGGATGGCCGCGGCCACCTCGTCGGCCGGGCATGGCGCCCACGGGGCCTGCGCGCCCTCGCCCTGCTGGCGGGCTTTGCACACCACGGCGCCGCCACCCAGGCCGCCGGCGTCGAAGATCTGGCTCCAGCGGTAGCTGAACCAGCCGTTGCGCACGATCAGCACCTTCTCGCGGTTGGCGAACTGGCGCGCCACGGCCTCCATGCCGAAGGTGCCGCTGCCCGGCACCAGCACGGCCGTGTGGGCGCCGTACACCTGCTTGAGCGTGGCGAGGATGTCCTGCATCACGCCGGTAAAGCGCTTGGACATGTGGTTGAGCGCACGGTCGGTATAGACCACCGAGAATTCGAGCAGACCGTCAGGGTCGATATGGGGCAGCAGGCCGGGCATGGAAGGGTTCTCCGAATCGCAGACGAACAAGTCGCGGGGCAGCTTAGCACGCACCTCTTGCACCCTCTGCCGCGTTCCATTCGAGACCCTCGAGCCGCCGCTGAAGCGCGCCGCGTGAGAGTGGCCGCCTGCTGCCGCAGGCCTTGAAGGCCAGTCCAGCTCCCACGACACGCATCCCACCGTCCACCCAATACCTCCATCCCGTGCGGTACCGGTGGGCCTCACAAGGCACGCCGATCAGGCCCCGCACACACCTCCAGCTCACCGCTGCGGCATATCCTTGTCCGTGTAGCAAAGGCTCACCGTCGCATCCTGCGGAATGGCCGGCATGCTCGCATTCCACGCCTGCCACGCCTGCACCATATCCGCCAGCCGTCCGGGCTGCAGCGGCGCTAGGTTGGCCCGCTCGCGCTCGTCCTGCGACAGATTGAACAGGTAGTCCACTCCATCCACCCGCAGGTATTTCCAGTCGCCGTGCCGCATGGCGCGCTGGCCGCGGTGGTTCATGCGCCAGAAGAGCGGGCGGTCGGCGGCGCCCCTCCAGGCCGGGTCTTGCAGCAGGGGGGCCAGGGTCTGGCCATCCCATGGATAGTCGGCAGGAGGCCGGGCGCCGCCCAGCTCCAGCATCGTGGCGGACCAGTCCATGGTCAGGCAGGGCTGGGCGCTGGTGCCGCCGGGAGGGATGGCGGCGGGCCAGTGGGCGATCCAGGGCACACGGATGCCACCTTCCGTCAAATCCATCTTGCCGCCCACCAAGGGCCAGTTGTCGGAGAAGCGTTCGCCGCCGTTGTCGCTGGTGAAGACGACGAGGGTGTCGCGCTCCAGGCCGTGGGCGCGCAGGGTGGCGACGAGCTTGCCGATGCCTTCGTCCATGTGGTGGATCATGCGGCGGTAGGTTTCGACGTTGCCGCCGGCCAGGTGGTAGATGGCCTGCTTGCTTTCGCGCAGTTCGTGGGCCAGGGCCTCGTCGTCGCGGGTTTCCCACGGCCAGTGGGGGGCGGTGTAGTGAACGCTCAGGAAGAAGGGCGTGCCCTGCTTCGCGCCTTCGGCCATGCGCTCGATGTAGTCCACCGAATGCTCGGTGATGAGGTCGGTCAGGTACCCCTCGTGCGCCTTTTCCTCTTCGCCGAACCAGAGGTCGTGCGTGCCGTTGGCACCGCAGTGGGTGAAGTAGTCCACCCCGCCGGACATGGGGCCGAAGAATTCCTCGTAGCCCGACTTCAAGGGGCTGAAGTGCGGCGGGTAGCCCAGGTGCCACTTGCCCATCAGGGCGGTGCGGTAGCCGGCCTCCTTGAGCAGCGAGGGCAGCGTGGGATGCGCGGGCGGCAGGCCCAGGCGGTCGTTGCCGCGCGTGGCGGTGCGGATGGGTTCTTCGGCCGCGCCGCGCAGGCGGTACTGGTAGCGCGCCGTCATCAGCGCGAAGCGGGTGGGCGAGCACACGGGCGAGTTGGAATAGCCCTGGGTGAGCTTGAGCCCGCCCGCGGCGAGCGCATCCAGCACGGGCGATACGGGGCCGAAGGCGGCGTCGCGCCCGCCGTAGCACCCTAAGTCGGCATAGCCGAGGTCGTCGGCCACGATGAAGACGATGTTCGGGCGTGGGGGTTGCGGCATGGCAGCCATCTCCGGGCTCAGGGGCGGTAGCCCGATTCGCGGATGACGGGCACCCACTGCTTGCGATAGGCGGCCAGGCTCTGGCGGGTCTGGGCTGGCGTGCTCACCACAGGGTCGAGGTGGTTGGCCTTGAACTGGCGGACGACCTCCGGGTCCTTCATCACCTTCTGGATGGCTTCGGCGTAGCGTTCAGCCTGCGCGGCGGGCATGGAGCGGGGCGCGAACACGGTGTTCCAGCCCGATGCGGCCAGATCGACGCCGGCCTGCCGCAGCGTGGGCACCTTGGGCAGTTCGGGCACGCGCTGTTCGCTGGAGACGGCCAGCAGGCGCAGCTTGCCGCCCTCGAACTGGGGCTGCAGGGCGTCCAGCGTGTCCACTGCGACGGGCACCTGCCCGCCGATCAGGTCGGTGATGAGCGGAGCGGAGCCGCGATAGCCCACGGCTTCGATGGGGACACCGGCCTTCTTGCCCAGCATGAGCGCGAAGAAATGCGGCAGGCTGCCGGTGGCCGGCACGCCGATGTTGGCCTGGGCGGGGTTGGCGCGCAGCCAGGCCAGCAGGTGCTGCAGCTCCTGCACCGGCACGGCCGAGGCCACGGCCACGCCGAACACGTAGCTGTTGACCTCACTCAGGGGCACGAAGTCCTGCTCGGGCTGGTAGCCCACGTCGGGCACCACCAGGGGCGAGACGACCATCACCGCCGGGTTGGCCAGCAGCAGCATGGGCTGGCCGGCCGGGGCGTTCTTCACGTACTGGGCCGAGATGCGGCCGCCCGCACCCACCTTGTTCTCGACGATCACGGTCTGGCCCAGCACGCGCTGCAGCCCGTCGGCCACGATGCGGGCGACGCGGTCGGACGAGCCGCCGGGCGGGTAGCCCACCACGATGCGCAGGGGACTGTCCTGCGCCCAGACCGGCGCGCAGGCGGCCAGCAAGGCGGAACGGGCGAGGAACTGGCGGCGAGAGGTCATCACGGGAACTCCAGGCTGTGGATGAACGCAATAAGGGGAGAAAAGAGCGAAGAAGGGAACGCCGTCCGCCATCGTGCTCTCAGTAGGCAGCCGACGGCGCATGCTGGCACAGAACTCATCATGCCGCGTTATGTCGACAGGCCGGAGCGAGGGAACGCGCCGATTCCTTGATCCGAGGCAAGACCGCGGCCGGCCCGGGCCAGCCGGCCCTGCGACAATGCCCGCCATGAGTTTCGCCCCGCTCCAGAACGACACGTTCCTGCGCGCCTGCCGGCGCCAGGCCACCGACTACACGCCGCTCTGGCTGATGCGCCAGGCCGGCCGCTATCTGCCCGAGTACAAGGCCACGCGCGCGCGGGCCGGCAGCTTCATGGGGCTGGCCACGAACGTGGATTACGCCACCGAGGTCACGTTGCAGCCTCTGGAGCGCTTCCCGCTGGACGCGGCGATCCTCTTTTCCGACATCCTTACGGTGCCCGACGCCATGGGCCTGGGCCTGTCCTTCGCCGAGGGCGAGGGCCCGCGCTTCGCCCAGGTGGTGCGCGACGAGGCGGCCGTGGATCGCCTCGCCGTGCCCGACATGGACAAGCTGCGCTACGTGTTCGATGCGGTCACCTCCATCCGCCGGGCGCTGAACGGCCGGGTGCCGCTGATCGGCTTCTCGGGCAGCCCCTGGACGCTGGCCTGCTACATGGTCGAAGGCAAGGGCAGCGACGACTACCGGCTGGTCAAGACGCTGATGTATTCGCGTCCCGACCTGATGCACCGCATCCTGGCGGTCAATGCCGATGCCGTGGCGGCCTACCTGAACGCCCAGATCGACGCGGGCGCGCAGGCGGTGATGATCTTCGACAGCTGGGGCGGCGTGCTGGCCGACGGCGCCTTCCAGCAGTTCAGCCTGGACTACACAGCCCGCGTGCTGGCACAGCTCAAGCGCACCGGCACGGATGGCACCGACGTGCCGCGCATCGTCTTCACCAAGGGCGGCGCCCTGTGGCTGGAGGCCATGGGCGGGCTCGATTGCGAGGTGCTGGGCCTGGACTGGACGGCCAACCTGGCCCGCGCCCGCGACCTGGTGGGCGGCGCCGTGGGCGGCCCTGGCAAGGCGCTGCAGGGCAACATCGACCCGAACGTGCTGTTTGCCCCGCCCGACGCCATCGCCACCCAGGTGCGCGCCGTGCTGGACAGCTTCGGCACGCCGCACACCGACCGCGCCACCACCGGCCCCACCCACATCTTCAACCTGGGCCACGGCATCAGCCAGTTCACCCCGCCCGAACACGTCGCCGCGCTGGTGGAGGCCGTACACAGCCATTCCCGCGCCCAGCGCAACGGCGCCTGACGCAGGCCCCTCGTCCGGGGGCTTGACTTATGCACACCTGCAAGCGAGCGGCGGCCCGCGTGAAGCGCTGTGGGTGCCGTGCTTTGGGATAGATCAACTTTCCGCAAGCCCACGCTAAGTGGTTGATTTATATAGAGGCATGCCCACTGCCGTTTTTGCATGCAACCAGCAGAAACCTAATGTTTTCAAAGCTCTTGCACGATTGGGCCGGATGTATCAACAAAGTTATCCACAGAAAACCAGGATTTCTCGGCAAACCTCGAAAAATCAAGCACTTGGCATCGAAACTGCACGCACAATCCTGCAGCACGGCACCGGGCTACCACAAAAACCGGCCTCGCCCAGCCCTTGACAAGCGCACTTATGCACACTTCCCAGGCAGCGGCGGGTTTTCAGGCGGGTTGCCACGCCATCTTCTGGCACACGCTGCACTGCAGCAAAGAGCGTTGATTCCTATACGTTTTTAAGAAACGCCCGTTTCACCGGCAAACTGCCGCAACCGAGCGCCGATGCGGCTTGCACGCCGGCATGAAGCAGATGTCAACAAAGTTATCCACAGAAAAGCCAAAGAGCTGTGGATTACCCGAAAAATCAAGCACTTAGCCCCCTCACCCGCCCCATCTTCTGAAGAAGTGACCGCAAGTCCATCGTCCCCCCCCCCGACTGCTGAGCCGGCCGGCCATGCGGCCGCGCTGGTCCACGTGGCTGTGCAGACACCTGCGCACAGCGGGGTGGGCCACCTGCTGAGCTACGCCAGCGAGGGCCCGCTCACGCCCGGCACGCTGGTGCGCTTGCCCTTGGGCCGACGCGAGGTACTGGGCGTGGTGTGGGATGCACCCGCACAGGGCGACGCCGGGCTGCCGCCGGGCTTCGTGCCGCGCGCCATCGCGGGCGTGCTGGAAGGACTGCCGCCGCTGGGCGCGCCCTGGCGCCGGCTGGTGGCCTTCGCCGCGCGCTACTACCAGCGCTCGCTGGGCGAGATCGCCCTGGCCGCCCTGCCGCCGCAGCTGCGCGACCTTTCGCCCGAGCAGCTGGCGCGCCGCCTGCGCCGCCCGGCCGCGCCGGCGGGCGATGCGGCGGACGCGGGCGATGCCGCGGCCGCCATCGCGCTGAGCCCGGAGCAGGCTGAGGCCACCGCGCAGATAGAGGCCCAGCCGGGCCCCTTCCTCCTCTACGGCAGCACCGGCAGCGGCAAGACCGAGGTCTATCTGCATGCCGTGCAGCGCGTGCTGGCGGCCGACCCCGCCGCGCAGGCGCTGGTGATGGTGCCCGAGATCAACCTCACGCCGCAGCTGCAGGAGCGCTTCGAGGCGCGCTTCGCCGGCCGCTACGGCGCGGGCAGCGTGGTCAGCCTGCACAGCGGCATGACCAACCCGCAGCGCCTGAAAAGCTGGCTCGCGGCGCATTCCGGCGCGGCGCGCATCGTCCTGGGCACGCGCATGGCCGTGTTCGCCAGCCTGCCGGGCCTGAAGCTGATCGTGGTGGACGAGGAGCACGACGCCAGCTACAAGCAGCAGGAAGGCGCCCGCTATTCGGCGCGCGACCTGGCCATCTGGCGCGGGCGCGAGCAGGGAGCCAAGGTGATCCTGGGGTCGGCCACGCCGTCGCTGGAGACCTGGCACGCCAGCCGCCCGCCGGAAGGCGACGACCCGGGCGGGCGCTACCTGCGCCTGGCCATGCCCAGCCGCATCGGCTCGGGCGCCCTGCCCCGCGTGCGGCTGGTGGACCTGGCCCAGCAGCCCCGGGGCTCCGTGTTCTCGCCCCCGCTGATCGCCGCCATCACCGAGCGGGTGGAGCGCGGCGAGCAGTGCCTGGTGCTGCTGAACCGGCGCGGCTTCGCGCCCGTGCTGCACTGCACCGAATGCGGCTGGAAGAGCGACTGCCCGCACTGCAGCGCGCACCAGGTGTTCCACAAGATCGACCGCACGCTGCGCTGCCACCACTGCGGCTGGGCGCAGCGCGTGCCCTTTGCCTGCCCCACCTGCGGCAACCCGGACATCGCGCCCATCGGCCGGGGCA
>JBHIWE010000222.1:0-6751 GCA_041987645.1 Acidovorax sp. | reverse complement strand
CGCGTATCCGGAGCCAGCAGCGCCGCCCGAGCGGTTGACGTTGGAGTAGCCGAGGCGGACTGAGCCGGCCGCGGTCACCGGAACGGTGGCGCCGACCGACAGCTCTTGCGACTTGCGCGGACCCCACTTCTTCACGTCGTACAGCGTGTGCAGCGTGCCCCACGGAGACTTGTAGTTGAACAGGAGGTTGTAGTTCTTGAACTTGGGCTGGCCGCTGCCGACGTCAGTCTGGCCGATGGCACCACCCACCAGGAACTGGCTGTTCTCATAGCCCAGGCGGCCACCGGTGTACTTGTTGCCGGCGACGCCTTCGCCTGCCGCAACGTGCACCTGGCCGAACCAGCCGCCGAGGTTCTTGGGCAGGAAGTAGCTGACGCCGTTGTCGGTCCGCTGCGCGGTGGTCGCGCCGCTGCCCAGCACAGCGCTGGAGCCGTAGACGAACACGCCACGCGAGCCGACGCCGACGATGCCGAACTCATCGTTCAGCGCATTGTTGTAGGTTGGTGTGGTGTCGCGGCCGAGGCGAACTTCACCGAAGTCACCCATCAGGCTGACCGTCGAGCGACGGTTCCAGAACTTGCTGGCATTGGCCGAGCCGGTGTCCAGCTCGATGCCCGATTCGAGGTTGAAGCCGGCAGACAGGCCGCCACCCAACTGCTCGACGCCGCGGACGCCCAGGCGGCTGGTCGTGTTCGCGCCCGAGGCGACGCCCCTGACCGTGCCGGCGCTGCCGTTCTTCACCTGACGGACCGCGGCGTCCGCGACGCCGTACAGGGTTACCGACGAGGTCTGCGCGAACGCGGAACCCGCGATTGCGCTGCATGCCAAGGCCAAAAGGGCTGGCTTCTTCATGTACTTCTCCTATTCAGTGGTCGATGCAAGAGCGAGTGATTTGCCTCAAGCGACACGAAGGCTAGGGACCGTGCCTAGGGAAATCCATGCTTTTGACCAATTGCGATGGGGCATGCGCGCGCGGGGTGCACCAAAGCGTTGGTGTTCGTGCCGCCGATTCGACACTGCCGCTGGAACTGCCAGAGGAAGCTTCAGTTCACACGCAGATAACACCTTTGATGAATGTGGTTTTTGCAGCGCGACACCTTACAAAACGGTAATGCGATGGACTGGCCGCTGTCATGCCACGGTCACTAGGCTTCGATCCGGATGGGGCGCCTTCGACGCCTCAATAGATATCGACGAAAGGCCATGGCGATGCGCCAGTGTGAGGAAGGCGCGAGATGCGAAAACCCGATGTTCAACTGATCGCCAGGGCGCGACGCGGAGACATCGCCGCATGTCTTGAGGCGGGCAGGAAGTACCTGGAGGGCGCGAGTGGGTTCCCCCGTCATGTGACGGTTGGACTGGAATACCTGCAGCGGGCCGAATCCCATCGGGCTGCCGAGGTTCAGCGGCTCATCGTCGAGTCTATGAACCTCTACGAGATCGCCTCGCACGGTCGTGTTCCGACGCTTCGGCAGGCGGCACATGCAGGCCGCGTGTCGGCACAGTTGAAGATGGCGGTCTGGAGTTCGCTGGCTGCGGCTGATGACGCCGATTCGAGCCGATGGTTCCGACGTGCAGCGGAAGCTGGTGACGATGCTTCCGTGAGGGTGCTGGCCCAGTCGCCTGAGGACCAAGCGGTCGGCACACCGGTAGAGCGCCTGCGGGCGCTCAAGGAACTGCCGTGTCTCGGTTGGGCGGAACTGGTTGGATTGGCCATGGATCGCGCGCTGATGCGTCGGGACGCAAAGCTGCTTTTTCGGGCGCTGTCGCTCTGCGTCGAAGATGACGGCACGCCGGACCCCGTCCTGGCCGACAAGGTGTTCGAGGCCTTGAGCTACGCCAGCTCGCTGCCCTCCGAAACCATCAACATTGACCGTCGTTCCTTTGAGGGGCTGTTGGAGGACTGCGTCTCGCGGGGAAACGGCGCCGCTGCGTTGATGCTGGGCCAGGCCTTGAGCGGCAGTGACGTGGGGAACCTGCATTGGCAGGCGCTGGTTCCGATGCAGAACTTCCGCAAGGCATCAGCGTTGTTGATGCGTGCGGCAGATAGCGGCCATGGCGAAGCGTGGACGCGCCTCTACGAAATCCACTCGAACCACAACGGCTCGGTGGCCAACCCCTCAATGGCGAGGTTCTGCCTTGAGAAGGCGGCGGCAGCCGGCGTGGTGTCGGCGCAGAGACGCTTGGGCGCCACCATCCTGAGAGCGTCGGGAACGCTGCGCGAAGTAGAGCAGGGCATGCATTGGCTGTTCCTCGCTGCTCAGACTGGCGACGAGCATGCATACAAGCTGATGCGGACTTTTGTCCTTCCGGTGCTGGGTGCAGAGGACGACGCCGCGCGCGCGTTGATCGAGATCCAACGCACGAGCCCCGTGCTGGCTATCCGGCTGCGTGTCGCTCGGGACTTTGGCCTGACCAAGCTGGAAGCGATGACGGTGGATCTGCCCACCGGCATGCGGCCCTGGGGACTGGTGGTTGGGCGCAACCCCTTCATTCGACAGGCGCGCTTGTCGTCCCCGCGAGCTGTGCCAGCCACTAGCCATTCGGCTCTGGAAGGGTTGCGTGGTGTTGTGGCGCAGATCACCGCCGGTGGTGTGCGGGGGGCCTCGTCGCAGGACTTCGACTTGCGTCACCGGGCATTGCGAATCAGACAAGTCCTCGCAGCCCACGGACTGGAGGAGTCCATGTTCTTCGCGAAGGTCCGTTCGCGCGATCTTGACGTCTTGCGAGGTGGAGCCCGCTGGGCTCGGTCAGTGAAGTCGGCACTTGATGATGCAATGGCCCACGAGGCGGCCCAGACCTTGAGAGGCTGAGCGTTTGGTGAGCAGCGATGGCGGGCCTTCGCCCAGGGGCAACGATCACCACGAGACACTAGCTCCTGGTCGCATTCCTCCTCATCCAATACTAGTGCCGCGCTCATGAGAAAGCTCATCCAATTCCTTCACGACTGGCTTCCGGTCTGGGCCGCTGACTGGCTCGACATCCTGGTTCCAGCGGTCGAGGTCGTCTTGATCGGTCTGATCTCTTGGCTGCTGATGCGGCTGGTACGCAAGGTGATCCGACGGATCACGGGCACGTACGGCCTGCCGGTCAACGTCGCGTCGTTGTTTCTGCGCGTGATGGGGGCGGTGATCTACGGTGGAGCCGCGCTCTGGGCGCTGGAGCGAATGGGCGTGTCCGGTGCCATCCTGTGGACAGCGTTCACGGGATTCGCAACTGTGGGCGCAGTAGCGTTCTTCGCTGCCTGGAGCGTGCTGTCCAACTTGTTCTGCACGCTGCTGATCTACATCACCCGCAGCTTCCGGATCGGCGATGTCGTGGAACTGCTTGAAGCGGGCGACAAGCCAGGGATGAAGGGGCGGGTCATGGACATCAACCTCGTCTACACGACCCTCCTCGAGAGCGGTGATGCGCAGAACGGCACCAGCCTGCAGTTGCCCAACAGCTTGTTCTTCCAACGCGTGCTACGGCGATGGAATGGCACGGCTGCCGAAGGCGACTTGATCCCGCGCCAGCAACAAAACTAGGCGTCGGTTGCGATGGGGACATCGGACACAACGACGGCGTCGCGCGGAACATTGGCGAGGTACAACCGGGCGTCAGCACGGGCGATGAGCGCGTTGACTGTCACAAAGCCACCAATCTCCTCTGTACTGGCGACGCCGGCACTGAAGGTCACCCTTCTTTGGGCGTTCAACGGCGCGCCGGCCGGTCTTGCTCGCAAACGTTCGAGCACGACGGCAGCGCCCGCAGCGGACGTCTCTGGGAACACCCCAAGGAACCCTTGCCGCCCCAACGCCCGACCAGTTCAGTAGCGCGAACGTGGACTTTGAGTTCCATGCTGTCGCCCTGGCTGAGCAGGATGAGCACATCGCCCGCAAGCGAGGTACGAACGGCGCCCTTCGCTGGGTGTGGTTGACAGATCGTCAAATTTGCAAAATACTTCGGTTGACAAAACACAGGATTTGCAAGGAACGTCATGTCCGTCTTCCATCCCGCGCACTTCTACGCCGAGCTCACCGACGACCGCCTGCGTCTGCTTGCCGAGGAACTGCTTAACGTCCGCTACGCGACGATCGGGTTGCTGGACTCACCTTATGACGACAACTTCACCCGTGAATCTGCGGTCTTCGGTCGCTGCAAGAACATGCTCACTGCCAAGGCGTTGTCCCGCAGGTACGACTGGCTGACGCTGGCCCACGCCGGCATGGATGTCACCATCAACATCGGCCGCGTGCCGGTACGCTACTTCCGCGACGACCCGAACGCGCCCGAGAAGGCCGGCTTCTTCAAGCGCAACGCCACCGACTGCCTGTTTGAAGACGAGGCGGGTGCGCCGGTCATGTGGCGCTTCGTGGTGGAACGCGCGCTGACCGGCGAAGACGAGGACCAGGTGCACTTCGTGGGGTACAACATCTTCCACGAGAAGGTCTCGCTGTGGACCTACCGCCCGTCGACGCCGATGCTTCATTCGATCGATTCCGATGTGCCGCCAACGGTCAACATTCCACCGGCCGCCGTGGAGTTGCTCGAGGATGCCGAGGCCGACGAACAACAAGAACGCAAGACTGGCAGTTCGGACTGAATTCATGGATCAAGGTTTCAACGGGGGCCAGCTTCGACTGGCCCGCGTTTTTCATGGCTGGGCGCTCGAAGAAGTGGCCGAGCAAGTGGCATGCACCCGTCAGTACCTGCACAAGCTGGAGACCGGGCAGGGGGCACCCACAACCGATATGACCGACAAGCTCGCACACGCGTTGCGCGTCGAGCCGGAGTTCTTCCAGCTTCCGCGGCTGGATCTCGCCGAGGAACAGTTTCACTTTCGAAAGCTCTTCACAACCCGGGCCATGGTCAAGCAGGTGGCGTTGGCGCGAGCTGAGTTGTTCGGGCGGCTGGTGATCTATTTCGACAGTCTGTTGTCGCTGCCGAAAGTGAACGTGCCCATCGCAGAGGCCGCGTCAGTGGATGACATCGAGCGTGCAGCCGAACGCTGTCGCCAGGCTTGGGAACTGGGACTAGGGCCTATTGAACACACAACGCGGCTGGCAGAGAACGTCGGTGCGCTGGTGACGCACTTCCAGGGTGTCTCCACGGAGATCGACGCGCTGTCGGTTGCCGCTCACCGCCCGATCATCGTCCGCAATGAGGCCAAGCTGAGCACGTGCCGACAGCGTTTTGACGTGTCGCACGAGCTTGGGCATTTCGTCCTCCATAGCGGCCGCATCACGGGTGATCGGATCACTGAATCCGAGGCGAACCGTTTTGCCGGAGCCTTGCTCGTACCGCGCTCGATGATGGCCAAGCTCTTCCCTCGTCCTCGCGGATCACGTCTTGACTGGGTAGGACTTCGCGAGTTCAAGATGACCTGGAAGGTCAGCAAGGCCGCTCTGTTGTATCGAGCGCGGCAGCTGGATTTGATCTCCGACGATCAGTACAAGACTGGCGCGATCATGCTTAGGCGCAGCGGTGAGGCCAATGGAGAGCGCGAGGACTCGCTGATTCCTGCTGAACAGCCCGAACTGCTGCGACGGTCGTTCGATGTTCTTGCTTCCCGTAAAGGGATGTTCGCGGAGGACATCGCCAAGGCGATGCACATCGGCGTTGACCTGTTGAGCGACCTGGTTGGATTCGATCCGCCCCGACGCGATACGCCACGGCGGCCGGCGTTGAAACTGGTGACCTGAAGTCACAAATGACCTGAGGCGATGGCCGCATTCGCGAGCCGTCATCTCGACGTCTTGACCCAGGGCCATCCGGCGAGTCGGACCGCGGTGCGCTCAGACCGGGCGCTGGCGGGTCCGCGCATGGCGCTCATCCTCGCGGTGCAAGGACTGCTGCGCAGCCCTTTCGCTCCCTCTCGCAGGCGCCTTCGGTGCTGATCAGCACCGCTGCGCGCTACCGGGGGCGGTGGGGGGAGCGCCTCGGCCCTGCTCTCGGTTCCGGTTGGGTGGGGGCCTGCCCCGGAGCCGTCCCTTTCTCGACGGGTAGCGCAGAGCGCACCGAAGGCAACGGTGCAGCTGCGCTCCGGCTCCTCACCCGGTCCCTTCACTGCGTTTCGGGCTGCGGCTTGCGGGCCGGCCATTGCCTTCGGTGCGCGCCGCGCTCCTGGTCCGTCGAGACGGCTCCAGGAAGCAGGTTTTCCCCCCACCAACGCAGAAAGGCGTGAACCATGAGCAAGACCGAAACCCTCACCACCCGCGGCAGCGACACCCGCCCTACGGCGGACGTTCCCTCCGCACCTCCCGAGCCTCACCAGGCAGCAACCATTGCCCTGCGGGCGAAGACCGACGACGCGGACCTCCAATACCTCCGGCTGCGCGGTCTGCGGCTGGACGAACGCAACGTCAGGAAGGACCCGCCGACCGAGGCGGAAATCGACGAGCTGGCCGACCTCATCGATTCGCAGGGCCTGCTGCAAAACCTGTCCGTCGTGGCCTATGACGGGCCCCGGCGTGGCAAGGGCCGCGACAAGCACAAGCTGTACACCCACGGTGTGATCGCGGGTGGCCGCCGACTGCGCGCGCTGCTGGTGCTGGTCAAGCGCGGCCGCATCACGCTGGACTACGAGGTGCTGTGCGCCGTCGTGCCGGCCGAGCGGGCCATCGCCCGGCGGACCGGCTTCATCGTCGAACAGGCCACGGACGGCTTCGTGCGCGGAAGCCACGACAATCTGCGTCTGATGACTGTCGGGGCCAAGGCGGAAGGCAAGCTGAACGCCTTCGCCCGGCGTCTGCCGGCGGCGACGATCCGC
>JBHIWE010000221.1:0-6761 GCA_041987645.1 Acidovorax sp. | reverse complement strand
TCCTCAACACCTTCGCCGCCTACATCGACTCGGGTTTCGGGCTGCTGCGGGGCGAAGTGGCGTTCCTCACGGCCACGCTGATCGTCATCGACATGACGATCGCCGGGCTGTATTGGGCCATGAGCCACGCCACCGGCCAAGGCGATGACGTGATCGCCAAGCTGCTGCGCAAGGTGCTCTACGTCGGTGCCTTCGCCTACATCCTCAACAACTTCAACTGGCTGGCCAGCATCGTGTTCCGCTCGTTCGCGGGGCTGGGCATCACCGCCACCGGCTCGGCCATCACGATGGAGAACTTCTTGCAGCCGGGCCGGCTCGCCAAGACCGGCATCGACGCCGGGGCGCCGATTCTGGAGCAGATCGGCGAGATGGCGGGCTTCCCCGAGGTGTTCGCCAATCTCGATCCCATCGTGGTGATGTTCCTCGCGTGGCTGGTCGTGGTGCTGTGCTTCTTCGTGCTGGCGATCCAGCTTTTCATCACGCTGATCGAGTTCAAGCTGACCACGCTCGCCGGGTTCGTGCTGGTGCCGTTCGCGCTGTGGAACAAGACCAGCTTTCTCGCCGAGAAGGTGCTGGGCAACGTCGTGGCCGCTGGCATCAAAGTGCTGGTGCTGGCTGTGATCGTCGGCATCGGCTCGGGCCTGTTCGCGCAGTTCCAAGTCCACCCCGCCGAGCCGAACATCGACCACGCGCTGGTCATCATGCTGGCCTCGCTCACCTTGCTCGCGCTCGGGATCTTCGGCCCCGGCATCGCCACGGGCCTTGTGTCCGGCGCGCCCCAGCTCGGCGCGGGCGCGATGGCCGGTGCCGCCGTCGGCGCGGCCGGAACGGCAGTGGCTGTCGGTGCTGCCGCGACGGGCGTGGGCGGCGCGGTGGCCGCTGGCGCGCGCATGGCCCCGGCTGCCGCCAAGCTGGCCGGCAGCGGCGCGCGTGCCGCCACGTCGGCGGCTGGCAGCGCGAAGTCGGCGTTCCAGGCGGGTTCCGCTGCCGCCGGCGGCGGTGCCAAAGGCGCGATGGCGGGCTTGGGCAACGTCGCCAAGACCGGCGCGCAGTCTGCCGGACGCGCTGCCGCATCCCGCGCTTCCGCTGCCGGGCAGCGCATGGCCGCACCGTTCCGCGCGGGCTGGAACGGCGACGCTGGCGCGTCAGCCGGCCAGGCCGCCACCAGCGAAGCGCCGGCAGGCGCTGCCGCTGCACAGGCGCCCGAGCAGCCCGCTTGGGCCAAGCGGCTGCATCGCCGCCAGCAACTCACCCACGCCGCGACCACCGCTGCCCACGCGCTGCGCGGTGGCGACGGCGGCGGCTCCGGGCAAGGCCCGAGCCTGCGCGGCTCCGACGACTGACGCGATTCACAAGGAGAACTGACCATGCGATTCAAGAAACCGCAGGTGCGCTACGCCGACACGCCGCAGCCTGCCACGCCGTACCAAACCGCCGGCCAGGTGTGGGACGACCGTATCGGCTCGGCCCGCGTCCAGGCCAAGAACTGGCGATTCATGGCCTTCGGCTGCCTCACGCTCGCGCTGCTGATGGCCGGCGGACTGGTGTGGCGCTCGGCGCAATCCATCGTCACGCCCTACGTCGTGGAGGTGGACAACGCGGGCCAGGTGCGCGCCGTGGGCGAAGCCGCCACGCCGTACCGGCCCAACGATGCGCAGACGGCGCACCACATCGCGCGCTTCGTGACGCTGGTGCGCTCGCTGTCCATCGACCCCATCGTCGTCCGCCAGAACTGGCTGGACGCCTACGACTACACGACCGACAAAGGCGCGGCCGTGCTCAACGACTACGCGCGGGTCAACGACCCGTTCGCGCGCATCGGAAAGGAGTCGGTGACGGTGCAGATCACCAGCGTCGTGCGTGCCAGCGACACGTCTTTCAACGTGCGCTGGACGGAACGCCGCTACGTCAACGGCGCTGCGGCGGGCCTGGAACGGTGGACGGCCGTGGTGTCCATCGTGCTCCAGCCGCCGCGCACCGAAGAACGCCTGCGCAAGAACCCGCTGGGCATCTACGTCAACGGCCTTTCCTGGAGCCGCGAGCTGGATTCTTCCGAAGGAGCAAAACCATGAACCTGTCTTTCCGCTTTTACGCTTTGCCGTTGATGCTTGTTGCCCTGGCGGGCTGCGCCACGCAAGGCAAGCCGCCGCCGACCATCTCGCTCGATGAGCCGGTGCCGGTGCAGGCCCAGCCGATGCCGGAGCCGCCCGCGCCCGTGGAGGTTGTGGCCGTGCCCGAGGTGCTGCCGATGCCGGCGCAGTTGATGCCGGCACCCGAGGCCGAGGACGCCAAGCCCACGCCCGAGCCGGCCGACGAGAAGGTGCGCGTTTCACGCGCCAATGCCGAGGCGCGTGTCGCGCCCACGCGCGAGGGCTACGTCAACGCGATTCAGGTGTGGCCCTTCACCGATGGCGCGCTGTATCAGGTCTATGCGGCCGTGGGCCGGGTGACGATGGTTGCCTTGCAGCCGGGCGAGGAGCTGGTGACGGTGGCCGCCGGCGATACCGTGCGCTGGATCGTGGGCGACACGTCCAGCGGCAGCGGTGCCGACTTGCGCGTCAACGTGCTGGTCAAGCCGATCCGCTCGGGCCTCAAGACCAATCTGGTCATCATCACCAGCCGGAGGACGTACCTGCTGGAACTGACTTCCACGGAAAAGACGTGGATGGCGTCGGTGTCCTGGGAGTACCCGCGCGACCGGATGCTGGCCTTGCAGCGCCAGGCGCAAGCGGCCAGCGCCGCCGCGCCGGTGGATAGCGGCCTGTCGCTGGAGAACCTGCGCTTTCGCTACGCGATCGGCGGCAGCAATCCGTCGTGGAAGCCGCTGCGCGCTTTCGACGACGGGCAGAAGGTCTATATCCAGTTCCCCGCCGGCATCGCGCAAGGCGAACTGCCGCCGCTGTTCGTGATCGGGCCGGAAGGCGACGGGCAACTGGTGAACTACCGCTTCCGTTCGCCGTACTACATCGTGGATCGCCTGTTTGGCGCGGCAGAGTTGCGCCTGGGCGGTGACAAGGGCGACGTGGTGCGGATCGAGCGCACGGATGGCGTGGCACGGAGGAACTGACCATGAGCCAGGACGATACCCCCGACCTCGCCACGCGGCAGGCAGGCAAGGTCGCGCCCGAGGCGGTGGCGCTTCGCGCCCAGCCGCGTGCCGTGACCCGGTTGAACCGGCGCACGCTGGCCGTCCTCGTCGGCGGCCTGTCGGTCGCCGTGCTCGGGGCCACGATCTGGTCATTGCAACCGCACCGGCGCGGCGCGGGCGAGCAGACCGAGCTTTACAACGTCGATCGCGTCTCGAAGTCCGAAGGGCTGGACGGCCTGCCGTCCGACTACTCGAAGCTGCCGCCGAAGGTGCCCGAGCTGGGGCCGCCACTGCCGGGCGATCTTGGCCCGGCCATCGTGAACTCGCAGCAGTCCGCCGTGGCCGCTTACGCGGCCCCCGGCCACGATCCCAACGACGCCTTGCGCAAGGAGGCGGAAGCCGCAGCGGCTTCGTCGGTGTTTTTCCGCTCGGGCGGCCAGGGCCAGGCCGCCGCCACGGCCACGGTGGCGCCGCCGGGTGTGCCTGGTGCTGCCAACACGCTCGCGGCCTTCGACCCGCTCGCGGCTGGGCCGGCCTCGGCGGCGCCCCAGCCTGCCGATCCGACAGCTGTGCAAAACCGGCAAGACCAGAAAGAGGCGTTCCTGAAAGGCGGCTCTATGGAAACCCGCAATTCCGGAAACCTGAAAATGCCGGCCTCGCCGTATCAGGTCATGGCCGGAACGGTGATTGCGGGCGCGCTGGTGACGGGCATCAAGTCGGACTTGCCAGGCGACGTGATCGCCACGGTGACGGAGCCGGTCTATGACTCGGCCACGGGCAAGTTCCTGTTGATCCCGCAGGGGTCGCGCATCCTGGGTAAATACAACAGCCAGGTCAGCTACGGGCAGAGCCGCGTGCAGGTGGTGTGGAACCGGGTCATCCTGCCCGATACGTCCTCGCTGACGCTCGACAACCTTGTCGGCACCGATCCAGCCGGCTACGCCGGCCTGGAAGACGACGTGGACTGGCATTGGAATCGCATCGTCGCGGGCGCCGTGCTGACGACGCTGCTGGGCGTAGGCGCCGAGTTGGCCGCGCCAGAGAACCGCCAGGACGGCAACCGCATCGTCATCGCGGGGCGCGACAGCGCCCAGGACAGCATCAATCAGGTGGGTCAGGAGATCACCCGGCGCAACATGGACATCCAGCCGACGCTGACCATTAGGCCGGGCCTGCCGGTTCGCGTCATCGTGAACCGGGATCTGGTGCTGCGGCCGTGCCAGCCGCTGTTCTTCAACCGGGGAGCTTCCCAATGAACACGAAGAAACTGCGGCTAGGGCCGCTGCCCAAGACCGAGAGCGTCAAGCTGACCTTTGCCTGCCCGGCCAGCTTGAAAGCCGACCTCGACCGCTACGCCGCGCTGCACGCGCAGGCGTATGGCGAGGCCGTCGATGCCGAGAAGTTGATCCCGCACATGCTGGAGGCGTTCATGGCGGGGGATCGGGGATTCAGGAAGGGCACCACGACGCGGAGCGTGCCGTCCAAGCCGACGTGATGGCCCTCGAAGCCTGCCCAGCAACATCCATCGAACGCGCAGCCCAAGGCTGCGCGTTCTTCATTCTGGATGCCGCCAAGAGCCGCCTGGGCTATGATGACAAGACAAGCCCGCCGTCCCTCGGCAATCCAGCACGACACAGTGCGATGTGGCTTTCTCTCCCAACGCTCCTATGTGGCTCCTAGCCCACGAAGCCACACCGCGCCAAAGTGGCCGAGAAAAGAGCTAACCTACTGTCCCATATACGGTTTCAAGTCCTGCGTGATTTGCACAAAGGACTTGACACCAGAACTTTTTTGCCGCTTCGCAGCGCAGTCGGTGGCGATGTATGAATAGATCTCATTGATCAATGAGATCAAATCATTTTTATTCATGGATGGTCCGTCATAGAATTCGGCCAGAACATTGACCGACAAGGGGCGCAGACACATCATGAGCAACGACTTCTCATTCGCCATCAAGAGCATCTGTTTCGACGAGGACTACCGTCCCGCCGACAACACGCGCATCACCACCAACTTCGCCAACCTGGCCCGGGGCGCAGAGCGGCAGGCGAACCTGCGCAATACCTTCCGCATGATCAACAACCGCTTCAATGCGCTGGCGCACTGGGACAATCCCAAGGCCGACCGCTACGCCGTGGAGCTGGACATCGTCTCTGTGGAAATGGGGATCGCCGGACAGGATACGGCTCATGCGCTGCCGCTCATCGAAGTGCTCAAGACCAACATCGTCGATCACCACACGGGTGAGCGCATTGAGGGTATCGTCGGCAACAATTTTTCGTCGTATGTGCGCGATTACGATTTCAGCGTGGTGCTGCTGGAACATACGAAGCAGCAGTCCGGCTTCAGCGTCCCCGATCATTTCGGCGAGCTGCATGGCAATCTGTTCAAGCGCTTCGTCGCCTCACCCGCCTACCGTGAGCACTTCAGCAAGCCGCCCGTGATCTGCCTGAGCGTGGCCAGCAGCAAGACCTATCACCGTACCGGCAATGTCCATCCGGTGCTGGGTGTGGAGTATCTCCAGAATGAAAGCTCGCTCACCGATGCCTACTTCGCCAAGATGGGGCTGGCGGTGCGCTACTTCATGCCGCCCGACAGCGCCGCGCCGCTGGCCTTCTATTTCAGTGGCGACCTCCTGCGCGACTACACGAACCTGGAGCTGATCAGCACCATCAGCACGATGGAGACCTTCCAGAAAATCTATCGTCCGGAGATCTACAACGCCAATTCCGCTGCCGGCAAGACTTACCAGCCCAGCCTGCAGAACGAAGACTATTCCATGACGCGCATCGTCTATGACCGCGAGGAGCGCAGCCGCCTGGCGGTCCAGCAGGGGCGCTTCGCCGAAGAACATTTCATCAAGCCGTACCGCGCCGTGCTCGAACAGTGGTCGGCTGCTTGTGCCCGTTGATTTTTCCTCCACCAGGTTCTCCATCGTGAAAAAACTTTTGCCCACCTCCACCGCCGGCAGCCTGCCGAAACCCGCCTGGCTGGCCGAGCCCGAAAAACTCTGGTCGCCCTGGAAGCTGCAAGGCGAAGAACTGCTCGATGCCAAGCGCGATGCGTTGCGCTTGTCGTTGCAGGAGCAGCAGCATGCCGGCATCGATATCGTCAGTGATGGCGAGCAGACGCGCCAGCATTTCGTGACCACATTCATCGAGCATCTCGACGGTGTGGATTTTGCCAAGCGCGAGACAGTGCGCATCCGCAATCGCTATGACGCCAGCGTACCCACGGTAGTGGGTGCGGTGTCGCGCCAGAAGCCGGTGTTCGTCGAGGATGCGCGCTTTTTGCGCAGCCAGACCGACCAGCCGATCAAGTGGGCGCTGCCCGGCCCCATGACCATGATCGACACGCTCTACGACAGCCACTACAAGAGCCGCGAGAAACTGGCCTGGGAGTTCGCGGTGATCCTCAACCAGGAGGCGCGCGAGCTGGAGGCAGCCGGCGTGGACATCATCCAGTTCGATGAGCCGGCCTTCAATGTCTTTTTCGATGAAGTCAACGACTGGGGTGTGGCCACGCTGGAGCGCGCCATCGAGGGACTCAAGTGCGAGACCGCCGTGCACATCTGCTATGGCTACGGCATCAAGGCCAACACCGACTGGAAGAAGACGCTGGGTTCCGAGTGGCGCCAGTATGAGGAGACGTTCCCGAAGCTGCAGGCATCCAA
>JBHIWE010000220.1:0-6793 GCA_041987645.1 Acidovorax sp. | reverse complement strand
GCTCTCCGTGCTGTACGCCGCTGTGCGCAACGCCTACGCCGACAAAGTGGGCTTCGTCGCAGACCTGGCCTACAAGACCCGCCGGCTGATCGAGGAAAACGCCACCCAGCAGGGCCTGGGTCGGCTGACCAAGAGCATCACCTTCGACACCAAGACCCTGCAGTCGCTGCGCGGCGACACGGGCACCGACGAGGGCAAGGTGTTCAACCTGGTGCGTGGCCTGCAGAAGGAGATCGACGACGACGCCAATGCAGCCCCTGTGCTGCAGCCGCTGAAGGACCGCGCCGAACGCATCCTGAAGGACATGGAGGAGCGGCGCACCACGGGCCTGGCCGCCATGGACCAGCTTGCCGCGCTGGCCGCCGAGAAGGAGGCCGCGATGCAGGCCGCAGCGGACAGCAGGCTGTCCGGCCGGGCCTTCAACGTCTACTGGACGCTGCGGGCGGATGCCGACCTGAAGGAAGCCAGCATCGACCCCATGGCGCTGGCGCGCGAGGCCGAGACGCAACTGGGCAAGTTCCCCAATGCGGCGGTGAACTCCGACGAGAAGCGACGGCTGAGAGCAGCGCTGTACCACCCGCTGCTCAAGCTGTCGGCCACGGCGCGTGCGCGCGTGGTTGACGCCATGATCGCCGTGCTGCTGAAGGACTCGGACGGCTGACATGGCGACGGCACACCATCGACAGCAACCGGCCCAGCGCCGTCGCAAGGGCTCGGGCTACCCCGTTCAGGACCTGCGGCAGCGTGCCCTGGCCTGGGCCGTGAAGCTGCGTGTCAATCCGCGTGTCATCCGCGTCCAGGACATGCGGCACAAGTGGGGCTCCTGCACCTCGCAAGGCACTGTCACGCTGGCGCATGACCTTTTGGACCGCTCCGACGAGTTCCAGGACTACGTGATCGTGCATGAGCTGCTGCACATGCGGTATGCCAACCACGGGCGGGTCTTCAAGGCGCTGATGAGCGCCTATGTGCCTGGCTGGCAGTCAATGGAAACATCGAAAGATCAGCGACCTTCTGACGGCAAACGCAATCACGCCAGGATCAACCAAAGGGGAGAGAAGAAGTGAACAATATCGCGACGCAGCCCGCAGCACGTGCGCTTCCTCGTGTGCGCGAGCGCGAAATCTTGCGACTCGCTGCAGTGGTCACAGGAGACAACGCCGCTGATGCCGCCCTGGCTGCGCGACGGGAGGTCCTCAGGTGGGCGGCCAAGCAAGTGGGGGATGCTCTTCCCGACTGCGCAGCGGATGGAAAATCGTTTGAACACTTGCGGGGCGGCCGCCTGTGCATCGGGGCAGGACACGAAGACGAATTGAGCGCGTTGTGGGCTCTTCGAGCAGACCGTCCCGACACAGATGTAGCTCAACGAACTTGGACGACTGAGGTTGTAATCGGTTTCGCCAAGGCAGGCGGACCAGCATTGTTCAGCCTGCGCTTGCTAACCAGCACGCCAGAGGCAGATCTCGCGATCCAGCCTGCCGTGCCTGGATTGCTGCGACAAGTCGCTAACGCGTGTGGCCTGAAGCAGGGTGACACCACGTTGACGAACGGACCATGGGCGATTCGCTCAGAGGCAGAGGCCAACGATCTGGTTGAGTCCCTGATCGATCCTGATCGGCAACTCCCCTATCTGGTTTGCACGATCGCGGAGGGGGAGGCTCGCCCCCGAATTGACCCAAATCTCCTCGCCAAAGGAACGCTGGGCATCGCGCGGGTCATCATCGTGCCAAGCGCGCTGTCTTGGGTCCTGACCCAACGGCTTGGCAAGGCGCTAGCCACCTACAACGGCGCCGTACGAGCCTACCTTCCCGGCTTTACGCACGACGCCAACCCATACGCTCATCGACTATTTTTCGTCGATCGCGATCCGGCATCTCAACAAGCAAGGTCCGTGCTGACAGCATTGCGTTGGCTGGCCGCCAACGAGAGCTTGCGCCGCCAAAAACTTGGAACCGACGTGCTCGCGTTTTCCTCCGTCCGAGAGGCAAGCCTCGATGCCGAGCGTAGGCGCCTTCAGCAGGCGGGTAGCGGCGCATCAGTGCAGCTTCAGGCCGCTCAGATGCAGATTGATGCATTGAAGCAGGATCTTGGCAGGGCAAGCGCAGAGGCCGAGCAGTGGATGTCTGAGTTTGAGGATGCCGACGAACGAGCCCAGATGCTCGAACAGCAGCTACGTGGCGCGCAATATCGGAATCAACAGTTGCTGGCGCAGATCAAGGCGCGTGGCGAAGAACCCGACTCGGAAGCGTCACTGCCCACAGAATGGACGGGCTTCGCTGACTGGTGTGATGACGTGCTGAGCGGCCGAGTAACCCTTGCCAGCCGCGCAAGACGCGAGGTGAAGTCTGCGCTCTTCGAAGACCCTCAGCTCGCCGCTCGGTGCCTGCTGTGGCTGGCCAACGAGTATCGCGATTCGAGACTCAACGGTTCCTCCGGCGACTTGCGCAAAGCGTTGGAAAACGGCATCTACAACGATCGGGTCGGGGGTGACAGCTTCGACTTCAAGTGGAACTCTCGAAACGTACCGGTCGAGTGGCACATCAAGAACGGGGGCAATACGCACGATCCGCAACGGTGCCTGCGTATCTATTACTTCTGGGACGAAGAAAGCCAGATGGTTGTTGTTGTAACGATGCCGGCGCATATCCGGACTGGGGCGACTTGATGACCAGAGGGAACCTCTGCAATCAATGGGCTACTTGGTCGATCGCGGGGATCAGCGCGCTCGCATTGAATGGGCTCGCCAACGGAGCCTCTAGCACCCCAAGCGAAGCTGAAAATCTTGCCGATTTCGTGCAGCAGGCCTGGAAGATCGAAGGCTTCCAGCTTGGTCGCGACGCCGTGAACTCCACCGTGCCGATGCGCGTGTCCACCTACATGTCGCCAGCCTTCATCCACCGGGGCCAGATGGAGGGACTTGGCCTCAAGGCGAAGGAACTCTCCGAGCTGTGCAGCCGCCAAGGTGGCGAGTGGAACTATCTCGGTTTGCCACCGCCACGCAGCGAACGGGGGCAACCACTGGCGTCCGGAAGTTCGCTGGCTGGCGCCGCAGCCAGCGCCCCGCACACCGAAGCCGGTATGCGCGACTTCGTGAAGGCCGGCGAGCAGAGTGTCGCGGCCGATGTCGCCAAGGCCTTCATCGCAGCGCTGCAGCAAGCGCCCGATGCGTTGGTCGCGGACGCACTTGAGAACGCGGTTCGATGGAAATGGCTGGGGCGCTTCGAGTGCCGCCGCGATGCTGCGCCCTGGACCGCCACGATCAGCTTCTCGAAGTGGGCTGCCCGCACCGAGAAGAGCTACGTCTACCGAGATGTCACGCTCAAGATCGAGTTGGCGCAGCGCTGACCGGCAACCCGGATCGCAAGGAAGGGAACCCACTCGGTGCCGATCTTCAGCAATCGCACGTTGGCTGACATGATGCGCGCCTTGCCCGAGCAGGCCCGGGCGCGATGCCAGGCAGACTTGGTGGGGCGTCTGACGCGCGGAAGTCATGAAGCGCTCGCGGCGGAGTGGGAGCTGTTCTCCCTCAGCCAGATGGCCCGCCGGGGCTCCCTCGACTTGGCTCCGCCCGATCAGCCGGGCGTACCCGATGCGATCTTTACGCCGGCGGGCCACTCGCCAATCGTGGTCGAGGTCACGGCGCTCAACGACCAGGATCTCGAAGAGCGCTTCGCAGACGATGCGCTCGGCATGCTGTTCTACCGAGCGATACAGCGGCTGACGGGCCACCCAGTGGGTGCGTTTGACGTGCACACGGCCTGGCCTGTTGGTGATCGTGGGCTGCCAACCGCTGGTTTGCCACCGCGGTCCCAGTTGCACCAGTTCATGCGCGGGGAGAAGGTACGCGAGTTCATCGCCGCCATCGCCAAGGAGCCTGACCAGACTCGGACACTTGAGCACCGCGTCGAAGGCGCCCTGACAACCGTGGTGTTCCGGCCCGGTGCCAGGTATTCCAGTGGGTCCACTGCAGGCTACTCGGCGCGCAGCTTCAATGAGCACAATCGGCGGCGATTGCTCAAGAAGCTCTGGGGCAAGGCGAAGCAAGTCAAATCGTCGAGCCTCCAGTTGCCATCGGTCGTGATCCTGTGCGACGCGGACTGCCGCATGTTGCGGGAGCAATTGCAGCGCCGCTGGTCTCCCGACAGCGCCGCGCACGCTGTGTTCGACTTCATTTCAGGCAGGCCAACATTGGGCTTGCCCGGTCCGAACGGGCCCTGGATCATTGAAAAGGGTGCTCCGCAACAGTCCACCACGATCAACGCCGTTCTGATCCTGACGGTTGAGGACAAGCTGGGCCAGTTCGGCAGCCAGCGGTCGCGAAATCTGAAGATCACGATCGTGAAGAACCAGGGAACTGCGAGATACCCACTGTCGGACGAGGCGCTTCAGGCGCTGGTGGACGCCATCGCTACCGATGTTCCCAAGATTCTGAGGGCTCCGATGAACGCTAAGAACGAGAGTACCTGGACTGACCATGAAGGCGGCGGCGAGTTGTCAGGGCACCGCGTCAAGCTCTCCATGCTCGCCTTTCAGGACCTGCTGGCGGGCCGAACCAGCCATGCCGACTTTGCGAAGCGAAACGACTTCGCAGCAGAGCACATTGCCAGGTTGATGGCCCGGGGTCATTGCCTGTCCAGCGCGCGGGTCATCAAGGATGGCGAAGCTGACGACGACTGGATCGAGTTCGAGTTCGCTGACATCGATCCTCGCAACCTGCGCCGCTTGCTGGAGCCGGGCGAAGCCTGACCGGCGCAAGCGCACACAGTATCAAAACCGACAGGGAGAAGAATTCAGCATGATCAAAAAGCTCGAAGCCATCAGCCTCAAGCGGCACCCCAAGCTCAATGAGAAGTGGGTGCAGGAACAGATCGCAGCCGACCCGACACTGCTCGGTCTCGGCGACGTGGAAGTGAAGGACATCGAACGGCGGCAACCGGGTGCGGGGCGCCTCGACCTGCTGCTGTACGACACCGAAACCCTCAAGCGGTACGAGGTCGAAATCCAGCTCGGCGCCACGGACGAGAGCCACCTGATCCGAACCATCGAGTACTGGGATGTTGAACGTCGGCGGTACCCGCAGTACGAGCACACGGCAGTGATCGTGGCCGAGGAGATCACGTCGCGCTTCCTCAACGTCATCCACTTGTTCAACGGCCACATCCCGCTGATCGCGCTGAAGATGACCGCCTACCAGGTGGGCGACGAGGTGGCGCTGACGTTCGTGAAGGTGCTCGACGAGGTGAACCTGGGCCTGGTGGATGAGGATGAGCCCGTTGCTGAGGCACGGGACCGGCCGTACTGGGAGGCCAAGGCATCGAAGGCGACGCTCGCCTTGACCGACGACCTGCTGAACAAGGTGGTCAAGGCCGTGGAGCCGGGCGCGGCCTTGAAGTACAACAAGCACTACGTCGGCTTGGTGATCGATGGGGCTGCCTTCAACTTCGTCTCCTTCGTCCCGAAGAAGGCTCACGTCATCGTGTCATTCCGCCTGGAGCGATCCGAGGAAGTGGATGCGGAGCTGGACGAGGCCGGCCTGGTGAAGCTGGCCTATGACGCGCAGTTCCGGCAATATCGGGTGCGGATCGACGCCAACCTGAAGGATCAGGGCCGTGAAGCCATGATCGAGCTGGCCAAACGAGCCAGGGCCAGTTTCGGCAAGGCGGGCTGAACCCGCACCTCGGAGGCACCGTGATGAAGACTGCGAGCAGAGCGCTCAGGCGCCACCACCGTGAACGACTGCAAGGCGTCCGCCGTCATCGCTTCGGCCGGGACCTTAGCGCAGATGCACGATCGCTCGGCATGGCGGTGACCACGGCCAAACCCTGCAGTTGCTGGGGCTGTGGCAACCAGCGCCGCTACTTCGGTCACACGCACCAGGAGGCCAGGCTGTTTGCCAGGCTCCTGGATGCCGAGTGATCAGCTGGCCGCAGCGGTGGCGATCCCCGCCAGCTTCTTCGCCAAGTCCTCGGCCCTCGGGTGGTAGTAGCGCTTCAACATGCGCAGGTCCTTGTGACCGGTGACGCTGGACAGCTCCAGCACATTGGACAGCTTTTCCGCCAGCCGTGACGCCGCCTCGTGCCGCAGGTCGTGGAAGTGCAGGTCAGGCAGTTTGGCGCGCTTCACGGCACGCTGCCAGGCCAGTTTGAAGGCGTTCTCAGTGGTGCCGAAGACCAGCGCCCCGCTGCACTTGGGCCAGGCCCGCAGGACGGCCACCGCCTTGGGTGTCAGCGGCACGTAACGGGGATCGCCGTTCTTGGTCTCCGGCAGGTAGGCCACGGCCTTGTCCAGGTCGATGTGCTGCCATTCCAGACGCAGCAGCTCACCCCGTCGCATCGCGGTCTCGATGGCCAGTTCCACCATCGGCCGCAGCCACTTCACGCGGCAGCTCGACAGGTCGCCATCGACGTGCGTGCAGGCGGCCAGCAATCGCGCCTCCTCCGACGGCGTGGGCGCAGTGCCCTCCCCCTCTTGCGATCCGGCCGCCAGCCGGCGGCTGCGGGCGTTCGACACCTTCGGCCGCTTGACGTGGTTGAGCGGGTTGACGGGAAGGACGATCCCCCACTCCTTCATGGCGTGGTTGAGGATCAGCGCCAGGTCGCCCATCTCGCGCAGCACGGTGGCCGGCGCCACCTGCTTGAGGCGCTCATCCCGCCACGCGGCGAAATCGGTCGCTTTCAGGTTGGCGACGTAGGTCTGCCACAGCTTGTGTTTGGCGGTGTTGCGAAGGCGGGCGGCTTCCTTCACTTGGCCCCGATGCGAGGGCGTGACCTCACGGATGAAGCGCTCGATCAGC
>JBHIWE010000219.1:0-6840 GCA_041987645.1 Acidovorax sp. | reverse complement strand
TGCAGGGGGTTGTCGGTGCGGGTGTACATGCCCGGGCGCTGCTTGACGGGCTCCAGGCCCTTGAGCACGCGGATCGAGCCTTCGGAATACTCGCTGCTCGCGGCGGAGGATGCGGATACGGATGCGGGTTTGACTGCCATGGCGGCGGATTGTAGTGCTGGATATAACCACAGCCCACAGCCCACAGACAAGCAAGACGCTTGCGTGCCAGCGGCCCCGCGCCGTTTTGGCTACATTCGCACGATGCCTCAAGATCCCACGCGCAAATTGTCCATGGCCCAGGTGCTGGTGTGCGGCGCCGCCGTCGTCACACTGTCGATGGGCATACGCCACGGCTTCGGGCTCTGGCTGCAGCCCATCACGCAGGAAATGGGCTGGACGCGCCAGACCTTCGCGCTGGCGATCGCGGTGCAGAACATCGCCTGGGGCGTATTCGGCATCCTGGCCGGCATGGTGGCGGACCGATTCGGCGCCTTCCGCGTACTGATCGGCGGCGCCCTGCTGTATGCGCTGGGACTGGCGGGCATGGCGCTGTCGCCCACGCCCCTGACTTTCGCACTCACCGCCGGCGTGCTCATCGGCGCGGCCCAGGCAGGCACCACCTATGCCGTGATCTACGGCGTGCTGGGGCGGCAGATCGCGCCCGAAAAGCGCTCCTGGGCTATGGGCGTGGCGGCGGCGGCGGGCTCGTTCGGGCAGTTCCTGATGGTTCCGGTGGAAGGCCAGCTCATCGCCCGCATGGGCTGGTAGGAGGCGCTGCTGGCGCTCTCGCTGCTGGTGCTCCTCATCGTGCCGCTGGCCTTCGGCCTGCGCGAGCCCGGCTTTTCCAAGCCTTCCGGCCAAGGCGCCACGCCTGCGCCGCAGCGCGGCCAGTCGATCGCGCAGGCGGTGGCGGAATCGCTGCACAACCCCAGCTTCCTGTTGCTGACCGCGGGCTACTTCGTCTGCGGCTTCCAGGTGGTGTTCATCGGGGTGCATATGCCCAGCTACCTCAAGGACCACGGCCTCTCGCCGCAGGTGGCGAGCTACGCGCTGGCGCTCATCGGCCTCTTCAACATCTTCGGCACCTACCTGGCCGGCACGCTGGGCCAGCGCCTGCCCAAGCGCTACATCCTCGCGTTCATCTACTTCGCGCGCGCCGTGGCCATCAGCGCCTTTCTGCTGGCGCCACTCACGCCCGCGTCGGTGTATGTGTTCTCGGCCGTGATCGGCGCGCTGTGGCTGTCCACCGTGCCGGTCACCAACGCCACGGTAGCGCAGATCTTCGGGGTGCAGCACCTGTCGATGCTCAGCGGTTTCGTGTTCTTCAGCCACCAGATCGGCAGCTTCCTGGGCGTGTGGCTGGGCGGTTACCTCTACGACCGCACCGGTAGCTACGACGTGGTCTGGTACATCGCCATCGCGCTGGGCGTCTTCGCGGGCCTGGTGAACCTGCCGGTGCGCGAAGCCCCGGTGCTGCGCGCGCCGCGCCCCGCCTGACAGGTCTTGCAAGCATGCCCCGCCAGCGCCTGCGCCCCGCCCAACGCCTGCACCTGGCGCTCACCCTCGCCCTGGGCGGCGCGCTGCTGGCGCTGGTGTTCTGGCTGTACGCGGAGCCGGGCTTCGTGGTCATGCTGGCCGACCAGATCTGGGCCTGCTTCTGAGCGGCCGAACTCCGACTCCGGCATCGATTTCCGACTTTTTAATGCCGCCTGCGCCCGCTGGACAAGCACAGGCAGCTATCAAAAAAATAGCAATTTCACCATGCACGGCCAAGACCACCCTTCCGAATGGATCCAGCGATGGGCGCATCTGGCGCCCGCGGGCGGCAGCGTGCTCGACGTGGCCTGCGGCGCAGGCCGCCACCTGCGCTGGATGCACGGGCGCGGCCATGCGGTCACTGGCATCGACCGGTCGCAGGACGCGCTGGGCCCGCTGGGCGCCTTCGCCGAAACCCTGTGCGCCGACATCGAGGCCGGCCCCTGGCCGCTCGCCGGCCGCCGCTTCGATGCGGTGATCGTCACCAACTACCTGTGGCGCCCACTGCTGCCGGCCATCGTGGCCTGCGTGGCGCCGGGCGGCGTGCTGCTGTATGAAACGTTCGCCGCCGGCAACGAAACCGTGGGCCGGCCTTCGCGGCCCGACTTTCTGCTGGCGCCCGGGGAACTGCTGCGCGCCTGCGAAGGTCTGCGCATCGTGGCCTTCGAAGACGGCTGGCTGCCGTCGCCCGAACGCTTCGTGCAGCGGATCGCCGCGGTGCGCGAGGTACCCGGTGCAACACCACCACGGCGCCCCCTCGTTCCCACTGCAATGCCCTCCATGCCGCGGGCGGCTAGTTAGAATGCCCTTTTACCGTTTCACCATGCGGACATGACACTCCCCAGCGCTCCTCTTACCGGCAGCATCGTCGCCCTCGTCACCCCCATGCACGAGGACGGCAGCGTGGACTACCCCACGCTGCGCAAGTTGATCGACTGGCACATCGCCGAAGGCACCGACTGCATCGGCGTGGTGGGCACCACGGGCGAGTCGCCCACGGTCAACGTCGAAGAGCACTGCGAGATCATCCGCGTGGCCGTCGAGCAGTCCGCCAAGCGCGTGCCCATCATGGCCGGCTGCGGCGCGAATTCCACCTCCGAGGCCATCGAACTGGCCCGCTTCGCCAAGAAGGTCGGTGCGGACAGCCAGCTGCAGGTGGTGCCCTACTACAACAAGCCCACGCAAGAGGGCCAGTACCAGCACTTCAAGGCGATTGCCGAAGCCGTGGGCGACTTGCCCACCATCCTCTACAACGTGCCAGGCCGCTCCGTGGCCGATATGCAGCACGACACGGTGCTGCGCCTGGCCCAGGTGCCCGGCATCATCGGCATCAAGGAAGCCACCGGCAACATCGAGCGCGCGCAGTGGCTGATCCGCGAGGTGCCCAAGGGCTTCGCCGTCTATTCGGGTGACGACCCGACCGCCGTGGCCCTCATGCTCTGCGGCGGCCACGGCAACGTCAGCGTGACGGCCAACGTCGCCCCGCGCCTGATGCACGAGCTCTGCGTGGCCGCCCTTGCGGGCGACGTGCGCCGAGCCATGGAAATCCAGTTTCAGCTGATGCCCGTGCACAAGCAGCTCTTCGTCGAGGCCAACCCGATTCCCGTGAAGTGGGCCATGAAGCGCATGGGCCTGTGCGGCGGCGCCATGCGCCTGCCCATGACGCCTCTGTCCACCGCCAACGAGCCCGTCGTCGAAGCCGCCCTGAAGGCCGGCGGCTTGCTCTGACGCACCGCCCACCTTGACGCAACACGTACCCGGCCGCACCTGCAGCCTCAGATCACAAGAGGATTTTCGCGTGAACGCAATCAATCGCCTGGGCCTGCTGGGCCTTGCCATGGCCTTGTCCGCCTGCTCCGTTCTGGAAAACGACAAGATCGACTACAAGAGCGCCACCAAGGGGCCGACGCTGGAGGTGCCGCCCGATCTGCGCCAGATCACCACCGACGCTCGCTACGTCGTGCCCGGCAGCACCGTGTCGGCCGCAGCCTTCGAGGCCGGCCAGACCCAGCGCGCCAGCAGTCGCACGAATGCGGCGCCGCAGACCATCGGCGACGTCCGCATCGAGCGCGACGGTAACCAGCGCTGGCTGGTCGTCAACCGCACGCCGGAACAGCTCTGGGAGCCCGTGCGCGACTTCTGGCTCGAAAACGGCTTCGTCTTCACTACCGAAGAGCCCAAGCTGGGCCTGCTGGAAACCGACTGGGCCGAGAACCGTGCCAAGCTGCCGCAGGACATCATCCGCTCCACCATCGGCAAGGTGTTCGACTCGCTCTACTCCACGGGCGAGCGCGACAAGTTCCGCACGCGCCTGGAGCGCGGCCCCAACGGCTCCACCGAGGTGTTTATCTCGCACCGCGGCATGGCCGAGGTCTACACCAACCAGCAAAAAGACAGCACCGTGTGGCAGCCCCGTCCGGTCGATCCCGAGCTGGAAACCGAATTCCTGCGCCGCCTGATGGTCAAGCTGGGCGTGAGCGAGCAGCAGTCGCGCGCCATCGCCAATGCGCCGGTGCAGGCCGCACCGGCTGCGCGCCTGGCCACCGTGGCGGGCGCCCCGGCCGTGCAGATGGATGAACCCTTCGACCGCGCATGGCGCCGCGTCGGCCTGACGCTGGACCGCACCGGCTTCACCGTGGAAGACCGCGACCGCAGCCAGGGCGTCTATTTCGTGCGCTACGTGCCGCCGACCGACAAGAAGGACAAGGGCTTCTTCGGCAAGCTGTTCAGCAGCTCGTCCGACAGCGTGGCACCGCTCAAGTACCGCATCGTCGTGCGCACCCAGGGCAACGTGAGCACCGTCTCCGTGCTCAACGCAGCCGGCGCCCCCGAATCGTCCGACAACGCCCAGCGCATCGTGCGGGTGCTGGTCGACGATCTGAAGTAAGCCCACCCGAGTTGCTCCGCTTTCGCAACCTGGCCAGCGGCAGCACGGGCAACGCCACGCTGGTCGAAGGCGGCACCAACGGCGCCTGCGGCCCGCAGGCCCGCCGCAGGCTGCTGGTGGACTGCGGCCTCGGCATCCGGCAGCTCGAATGGCGGCTGGATGCCGCAGGCGTTGCGCTGAATGAGCTCGACGCCGTATTCATCACGCACGAGCATTCCGACCATATCGGCTGCGTGCAAAAACTCGCCCTGCGCCACCGCGTCCCGGTATGGATGAGTCAGGGCACGTACGAGGCCCTGGGCAGCCCGGAGCTGGACGGCCTGCTGCGCATCGCCCGCGACGGCGAGGCGATCGACCTGGGCGCCTTCGAGGCCCGCCCCTTCACCGTGCCGCACGATGCCCGCGAACCGCTGCACCTGCGCTGCAGCGACGGCACCACGCACATCGGTCTGCTGACCGACCTGGGCCACGCATCTGAGCATGTACTGGAGCAGTTGCAGGGCTGCCACGCGCTGCTGCTGGAATCCAACCACGATGCCGACATGCTGCAGGCATCGGCTTACCCGGCCTTCCTGAAAAGGCGCATCAGCGGCCGCCTCGGCCACCTGCCGAACCATGTCGCGGCAGACATCCTGGGCGCGGTGCGCCACGCGGGCCTGCAGCGCGTCGCAGCAGCCCACCTGAGCGCCCAGAACAACCGCCCCGAGCTGGCCCGTGCGGCGCTCGCAGACGCCCTGGGCTGGCCCGCGGAGGCGGTGGACGTGGCCCATCCGCGCGAAGGCACCGGCTGGATCGAAGTGGACTGAACGCCTTCTCCACCGACAGCGCTCGCAGCAGCCGTAGCAGCCGTAGCAGCCGCCAAAAGACAGACGAAAAAAAGCCCCGACCAGCGGTACGGGGCCTTCGACCGATCCCCAGGCAACGCCGGGGACAGCCTGCAGAGCTTACTTGGCTGCGGAAGCGCCGGTAGCAGCAGCGGCAGCAGCGTTTGCGGCAGCAGCAGCGTCGGAGGCGGCAGCGGCAGCGGCGGAAGCAGCTTCGGAAGCAGCAGCAGCGGGAGCCATGGCAGCGTCAGAAGCGGCGGCAGCGGCAGCCGGTGCGGCGGCAGGAGCTTCCACGGCAGGTGCGGGAGCGGGAGCGGGCTCTTCCTTCTTGCCGCAGGCGGCGAGGGCAGCAGCAGCGATCAGGGCGGCCAGAACGACGGAATTCTTCATTTCAGGTTTCCTCTTGGACAAACGGATTTCTTCGAATGGACAACACCGTCCACCTCTTGCAGCGGTCCGGTTGGCCAAGCACACCAGGCGGCATGCGTGTGGTTATGAGGCCAACGATAAATTATAAGGATTTTCGTCAATCCCCAGTAACACCAAGAAGACCGTGGCGGGAGGCTGGGAAGCTTGTTGACGATCGACCAGGGCCGCGAAAAGGCAGCGATCTGAGCACGCCTCAGAGCCCCAGCGTTGTTGCGGGAAAGCCCGGCGAGCTCCTGCGCAACAGCCATTCGTCCAACGACTGACGCAACAGCACCCGGCGGTCCGGCTCCGGGCCGGCCATCCCCACGCAACGTGGCACATCAATGCGGTGCAGCACCCAGCCGGGCGACCAAATCGCGCTGGGCACCTCCTGCGGCGGGGCGCCCGCCGCCTTGCGGCAGACGACGATATGGCTCCAGGTGCCGCGCCACTGAACGAATCGCGCATGCAGGCGCTGCACGGCACCGAAATCTGCGGCCAGCACGGTGCACTGCCTGCCGGCGCGGGCCCACGCGTGCAGCGATTGCTCCACGGCACGCTCGCCCAGGGGCCAGTCGTGAAAGTCCGGATCGCTCAGCACGAGTTCAGGCCATCCCTCATGCGCCGCCCATGCCAACGCATCGCGAACATGCTGCCGAAAAGACTCGCGGCCGGCGAACCGGCCTTGAGGCAAGGAGCGCACCCAATATCCCGGCATTGCGGCCTCATCCGCTGAGTGGCTCATTCATCGACCATTTCGGCTTGCAACAAGAGATACACCCAGATGCACTTGATCGGCGGCGCGCTTCAGTCTGGCTGCACCAGCGAATGCACCCAGCCGCTGTCACACCACACCGACAGCAACTCCAGCGCATCGTCGCTGGCGCGGGACAGATCTTGCGCAGACAGCGAGCGCTCGTCCGCCAGACGGCGCATCAGCGTGGCATCGCGCCCTGAAGCGCGGTAGCTCTCGCCATTGATGAAGACGTGGCGCTCGTCGTACATCATGCGCGTGCGGCGGTCCAGCACCACCCCTTCCAGCAAGCCGCCGAGCGGCGCCGGGTCAAACCAGACATTGGGCTTGGGCTCGGTCAGCGATTCACCGAGTGCGCGCTCCAGGGCCTGTGGATCAGACAGCGCGCGGCGCACGGCGTCGCGCACGAAATCCTGCAGCGCCGAAGGACTGGCGCCGGGCTGGGCCAC
>JBHIWE010000218.1:0-6926 GCA_041987645.1 Acidovorax sp. | reverse complement strand
GCCAGATCCCGCAGGCCATGAGGGCTGAATCCAACGCATCGCAGGCGCCCGGGTCTGACGCAACCACGCCCACGGAGTGGTGAGATGGCGCGCCGCACCAAAGTCCAGACCCTGGCCCTATGGGCCAACGGAACCTACGTAGGACGCTGGACCGTCAGCGCCCGCGGCGATATGGAACTGCAGTACGACGCGGCCTGGCGGGCGTCAGCGATGGGGCGACCGCTATCGTTGTCGCTGCCCTTCGGCGTGGGGGACGAGCCTCTCAAAGGCCCCGCCGTCGAGCACTACTTCGACAACTTGCTGCCCGACAGCCCGACCATCCGGAAGCGCGTGGCGGAGCGTTTCCGTACGGGCTCGGTCGAGACGTTTGACTTGCTCTCGGCCATCGGCCGCGACTGCGTGGGTGCGCTGCAGTTCCTCCCCGAGGGCTCGGCACCTGAGGGCCATGACCGGGTTGAGGGCGTGGAGGTCGACGAGGCGGATATCGAGCGTCACCTGCTCGAGGTGGTGACGCCAGACCGATTCGGGGCGGCTCGCGATCCGGACGACGACTTCCGTATCTCCCTGGCGGGCGCGCAAGAAAAGGACGCCTTCCTGCGCTGGAACGGGCGCTGGATGAAGCCGCGTGGTGCCACACCAACCACGCACATCTTCAAGCTGCCGCTGGGACTGGTAGGCGGTCGGCAGGCTGACTTCAGCACCTCGGTAGACAACGAGTGGTTGTGCCTGAAGCTGCTGGCCGAATATGGCCTGCCGGTCCCCAAAGCTGAGATAGCGTCATTCGGTCAGCAGCGGGTGCTGGTGGTCGAGCGCTTCGACCGGGTGGTGTCCAACGATGGCCGGCGGCTGCTGCGGCTGGTCCAGGAGGATTTCTGCCAAGCGACGGGCAACTCGCCGTTGGTGAAGTACGAGGCGGAGGGCGGCCCGGGGCTGGGCGCGCTCTTCAACCTTCTTCAGCAGTCGGTCGATGCAGAGCAAGACCTGCGCACCCTGATGACCTCGCAGATCCTCTTCTGGATGCTGCGAGCGCCGGATGGCCACGCGAAGAACTTCAGCCTTCACTTGCTCCCCGGCGGACGCTACCGACTGACACCGCTGTACGACGTCATGTCAGCGTATCCAGTCATGGGCGACGGACCCAACCAGTGGTCACCCCGCGAACTCAAGTTGGCCATGGCGCTGGTGGGCAAGAACCGTCACTACGACGCAGAGCGCATCCAGAGGCGGCACTTCAACAGCACGGCCAAGCGCTTTGGCTACGGGGAGTCCGCAGAACCGCTAATTCAGCAGCTCATCGAACGCACGCCGAGCGTTATCAACAAGGTGCAAAAGGCACTGCCGCCAGGGTTCTCCGAAGAGGTGGCAGCGAAGGTGCTGGGCGGGCTGCAGACCGCAGCCCGCGCCCTTGAAGCCATGCCAGCGAACTAAAGCGCAGGCGCCGCCGACACGCAGCGCGTTTTTTGGAACTGCGTCCTTGCCTTCTAGACCAGCTCAAGCACGCATTAAGGTTGGCCTTGGCGCGATAGAACTATCAGAAAAGGACGTTTGGTTGCCTGGCCAGAAAACTTCACGGGCCGCCAGGATCTACCGCAGCCCCAACTGACCGATCAAGGCGCGCAAACCATGCTCCTGTCCACGAACGGATCGGAGGCGACTCAGAACCCACGCCAAGCGATCAGCTCGCCCGGGCAACAGATCCTCACAACCAGCTATCGCTTCGGCCAACGGGCCGATGTGCTCGTCTGGACAATTGAGGATCAGTAGCCACCCCCACATGGACTCCGGGTCGCGCGCGTGCGCCAGACACGTTGTTGGAGCCCAGTGCCATAGCTTGGGAGCAATGGCCCCTCCTAGAGGATCACGCAGTAACCGCTCAGCCAACTCTTCAGGCACCGCAGAATGGCGGAGTACCACCTCCCAACACTCAATTGGGTCGTGCGGGCCGAGACGATGTGCCAATCCCCTTTGCCAGGATGAAGGCAATCCTCGAAACCGGCCGTACATCGCCATGATCGCCGCCATCGGCAGCAAAGGAATCACCACCACCGCAGAGCTCTTGCCGAGCAACGAGGTCCACACTGGGCTCAACACGGCTGCGGTAGCGTCGCTGCCACTCATCGCCGACAAAAGACTCGGCAACAGGTTGGCTGCCACAGCGTTGGGATCAATTTCTTCAAGCGCTTCCAACAAGTGACATTCCGCACCCCGCCATCGCAGCAGCGCTGGCCACCACTCAGGCTTTGCGTCCAGTTGACCCTGGCCGGCTGCGACCAACAGCAGCGCGGCATTCAAAGGGCACAACGGATCCCACTCCTGCAGTGCCTCGAGCCCCAGGCGATCCACGACACGCTGGGCCGAGCGCATTGCCCGCAAGAATCCATCAGGCTCCGGGGCGAGGATCGCTGGCAGTTCGCGCAACCGAAGTGGCAGTTGGGCGTACCAGTTCTTTGCCACTTCGCCGCGGGACTGCCACCCCGGGAACAGCACGCCCAACTCATCAGGCACCGCCGCGGGCGCCAGCGAGGCAAGGCTCCACTCCCAACAGGCCAATGTCCATGAAAGGGCTGGAGAGAATCCATCGACTGCTATGCGCGTGAAGGGCGGACTGACCGCACCACCCATGGCCTCGTATTGCTCAAGGACCCTCATCAGCAATCCCAGGTGGGATTGCTGGCACACCACACTGCCAGATGCGTACTTGACACCCAGTGCAACGATGAGTGCCTCAGCTGCGCTCAATGCCGACAAACTGCCAGCAGGCTCATTGAGCACTGCCCGGATGGACGGATCCAACTTTTCGGGCGACATGGCATCCAGCACGGCATCCAGCGTCCGCTCACGAAACGCATCGCCCATGATCGGGCGTGCCCAGTGCGCAATCGACCCCTCTGACACCCAGCGCATCAGGCTGTCGCGCAGCAGAAGCCTCGCTTGCACCGGCTGAGAGAACTCCCACCAGCCTTGGCGGTTCACGACCAGCAGCCCCTCTTGTCGAAGGGCTTCCAGGTCGAGCAGTACAGGCCGCTTCTTAGACGGTCGGGGGCGCTCACCGACTTCAGCCCCCAGCGACTCCGCATCGATGATGGCGAGCCAGCTGTCCCAAGGCAGCGCCGCCATCCAATCATGTCTGGCATCCCGCCATCGCAATTCAACCAAGCGCCTGAGCAGGCTCGTGGCACGGGTGTCGCGGGCTGCCAGTTGCAGCAGCAGACGGGCACCAGCTTCTGGACTATCCGGCTTTGGCAGTTTCCGCTCACCACTTGAGTGGCAGAGCGAGGCCAAGGCAAGCACGTCAGAGGGCGTCGCAAACCAGATCGCTTGGGGGTCGAATCCCTGCAACCAGCTGTCCAGCCCTTGTCGAGTGAACAAGGTGTCTCCAGTGGCAGCGAGGCGCCGCTCTAGCCATTCGATGAGCTTCCTCCGCCACCCTTCGGCCAGGCGCCATTCGAAAACTTCGATGTCACCGAAGCCAAACACGCCGGCTTGGCTGCCACGCACAAGGTCAAGTCGTCGTCGGCCGTCGGCATTGGCTACCAGCCAGTCCCAGGTCGGGTGCCATGCTGCTTCGAATGGAAGGACATGGCCCGGGTACGCGCACGCAGAAACGATGAGGACTGCGCGCTCAGGGTCCAAATGAACCAGCGCCTCCAGGTCGGGTTGCTCCACGGGCCCTCGCGGGGCCAGCACCACCGGCTGTGTCCCTGAAGCCAGTCGCACGGCCTCATCCAAGGTATCGGCATCAATGACCTCGATATTTGCGTTGGCACGAAGCTGAGCCAGCAGCAAACTGCGGCCGCAATGCGGGGGCACCGTCAGCCACGCGATGCCTCTCAGCGGCATCAAGCGAGGAGATTGGTGTCGCAACGGCATTGCCCGATGCATCCAACCATCGAGCCGGTCCTTGTATTGGTCGTTGTCAACAGGATGACCAGCACCAATTTCTGCGGTGGCCTCCGCCGAGAGATCCAAGGGCGGCAGGGTTGGGAACTCAGGGAAGCTCCATCGCCCCCGATCTCTAGATCGCTGAGCCGCAATCACCTCCAGCGCATCAAAGCCCGTCAACGCTGCCACGGCCTCGACTCGATCTGGGCGATCCCGCCACCAGGTGACCATCCCGCGCCCCAAGTTGCTGAGCTTCGCCCCCAGGCTACGAGGCTCTATGCCAGCAAAGGCCTCGGGCGCATGGTCCTTGAGCGCGCGGGCTAACGCATCCAGAGAGGAAAAGCCTGCCCTGCGCATCGCTTCGGTCAACGGGTTGTTCATCGCTGGAAAGTCATGGGACGCTCTGTCGGGCTTGCATGCTAACGGCGCCCCATCAAGCGCCACCGCCTCTCAAACTGATGTGCATCGCTGCATTTTCGATGCATTGCCGTAGCGGAAATCGGCGCAAATCTCGAGGATGAGTCCATCAACAGCTTCCTCGCGAGAGATCAATGAAGGTACGTTTTTTGGGCGCCGTGGGCACCGTCACCGGCTCGTGCAGCTGGATGCAAGATGAAGCGCGTGGTTGGAACTTCCTCGTGGACTGCGGGCTCCAGCAAGAAGACACGGCAAGTGCAATGGGCGCGCCGAACGGCTGGCCCTTTGACCCGGCCGCACTGCAATTCGTGGCACTGACGCACGCACACCTGGACCACTCGGGCTTGCTTCCGGCCCTGTGTCGAGACGGATTCCGCGGCCCCGTTTACTGCACCTCAGAGACCGCCGCACTCGCGCAGCTGGCGCTCTCGGATGCGGCGCGGCGCTCCGGAGCGGGCATCACACAAGCTGATGTTGACCGCATTCAGTGGCGACGTTTCCGCGAAGACCTTCCCTTCGGCCAACCCCGCCCCGTCGCGCAGGACCTATTCCTTCGGACTTATCGCGCCGGACACATTCCCGGCGCCGTGTCCATCGAAGTCCTTTGGGGAGCGCCCGGTCCCGAGCAGCGGAACATCGTGTTTTCTGGCGACATCGGCCCCGGCTGCGAGGACCATGAAGTCGCACCGATGTTGCGCTTCCCTTGGAACCCGCGCAGGGCATGCTTTGCGGTACTGGAGTCCACATACGGTGGCACCGTACGCAGCCCGGAGTCGCGCAGTCCCGGTCAGCGTCTGTCAGGGCTGAACGACCTGGTGGCAAGCGTGGTCGAGAGCGGCGGCACACTCCTGCTGCCGGCGTTCGCCATCGGCCGCGCCCAGGATCTGTTGTTCGACCTGCACGCCGTCGTGGCAGCTGATCCCGAACGCTTTCAAAGGCTTGAAATCGTCTTGGATGCGCCACTTGCGCGGCGCGTCAATGCCGTCGTGGCCACAGCCATGCAGCGAACTGACGTAACGCGCAACAAGGTCCGCCCACTGTGGCTTGGCAAACAGGTGTTTCGGCAGCTGGGGCTGGACGACACCGAGCCTGACGACATCCAGGCCGCACTGAACATCATCCTGATGACTTTCGTGTCGGCCGCGGGCGACGCCGCCCTGCGGGTCAGTCGCGGCAACGCGCTGGCGCGACAGTGGCGCCCCCTCACGCGAGCGCGGGGCCAGGCCGGCATGGCACGCTCAAGCCAGCCTGATCAGCCCACCGTGATCGTCTGCGGGTCTGCGGACGGATGTGGTGGCGCCGCAGCGGCATGGTTGCCGGTTTTGCTGCGCGACCCGCGCAACATCATCGCCACCACGGGCTACACCGCACCGCACAGCGTCATGGGACAGACCGCCCGGCTGGCCGAATTGCCTTTCAAGGAGCGCAGACGCCATCCGGGAAGCATCGCTTGGCCAGACGGTCGTTCATTCCCCATTCGCGATGTCGCCGCGACCATCACAAGCCTCAAAGGTTACTCAGCCCACGCAGACCAGACCGATCTGCTGGAGTGGGTGTTCCTTCGGAGACAGGACGGCGACGGGGTGGTCGCACCCACACTGTTCATCCAGCATGGCGAGGACCGGGCACGCGAGGCGCTGCGAGACGCGGTGCTGAAACAAGCTGCCGTGCGTGGCGAACGAGTCTGCGTCCACCTTCCCCAGCCGGCAGATGCATGGCACTGGCTGGACATGGAGCGCACCGAAGTTGCAAACCCGCCGTCTCATGTTGAGAAGGTCCTCAGCACAGCGCCAAACTCCGTGGAACTGACCGCCTAAAGCGCTCTCCATCAACGCCGACGACGCGACAGCGGCGTGACGGGTGCTCGCATGACATCAAGTCAAACAATGCGTCCCCTCATGCACCCGTCGTCCGGCGTTACCGCCTGTTGGTCTGCGGCACGACATGAGTCACGCTTGCACAGCGTCAGGCAAACAACAGCGAACGTCCGATCACCGAAGTAGGATCGCCGGGCGCAAATTCGCAGGTCTCTGCGAATTCCCCTGGCACTTGTTTCGGAGTTCTCCGTGGCCAAATCCCTCTCCAGCATCCTGTCCCAAATCGAACGACTTCAAAAGGAAGCCGCCGCCATTCAAACGGAAGTGGTCGTGCGAATTCGCAAGGACATCGAGAAGTACGGCCTCACCGCGGAGCAGCTGTTCGGCGGCACGTCGCCTGCCAAACGCGGCGGCGCCAAGACCGCGGCCGTGAAGCCGGCCCAGTCCACGAAGGTCGCCAAAGCCCGCAAGGCGCCTAAGACGCCCAAGCCCCCGAAGTACGCCGACGGCGCGGGCAACACCTGGGGCGGCATGGGCAAGCGCCCGGACTGGCTGCGCGCGGCACTGGCAGCGGGCAAGTCGCTGGAGGAGTTTTTGATTGCTGCAGCGGCGCCGGCGGCGACAGGCCCGGCGAAGTCACCGAAGCGAAAGGCATCGGCGGCGGCGGGCGCCAAGGCCGCCGCGCGCAAGCGTGCGCCGGCCAAGGCGCGTGCTCCGGCCAAGGCGGCTGCGGCGGCCACGCCGAAGCCGGCGCGCAAGGCGGCGGCGGGGCGCAAGCGCGGCAAGCCGGCGGAGGCGCCTGCGGCCAGC
>JBHIWE010000217.1:0-6928 GCA_041987645.1 Acidovorax sp. | reverse complement strand
CTGCATCGCGCCGGTACCGGGCGGCGGCCTGGTGATGGCGCTGCGCGCCGAAGTCGTCCTGGCCCGGCAGTGGCAGGGTGCGCTGGAGCCCATCGCCCGCCTGCCCTTCGACCCCGCCACCCAGCGCGCCAACGACGGCAAGTGCGATGCGCTGGGCCGCTTCTGGATCGGCTCCATCCATGAACCGCAGGCCGGGCCGCGCCAACCCGTCGCAGCGCTCTACTGCATCGACGCGCGCGGCGCCGGCCCGGCCACCGTGCGCCGCGTGCTGGACGGCGCGGCCACCGCCAATGGCCTGGCCTGGTCGCCCGACGGCAGCACCATGTACTGGTGCGACACGCCCTCGCACGCCATCCACGCCTGGGCCTGCGATGGCGACCTGATGCCCCAGGGCGCGCCCCGCGTGCTGCGCAGTTTCGAGCCCAAGCCGGCCGGCTGGCAGCCCGGCCAGACGGGCTACGGCGGCCGCCCCGATGGCGCGGGCGTCGATGCCGAAGGCGCCTACTGGAGCGCGCTCTACGAAGGCGGCCGTGTGGTGCGCCTCTCGCCCCGTGGCGAGCTGCTGGCCGACCTCGCCCTGCCCCTGCGCTGCCCGACCATGCCCTGCCTGGGCGGCGACGACGGGCGCACACTGTTCGTCACTTCCGCCAGCCACGGCCGCCCGGCCGATGAACTGGCCGCGCTCCCGCAATCGGGCTGCATCGTCTCGACGCGGGTAGAGGTGCCGGGCCTGCCGGTGGCCTTCTTCGACGCCGGCTCGCACTGAGGTTCGCCGCCTGCCGGGCAAACCTCACGCGCCCCGTTCAAAAAATTCAAGCCCGGCCGACGGCCCCTGCACGGGGCACTGCCGTACCATCCTCGGCATGGATTCAGCCCTCAGCCAGATCGTGGAGCGCGTGCGAGCCAGCGCCTCCGACCGCCGCCCGCTGCGCTTGCGCGGCGGCGGCACCAAGGATTTTCACGGCGGAGCCGTGCTGCAGGGCGAAGTACTCGACCTGCGCCCGCTCGCCGGCGTCATCAGCTACGAGCACAGCGAACTGGTCGTCACCGCCCGCGCCGGCACCCCGCTGGCCGAGCTGGAGGCCCTGCTGGCCTCCCAGGGCCAGTGCCTGCCCTTCGAGCCCCCGCATTTCGCGCCCGGCGCCACCGTGGGCGGCATGGTGGCCTCGGGCCTCTCGGGCCCGGCCCGTGCCAACACCGGATCGGTTCGCGACTACGTGCTGGGGCTGGAGACCGTCAACGGCCGCGCCGAACTGCTGCGCTTCGGCGGCCAGGTCATGAAGAACGTCGCGGGCTACGACGTCTCGCGCCTCATGGTGGGCGCCTGGGGCACGCTCGGCGTCATCACCGAGGTGAGCCTGAAAGTGCTGCCCGTGACACCGGCCGACGCCACCCTGCGCTTTGCCTGCACCCAGGCCGAGGCGCTGGAACGGCTGCACGCCTGGGGCGGCCAGCCCCTGCCCTTGAACGCCAGCCGCTGGCAGGCCGATGCCCCGGGCTGCGCAGGATCGGACGGCGCAGGCACCCTGCACCTGCGCCTGCGCGGCGCCACCGCGGCCGTGCAGGCCGCCTGCCGCACGCTGGGCGGCGAGCGCGTGCCCGACGCCGAGGCCGTGCAGGCCTGGGCCGATTGCCGCGACCAGGCCCTGCCCTGGTTTGCCGCCCGCACGCCCAGCCAGGCGCTCTGGCGCCTCTCGGTGCCCGCCACCGCGCCGGTGCTGGCGCTGCCCACCGGGGTGGCGCCGCCCCTGATCGAGTGGCACGGTGCGCTGCGCTGGGTGCAGGCCGCACCGGACCACGGCGAGGCGCTACGCGCAGCTGCCCGTGGGGTGGGTGGAGATGCTACGCTTTTCATAGCTGCCAGCGCAAACCCAGTGGGCGCACAAAGCACTTTCGGCCTGCAATCTCCGGCGCTGGCGCAGATCCATGCGCGGCTGCGTCACGCGTTCGATCCCGCCGGTATCTTCAACCCCGGCCGGCTCGGTTACTGAGCCGGTCTGTCGCCATGCGGCTGCTGCGCCACCTGACCGGACTGCACCGGACGCACTTCACCAACCGCATGCTGGGCCTGCTGCTGGCCTTCAACGCCGGCGCGGTCAATGCAGGCGGGTTCCTGCTGCTGGCCCGGTACACATCGCACATGACGGGCTTCACCTCGCAGGTGGCCGACTCGCTGGTGATGGGCGACATGCAGATGCTGCTCGGCGCGCTGGGGGCCATCGTCTCCTTCCTGGCCGGCGCGGCCACCGCCGCCATCCAGATCAACTGGGGCCGGCAGTACCGGATGCGCCACCTCTACGCCCTGCCCCTGCTGCTGGAAGCCGCGCTGATGCTGCCCTTCGGCCTGATGGGTGCCATCACGCTCGAATGGACCACGCCCTTCGCCGTGCCGCTCACGGTGCTGCTGCTGTCCTTCATGATGGGCGTGCAGAACGCGGTGGCCTCCAAGGTTTCGGGCGGCAAGATCCGCACCACGCACATGACCGGCAACTTCACCGACTTGGGCATCGAGATCGGCAAGGCCCTCTACTGGAACCGCAAGCGCACCGAAGCCAACCGCGTGCAGCCGAACCTGCAGCGCGTGCGGCTCTTCGGCGGACTGATCCTGGCTTTCGTGCTGGGCGGCGTAGCCGGCGCGGCCGGCTTCAAGTACGTGGGTTTCATCTGCGTGCTGCCGCTGGCCGCGCTGCTGCTGTGGCTGTCCCTGCCCGCCTATCTGGACGACCTGCGCCGCAACCGCGCCCTGCGCGAATGGACCTTCGGCTGGCTGCGCCTGCGGCGCCCGCCCCGCCCCGCCTCCGACGACGCCCCGCCGCCGGGCTGACGAGGCCCCTGCCCGCCTGCACGCCAGCCCCTTCCCGCCCCACACCCCCAAGACCACGATGCAAACCACGCTAGCCCCCCAAGACCAGGGCACGCCCGAAGGGCAGGAGGCCGAAGCCATCCTGCGCAAGTGCGTGCATTGCGGCTTCTGCACCGCCACCTGCCCCACCTACCAACTGCTGGGCGACGAGCTCGATGGCCCGCGCGGCCGCATCTACCTGATCAAGCAGGTGCTCGAAGGCGCCGAACCCACGCGCAAGACGCAGCAGCACCTGGACCGGTGCCTGACCTGCCGCAACTGCGAGAGCACCTGCCCGAGCGGCGTGCAGTACGGGCACCTGGTGGACATCGGCCGCAAGCTGGTGGACGAGCGGGTGCCGCGCCCGCTGGCCGAGCGCGCCAAGCGCTGGGCGCTCAAGGAAGGGCTGCCCTCGCCCCTCTTCCGCCCCGCCATGAAGGCTGGCCAGGCCGTGCGCAGCCTGCTGCCCGAGTCGCTGCGCGCCAAGGTGCCCGCCCCCCAGCAAGCCGGCGCCTGGCCGGTGCGCGAGCACGCCCGCAAGGTGCTGATGCTCGCCGGCTGCGTGCAGCCCGCGATGCTGCCCAACATCAACCGTGCCACGGCCCGCGTGCTCGACGCCGCAGGCATCCAGACGGTGATCGCCCCGCAGGCCGGCTGCTGCGGCGCGGTCAAGTTCCACCTGAACGACCAGGCCGGCGGCCTGGACCAGGCGCGCGCCAACATCGACGCCTGGTGGCCCTACGTGGAGGCTCAGGGCGGCGTCGAGAGCATCGTGGTCAACGCCTCGGGCTGCGGCGTGATGGTCAAGGACTACGGCCATCTGCTGCGCGGCGATGCGGAATACGCCCAGCGCGCCGCCCGCATCAGCGCCCTGGCCCGCGACCTGTCGGAGCTGCTGCCCGAACTGCTGCCCGAACTGGCCGAGCGGCTGCAGGGCCACATCGACCCCGCCCGGGCGCTGCTGGCCTACCACCCGCCCTGCACCCTGCAGCACGGCCAGAAGCTGCGCGGCGGGGTGGAGGCGCACCTCACCGCGCTGGGTTTCCGCGTGCGCACGGCGCGCACCGAATCGCACCTGTGCTGCGGCTCGGCCGGCACCTATTCGGTCCTGCAGCCCGAACTGGCCTACCCGCTGCGCGACCGCAAGCTCGCCGCGCTGGACGACGCCTTCGCCGAAGGCGAGCAACCCGCCGCCATCCTCTCGGCCAACATCGGCTGCATCACCCACCTGCAAAGCGGCACCGACGTGCCCGTGCGCCACTGGGTCGAAGTGCTGGACGAGGCGCTGCGCCCCGGCGCCCTCTAGGCACCGATGCGGGTGGCGTGGCGGGGCCACCGGCCCTGCACTGCGGCGAACTGGCATGATGGCGGGTTTTCCGCCGCGCAAGGCGCGCCCCGCAGCCGGGCCGCATCGCCCGACAACCGACCGCCCGCAACTTTCGATTGCCATGACCGACAACGCGACCGCTGAAGCCTCCCAGAACCCCGTCCCCGCCGCTGCCGCCACCGAGGGCGCGGCCGCCGTGGACCACCCTGCGCCGGCCCCAGCAGCCACCGCCGAAGCCGCCGCACCGGATGCCGCGGGCGAAGCCACCCTCACACCTGCTGCTGACGGCGAGGCCCGCGCTGCGCGCCCGCCCCGCAACGGCTCCCGGCGCGGTGGCCGGGGCCGGGGCGGCAACCGCGCGGCCGGCACGACCGCCCCAGCGCCTGCATCCGCCGCCCCTGCGCAGGGCCAGCCCGCACCCAAGGCCCAGGGCCCGCGCCGCACCCACCCGGTGCTGGAACAGCTCGCGGGCTTCTACCCCCACCTCTTCGGCGCGCAGTTCCTGCCGCTCAAGCGCGGCATCTTCCAAGACCTGCAGGACGCCCACCCTGGCGCCTTCGAAAAGGAAGACCTGAAGGCCGCGCTCGGCATCCACACCCGCTCCACCCGCTACCTGCAGGTGGTGGCCGAGGGCCGCCAGCGCCACGACCTGCAAGGCCAGGCCGTGGAAGCCATGGCGCCCGAACACATCCACCACGCGCTGCTGGAGGTCTTCCGGCGCAAGAAGCCGCGCGACGGCGAAGACCTCGTCGCCAAGCTGCGTCGCCGCATCGCCCAGGCGTATGAAGCCTCGGGCCTCACGCGCGAGGCCTACGACACGCTGGTGCGTGGCCGCGACGAGCACGCCAACGCCCTGCTCGACGAAGCCTTCGCCGAGGTCGCCGAGCGCGACGCCAAGGCTGAAGCCCTGCTGCGCGCCTACGAGGCCAGCGGCAGCACGTCGGTGGAGCAGTTCGCCGACATGTACGGCATGGACCAGCGCAACGTGCACCAGATGCTGGCGCGCGCCCGTCAACTGCGCGGTCCGGCAGCGGCCTGATCCCCGCCAGGCCCAGGCAGCGCAAGGGCTGCCGAGTGCCGCGGCCGTGGGCGCATCGAGGCCTTCGCCCGCCGAGGGCGGGAACCGGTCCGTGCGACCGGCACCCTTCGGCGCTTTTCGCGGTGATGTCGCAACGGCTGGTTGCGGGGCATTCATGGCGGGGCAACCGCCTGCCCGCGCCTTAGCGGGCGTCCGCAAACCCCAGCCAACCCCTGCGGGTATCTCGCGCGTCGGATGGACCGCGACGGGCTCGGGGGCGGGCTCAGGCGGCCAGCGCGGCCTCGATGTCCTGCGCCAGGGACGCAGGCTTGTCGGTGGGTGCATAGCGGCGAATGACCTGGCCGTCACGGCCGATCAGGAACTTGGTGAAGTTCCACTTGATGGCCTTGGTGCCCAGGATCCCCGGTGCCTCGGCCGTGAGCCAGCGGTAGAGCGGCGCGGCGTCGGCGCCGTTCACGTCGATCCGGGCCATCATCGGGAAGCTCACGCCGTAGTTCAGCTGGCAGAAACTGGCGATCTCGTCGTTGCTGCCCGGGTCCTGCCCGCCGAACTGGTTGCACGGAAAGCCCAGCACCGCCAGGCCCCGGCCGGCGAACTGCTGGTGCAGCGCCTCCAGCCCCGCGAACTGGGGTGTGAAGCCGCAGGCGCTGGCGGTGTTGACGATGAGCAGCACCTGGCCCTCGTACTGGCGCAGCGGCACCGGCGGGCCGCTCATGGGCTGGGCTTCGAAGTCGTAGAGGGCGGTCATGGGCGGTAACTCCTGGGGGTGAGGACGCGAAAAGCCCATTGTGGCGGCCGTCGCCGCGGCGGCGTCAGCTGCAGGGGCGCAGCGTGCGGCCCACGAGCGCCGGGCGGGCGCGCTCCAGCCGGGCGGCCTGTGCAGCATCGCCAGCGGGCAGGTTCAGGCGCAGCATGTATTCGCTGGGCGTGCCAGTGCGCTCCTGCACCACGCGGGCCGTGCGCACACCCTGCACCGCCAGCGCATTCAGGGCGCGCTCCGCGGCCTCCTGGGTGGCATAGCGGCCCAGCGACAGGCCGGGCTCCAGCGCGCTGCCCGGACGGTCATAGGCCACCTTGCGCGCCTTCAGTTCGGCGCGCTTGCGGGCCAAAGCATCCTCGTCGGGGAAACGGCCCATATAGACCATCCAGCGGCCGGAGGTGGGCGTGAAGTCCAGGCTCCAGCTGCCGGCCGTGAAGCCCGCTGCCGGCAGGGCCACGCGCAGGGTGTCGGCCTGGTTCTGGTCGAAGGGGCCGGCCTGCTGGCAGACGGTGGCATTGATGGGCCCGACCGCGCCGATGGCGGAGCTTGCCGGGGCCTCTGCAGAGGCCGCGGGTGCGCTGGCCGCCTCCGGCACTGAGGCTGCAGCGGATGCCCCCGGCGCCGCTGGCAGGGCCGCCGGCGCGCTGGCTGCCGCTGGAGCAACGGGTGCAGCAGCGGATGCCGCAGGCTGGGGCGGCGGCACATGCAGCTGCAGGACTTCCGGGTGGATCTGCTGCGCCAGGCGCTGCGGCTCCGACGGTTCCTCAGGCCCTGCCCCCCAGCCGCGCAGCATGCCGCCCGACCAGGCGTAGTAACCGGCGTTGGCCAGCAGCAAAACGAGAAAGGCGATGCGCAGCATGGCGAGGCGGACCGTAGGGGTGGAAAGGACGACAGGCTACTGTGCCGGCAGCGCCTGCCCGGCCGGGCGCACGCTGATCTCGGAGCTGGTGACGGTCTGCA
>JBHIWE010000216.1:0-6962 GCA_041987645.1 Acidovorax sp. | reverse complement strand
TGGTGTAGCCGGCGGCGGCGCAGATGTCGCGCGCGGCGGTGTGGATGCGCTCGCGCTGCTCCGGCGTGAGGAAGGGCGCGGGCGCCTCTTCCACCAATTTCTGGTTGCGGCGCTGCAGGGAGCAGTCGCGCGTGCCCAGCACCACCACGTTGCCGTGGGTGTCGCCCAGCACCTGCGCCTCGATGTGGCGCGGGCGGTCGAGGAACTGCTCCACGAAGCATTCGCCGCGGCCGAAGGCGGCCGTAGCCTCGCGCACGGCGGAGGCGTAGAGATCGGCCACCTCGTCCATGCGCCACGCGATCTTCATGCCGCGCCCGCCGCCGCCGAAGGCCGCCTTGATGATGATCGGCAGGCCGTGCTGCTCGGCGAAGGCCAGCACCTCGGACACGTCCTGCACCGGGCCGGCCGTGCCCTGCACCAGCGGCGCGCCCACCTGCAGCGCAAGCCGGCGCGCCTCAACCTTGTCGCCCAGGCGCTCGATGGCCTCGGGCGGCGGGCCGATCCAGGTCAGGCCCGCGCCGATCACGGCCCGCGCGAAGCCCGCGTTCTCCGAGAGGAACCCGTAGCCCGGGTGCACCGCATCGGCGCCGCTCTTGCGCGCTGCCTCCAGCAGCTTGTCGATGTGCAGGTAGGTGTCGGCCGGGCGGTCGCCGCCCAGGCCCCAGGCTTCATCGGCCATGCGCACGTGCAGGGCGTCGATGTCGGCATCGGCATAGACGGCCACGGAGGTGAGGCCGTAGTCGGTGCAGGCGCGGGCGATGCGGACGGCGATCTCGCCACGGTTGGCGATCAGGACTTTTTTCATGGATCGGTTCTCTGCCATTAGCAGATGGAGAGGTGGGCGAGATCGCCGCCGCCTGCTGCGCAGGCCCAGCGATGTGCAGAAACGCCCGCTGCGCGGACGTTGTCTCCGCGGTTGGCGATCAGGACTTTTATCATGGCGTTCAGGAACGGGTCACGGGTTCAAAGGCACGCATGGGCCGAAAGCGCACCCAGGCGTTCACGGGGATCTGCCCCGCCAGGTCCAGGTGGTGCGGCGCGACGGCGCCGATGACGGGGTAGCCGCCGGTGAGCGGGTGGTCGGCCAGGAACAGCACGGGCTGGCCGCTGGGCGGCACCTGGATGGCGCCGGTGGCGGTGCCTTCGCTGGGCAGCTCGTGGGTGATGGCGCGGGCCAGGGGCTCGGCGCCCGCCAGGCGCAGGCCGATGCGGTTGGACTGGGGCGTGACCTGCCAGCGCTGGGCGCTCAGGAGCGCCACGGCCTCGGGCGTGAACCAGTCGGTGCGGGGGCCGAGCACCACGTCCAGCACCACGTCGGCCTCCAGCGTAGGCAGGTCTTGGGGAGCGGCTTCGGGCGCGCCGACGATGGCGCCGTGCGGCACGGGCCGCACGGCCAGCAGGTCGCCCGCCGCCAGCGCGGGCGGGCCGACGCGGGCCAGGGTGTCGGTGGCGCAGCTGCCCAGCACGGGCTGCACGGCGAAGCCGCCGCGCACCGCCACATAGCTGCGCAGGCCGGCGTCGGGCTCGCCCACGGCGAGCACGTCGCCGTCGGCCAGGCCCAGCGGCTGCCAGCGGTGGACGGGCCAGCTGCGGCCTGCGGCATCGGTCAGCGTGAGCGGGCCGGCTGCTCCGGTGACGGCGACCACGGTGGCGCCACGGCTTTTCAGGCGCAGGCCGCCACCGACGGCTTCCAGGCAGGCCTGCGTGACCGCATTGCCCACGAGGCGATTGGCGGCGCGGCAGGCGGACTGGTCCATGGCGCCGGAGGCGGACACGCCCTGCCCCGCCTGGCCGTGCCGGCCCAGATCCTGGAACAGGGTCTGCAGGCCGGCGCCCAGCACCTGCAAAGCCGGGCCCTGCGCGGGTGATTCAGAGAGCTTTCCGGCTGCAGCGCTTATCCCACCTGCGCATTCAGCTATGTTTTTAGTAGCAATATCAACGAAGCGCACACGCCAGCCGGGCTGCAGCAACGCGGGCGGCTCGCGGTCGATGTCCCACATCGCCACCGGCGTGGTGCCGATGATCTGCCAGCCGCCCGGGCTGGCCTGTGGATAGACGCCGCTGAAGGTGCCGGCCAGCGCCACGGCGCCCGCCGGGATGCGGGTGCGCGGAGTGCTGCGGCGCGGCACGTCCAGGCTCGGATGACCGCCCGCCAGGTAGCCGAAGCCAGGCGCGAACCCGGTGAAGGCCACCGTGTATTCGCTGCCGGTGTGGCGGCGGATCAGCTCTTCGGGCGTGATGCCCAGCAGCTGCGCCACCTCGGCCAGGTCTTCGCCGTCGTAGCGGACGGGGATCTCCACCAGCGTGTCGCTGCGCTGCGCCGCGCCGCTCACGTCGCGCCGGGCGATGGCATCGGCCAGCGCGGCGAAGCTCTGCGCCGTGGGCCGGTAGCGGACCAGCACGGTGCGCGCGGCCGGCACCAGCTCTTCGATGCCCGCGATGGGCTCGCGCTGCAGCGAGGCATGCAGGGCCAGGGTCTGCGGCAGGTCGTCGAGCTCGACCAGCAGGGCATCCAGGTTGACGGGAAGAAAGCGCAATCGGGAACTCCGTCAGACGTGATACGCGCTGTCGGGCACGTCGGTGATGAACATGTGGCCCGGCGCGTGGGTGACGGCGAAGGGCACGCCCGAGGCCATCACCGCCGCCTGGGGCGTGACGCCGCAGGCCCAGAACACGGGCACCTCGCCGGGGCGGATCTCCACCGGATCGCCGAAGTCGGGCCGGGACAGGTCGGCGATGCCCAGCGCTGCCGGGTCGCCCACATGCACGGGCGCGCCGTGCACCGACGGAAAGCGGCCCGAGATGGAGACCGCATCGGCCACGCGGTCAGCCGGAATCGGCCGCATCGACACCACCAGCTCGCCGTGCAGGCGGCCTGCGGGCCGGCACTGCCGCTGCGTGCGGTACATGGGCACGTTGCAGCCCTGCGCGATGTGGCGCACCTCGATGCCGGCTTCCTGCAGCGGCGTTTCGAAAGTGAAACTGCAGCCGATCAGGAAGGTGACGAGGTCGGGGTGCTCGGCCCAGAGCGCGCTGGCGTCGGCCACCTCTTCGGTCAGCCGGCCGCCTCGCCAGACGCGGTAGAGGGGGATGTCGGTGCGCAGGTCGGCGCCTTCGGCCAGCACGGTGGCGTGGCGGCCGGCCTCGATCACGTCGAGCACCGGGCAGGGCTTGGGGTTGCGCTGCGCGTAGAGGAGAAAGTCCCAGGCCCACTCGCGCGGCAGGGCGATCATGTTGGCCTGGGTCATGCCCGGTGCGCGGCCGGCGGTGGGCTCGACCAGGCCGGCGCGGTAGCGGGCGCGGGCTTCGCGCGCGGCCTGCACGGCAGCGGCGCGAGCGGCTTCGAGGGGCGAATTCATGGGTGGCTCCGTTCTTCGGTCATGCCCGTCATGCGAAGGCGCGCAAGGCAATGCCCTCGCGCTCCAGCGCCTCCCGCACGGCACGCGCCATGGCCACGGCGCCGGGGCTGTCGCCGTGGACGCAGATGGAGTCGGCCCGCACGCGAGTCGTGCTGCCGTCGATGGCCTGCACCGTGCCTTCGCGCACCAGTTGCAGCATGCGGCGGGCCACCTCTTCGGCATCGTGCAGCACGGCGCCGGGCTCGCGCCGCGACACCAGCGTGCCCTGGGAGGTATAGGCGCGGTCGGCGAAGGCCTCGGCCACCACGCGCAGGCCGGCGTCCGCCGCCCAGCGCTCCAGCGGGGAGCCTGCCAGCACCACCAGCGCCAGCGATGCGTCGATGGCGCGGATGGCGGCGATCACATCGCGGGCCTGCCGCTCATCGTGCGCGATGGTGTTGTAGAGCGCGCCGTGCGGCTTGACGTAGGTCACGCGCGTGCCGGCGGCCGTGGCCAGGCCCTGCAGCGCGCCGATCTGGTAGATGACGTCGGCCACCAGATCGGTGCTCGCCACGTCCATGTTGCGGCGGCCGAAGCCGGCCAGATCAGGGTAGGCGACGTGGGCGCCCACGGAAACGCCGCGCTCCCGGGCGGCGCGCAGCGTCGCCAGGATGCCCGCCGCATCGCCCGCATGGAAACCGCAGGCCACGTTGGCGCTGGTGACGATGCCGAGCATGGCGGCGTCGTCACCCATGCGCCAGGCGCCCAGGCTCTCGCCCAGGTCGCTGTTGAGGTCGATGTGCATGTGAAAGAGGAATCGCAGGAGAAGGTGGGATCAGTGGCCGGTGCTGGCCGACAGTTCGCGCCCCTGGGTTTCGGGCAGCAGCAGGCAGGCGATGACGACGATCAGGTAGGCGCCCGCCGCCATGTAGCCGATGGACACGCCCAGCGGCATGGTGGCGCTCATGTAGCCGATCATGGCAGGAAAGATCGAGCCCACTGCGCGGCCGAAGTTGTAGCAAAAGCCCTGGCCCGACCCGCGGATGTGGCTGGGGAACAGCTCCGACAGGTAGGCGCCCATGCCCGAGAAGATGCCCGAGAGAAAGAAGCCCAGCGGAAAGCCCAGCACCATCATGGCCGCGTCGTTGATGGGCAGCTGCGTGTAGCAGGTGACCAGCACGCCCGCGCACACCGCGAACAGGATGAAGCAGCGGCGGCGGCCCAGGCGGTCGGAGAGCCACGCGCTCGTGAGGTAGCCGGCGAACGAGCCGAAGATCAGCACCATCAGATAGCCGCTGGTGCCCAGCACCGACAGGTGGCGCTCCATCTTCAGATAAGTGGGCAGCCAGGTGGTGACGGCGTAGTAGGCGCCCTGCATGCCGGTGGCCAGCAGGCTGGCGAACACGGTGGTGCGCAGCACGCCAGGGCTGAAGATCAGCCAGAAGCTGGCGCTCTGCCCCGTGCGGGCCAGCTCGGCCTTGGTTTCACGGAACACGGCCGGCTCGCTGATGTTGCGGCGGATGTAGAGGATGAAGAGCGCCGGCAGCGCGCCCAGCCAGAACAGCACGCGCCAGGCGTATTGCTGGTCCAGCACGGCATACACGGCCCAGAAGGCGACGGCCGACAGGCCCCAGCCCACCGCCCAGCTGCTCTGCACCAGGCCCACGGCCTTGCCGCGGTGGCGGGCGCGGATCATCTCGGCGATCAGCACCGAGCCCACCGACCATTCGCCGCCGAAGCCCAGGCCCTGCAGCATGCGGGTGATGAAGAGCTGTTCGGCCGACTGGGTGAAGCCGCTCAGGAAGGTGAAGAAGCTGAACCACAGCACCGTCAGCTGCAGGATGCGCACGCGCCCGTAGCGGTCGGCCAGGATGCCCGCCAGCCAGCCGCCGATGGCCGAGCTGATGAGCGCACCCGTGGCGATGTAGCCCGCCTCGGCCTTGGTCATGCCCCAGACCAGGATGAAGGTCGGGATCATGAAGGTGTAGATCATGTAGTCGAACGCATCGACGCCATAGCCGACGAAGGCGGCGAAGAGCGTCTTGCGCTCTTCCTTGCTGGTTTCCTTGAGCCACATGGTGCGTGTTCCGTTTCTGCGAAGTGCGAAGAGTTCGGTGGAAGGGATGAAGGCCCACAGCGCAGAGCAATTACCGCGCCAACATCTCATCAAAGCAGTACACATTGATGAAGCATTCAAATTAATTGTTCAACAATTGCATTTTGATCGTTGATGGGGATTACCCGCATCCCCCTGGTGCTCCTGCGGCACCGCCGCGGTGCGGCGCGCCGGGTCCAGGCCGCTGCCGATACACTGAGTACCTCTGGCGGCGGCGCGGCTTTCCTGTGCGCGGCGCGCCTCCCCCCTCCTGCCTGCCTGTCCGTTGCCGATGAGCGAATCCCCCACCCAGAACCTGACGGAGCGCGTCAGCGACCAGATCCGCCGCCGCATCGTGGCCGGGGAGTTGGCCCCGGGCCAGCGCCTGTCCGAAGCCGCGCTGGCCGAGAGCCTGGAAATCTCGCGCAACACGCTGCGCGAGGCCTTCCGCCTGCTGAGCAAGGAAGGGCTGCTCAAGCACGAGCCCAACCGGGGCGTGTCTGTGGCCGTGCCCAGCATCGCGTCCATCATCGACATCTACCGCGTGCGCCGGCTCATCGAATGCCAGGCACTGGCCCAGGCCTACCCACGCCACCCGGCCAAGAAGCATTTGCGCGATGCGGTCGATGCCGCCCAGCGCTGCCGCGACGCCGGCGACTGGCAGGGCGCCGGCACGGCCAATATGGAGTTCCACATGGCCGTGGTGGAACTGGCCGACAGCGAACGCCTGAACGTGATGTTCTCCCACCTGCTGGCCGAGCTGCGCCTGGCCTTCGGGCTGCTCAAGGACGCGGAATTCCTCCACGCGCCCTACGTGGAGATGAACGTCAAGATCGTCGAGCTGTTCGAGGCCGGCAAGCTGCAGGAGGCGTCGGCCGCGCTGCACGATTACCTTGTGCATTCGGAGCGCATCGTGCTGGCCGTCTATGCGCGGCGCATTTCCGAACGCTGAGGCGGCGATACACTGCGTTACGCTTGCACCGCCCCCGCCGCGCCGCAACCCGGACGGCAGGATGCAGCAGAACACCGAACTCACTTCAGGCACGCCATGCAGTCCACCGCAAACACCGTCGTCTACGGCACCGAAGACCTCCTCGTCAGCCTTTGCAACTCCGTCACGCGGGTGTTGAGCGTGGCCACGCAGAAGCCCCTGCACTACTCGGGCATGGTGCAGCGCATCACCAAGACGTGCCTGAAGCCCGACATCGGCTGCTTCGTGCTGTTCAACGGCGGCTTCTCGGGACTGGTCATCATCAACTTCTCGAAAGAGGCGGCGATGGAGATCTACCAGAGCTACCTGCTCAGCATGGGCATGTCGCAGGACGACCTCGCCAGCTCCTACACCTCCGACGAGGTCGCCAACGTGATGGGCGAGTTGATGAACCAGGTGGTGGGCGACTTCACCGGGAAGGTGCGCCGCGAACTGCAAACCCACATCACCCAGAACCAGCCCAAGATGCTGGTGCTGAACCAGCAGGTGGTGCTGGCCGTGGACGCCAACATGGACAAGCCCGAAGCCCGCCGCGTGA
>JBHIWE010000215.1:0-6991 GCA_041987645.1 Acidovorax sp. | reverse complement strand
GATGCAGCGCTCGTCAACATCTTCCCCAACCGCCTGAAGGGCGACTACAGCAAGAAGCTCTGGGTGGCCACGGCCACCAACGGCATCGTGTCGTGGTGGTCCAAGCGCTTCGACACCAATGGCGACTGCAAGGTCGACAGCAGCGACATGGCCAGCGCGGCACCGGTCTATGCCTATGTGCGGGCCGATGGCGTGGTGGGGCCGCGCATCACCGAGCTCTCGCAGTTCTACAACAACCGCCGGGCCGCGACCGCGCTCACCTTCGGCGCGGCGGGCCTGGTGTTGGGCGATGCCGTGCTCATCAGCAGCGCCAAGCGCTACGTGTTCGAGTGGCTGACATATGGCGTCTGGCCGGACGGGAGCCAAGGCGAGTACGCCCGCAATGGCGACTACTGCATCCCGCAGCAGGGCGTGATCTACAGCGCCGCGAACACGGCCAGCGCCGCGCTGCTGGCCACCCTGCTCTCGCGCCAGAACGACACCACCCTCACCGCCTTCAAGACCCGCGACGGGCTATTTGGCAGCGAAAGCACCGGCACCGCGCCAGACAAGACGCTCGCCCTCGCCGTGCAGACGCAGCTCGGCCTGATCAATGGCACGATCAAGTGGTACTACCACAAGCCCTGGCTGCCGAAGCAGACGCCCACGGAAGCCGACGCCATGACGGGCTTTCGCAGCTATTACATGAAGTCCACCCAGCCGCTGGAGAACTACCACGAACTGGGCCTGCTGCCTGCCGCGAAGATCTTGCCAAGCACCAACATCGCCGGCATGGTGCTGCGCGACAAGGCCGTCACGAGCCTGCCCTTCCCCGGCGCCACGGGCAACTCCGTGACCACCGGCTGGGGCAACTGGAACGACCCGTTCAACGCCCTGCCCGCCGCGCTGCTGATTCGCCCCTGAGCCCGCCTCGCCCGGCCCGGCCCCGCCACTTGCGGGCAGGGTCAGGCGTTGACGATGCCCTGCTGGCGCATCCAGATCTCGGCGTTCATGAAGCGCCACACAGGAAAGCCTCGCGCCGCCGCCTGAGGGTCGAGCAGCGTCTTGGCCAGCCGGTCGGCGTTCCAGATGCGGCGCGAGCGAAACTCGGGCGAGTGCACCAGGGCCTCCACCATGGCGCGGCTGGACGGCTCCCGCATCCAGCGGTCAAACGGCGTGGCGAAGCCGATCTTGTTGTGGTTGTGCAAGATGCTGGCCGGCAGCCGGTGCGCAAAGGCCTCGCGCAGCACGCGCTTGGTGATGCCGCCGCTGAACAGCGCGTCATCGGGCAGCGAGAAGGCAAACTCCATCAACCGGTAGTCGATGAACGGCGAGCGGATCTCGACCGACTCGCTCATCGACGACTGATCTTCGTAATGCAGGATCTGGTTGAAGCCAAAGCTCAGCAGCTGTGAGCGCAGGTGGTGGCGCAGGTTGGCGCCGCCACGCTGCATGGTGACCTCGGGCAGGCGCCCGTGGTGGCTGGCATGGAAGGCGCCGTCCAGCACCGTGGAGGCCCGCTCCACATAGCGAGCGCGGTAGGCGGATGCGGCGCGCCGGCCCAGCATGGCCTTGGCCGTCTGCATGGCCAGCTGCGTGAAGCCCATGCCCATCAGGCGCTGCATGGCGCGTGCTTCGTTCAGGGCGGCGGCGGGGCGGGTCTGCAGCAGGTCGAGCAGCCGGTAACCCACGATGTAGCGGCCGTAGCCGGCCAGCGCCTCGTCGGCCCCTTGCCCATTGATGACGACCTTGATGCCCTGCTGGCGAATGGCCGCCATCAGTTGCTGGTGCACGAAGGACGTGGAGCTGGCCACCGGCTCCTGCATCCGGCGCACGAAATCCTCCATGCCGGTGCTCAGGCTCTTGCCACCGGGCGTGAGCAGCACCGAGCGCACATGGCCGCAGGTGGCCATCAGGTCCTTGACGGCCGCGCTTTCATCCTGCGGCTGGCCGGGATAGACGGCGGTGAAGGCCGTGACGTCGGTCTGCGCGAGATGACCCGCGTCGATTGCATCGTTCACGGTGGCGCAGATGGCCGACGAATCCAGCCCGCCGCTTTGCAGCAGCGCCACGGGCACATCGCTGCGAAAGCGCAGGCGCACCGCGTCACTCAGCAGGGCCCGGTAGGCCTCGGCGCGCTCGGCCGGCGGCGGCGCGGCCTGGCTGCCGCGCTGCGGCAGCTCCCAGTGCGGCCAGCTGCGAAACTGCCCGGCGGCATTGAGCACGCCGCTGTGGCCCGGCAGCAGCTCTTTCACACCGTCAAAGAAGGTGTCGCCGTCGGAGATGCGGTAGCCGTAGGCCAGGTAGGCATGCAGCTTGGTGAGGTTGGCCTGGCCGTTCATGCAGCCGGCCGCCTTCAGGCCGGCGGGCTCGCTGGAGAAGCTGAAGGCCTGCGACGACTGATGAAAGTAGAACGGCTTGACGCCGAAACGATCGCGCGAGACGAACAACTGCTGCGCGCGGCGGTCCCACAGCGCAAAGGCCCACATGCCGTTGAAGCGCCGCACGCAGTCGGCGCCCCACTGCTCGTAGGCGTGCAGGATGACCTCGGAGTCGCTCTGCGAGCGAAAGACATGACCCGCCGCCTTCAGCTCGGGCATCAGCTCCAGGTAGTTGTAGATCTCGCCGTTGAACACGAGGGCCAGCGAGCGGTCCTCGTTGAACATGGGTTGGTTGCCCGCATCCGACAAGTCGAGGATGGACAGCCGGCGATGGCCCAGGCCCACACGGGCTTCGTCAACGAACACCCCGTCGCCATCGGGCCCGCGGTGCGCCAAGGCATCGTTCATGCGCCGAATCAGCGCTTCGAGCGGTACGCCGTCTGACCTGCTTTGCAGGCGCACCACCCCATTGATTCCGCACACGTAACGCGCCCCCGAAGCAACTCAGCGGACGCGACTCAGGCCTCGCACCCCCTCGAACAACACCTTGACGTAGGGCCATGCGAAATAGGCGGGCCAGCGCCATCCCCCATGGCGTCGTGTCAACACCAACCAGGAGCGCCAAGGCAATCCCTTACGCCCCAACAGGTGTAACCAACGTTTGCTCAATGGTAAAGAAACATCCTTGAAAGTTCCGTTAACCGGGTTGTTACTGCAAGCCCCCTGAAAGCCAGGGGCCAGCAGCAGGCGCACGCCGAGGCGGCGGGCGCGCAGGCCGTAGTCGATGTCGCCCATGGCGTGCTCGAAGGCGGGGTCCAGCAGACCCACCTGCTGCACCACGGGCCGCGGCAGCAGCACCACGTTGCCGTTGAAGGTCTCCACCTCCTGGGTTTCATCGGTGGGCGGCACCAGCACGAAGGACAACGGGCGGCCGGGCGCACGCACCCGTTCGCCGCCATAGCTGTGCTGCCCCGTGGCGGCGTCTTGCGTGCTGCCCACCACGATCACGCCGCCCGGCTGGCTGGTGGCGGGCACGCAGCTGAACATCACGGCCAGGGCCTGCTCGTAGAGCATGGTGTCGTCATTGAGCAGCAGCAGGTAGTCGGCCGACGTCTGCAGCCCGAGCTCCATGGCGCGGTGCATGCCGCGGCACCAGAACAGCGGCGTGCCCCGGTTGACCTCCACCGTCACCCACGGAAAGCGCTGGCGCACCTGCTCGGCCGTGCCGTCATTGCTGCCGTCGTCCACCAGCACGGCCGACAGCTCGACGCCCGCGCGGGCGGCCGACACCTGCAGCGCGGCCAGGCTGGCCAGGGTCTTGTCGGCGCGGTTGAAGCAGGTCAGCAGCGCGCACAGGCGCGGCTGCAATCCAGTTTTAGCGATCTGCCCTTCCTGCATCACGCCACCGGCGACGCCGACCGATACAAGGCCGGCCTGGCGGCCGGCACGGGCCGCCCCAAGGCAGCAAGACTCAAGGAAACACCCAACAACACGCTCTGCATGAAATCCACCGAATAGGCAATGTAGTAGGCCGCCTGGACGGCCAGCAAGACGAGCAACAGCGCTGCGCCCGGTGAGTTCTCGTCCTGCCGCCGCATGACCCTCACCAAACCCTTGACCGCACTGACCAAGGCCCACAGCAGACCCGCAAAGCCCACCAGGCCCACGCCCACCAACTGCGTCACGTAGTTGTTGTGAGCGCCGTAGGTGATGCGCGTTTGCCGGCCTCCGGAATTGACGATGCGGCTCACGTCACCGCCGTAGCCCTTGCCGAGTACAACGGCCTTGACCCCGTCGTTCTTCCAATCGCTCAAGGTGACGCGCCAATTGTCGAAACGCGCGGCCACGGTGCCCTGCCCCGCAACGGCACGCTCGGCCGAGTTGGTAACACTCTCGCCCAGTCGACCGCTGAAGGCGACACCGCCGACTACCAACCCTGCCAGCGTAGCGACGGCTGCGATCTGTTGCCACAGCCGCAGGTTGCCGGCGCGGGCCAGCATCATGCTCACGACGACACCGATCAGCGCTGCCAGCCAGACCGAACGGTGCTGCAGGGCCACCACGTAGGCCAACAGGATCGGGGCCAGCAACCGCAGCCCGGCTGCAGCAGGCGACAAACCACCGAAATACACGCCGATCAGCAGGCACTGCGCCAGCAGCAGTGCACTAGCCGAACTCACCACCCGAATCGGGCCATCGATGTTGTAGACGCCCCCGGGGGGCAACAGGTCCGTGATTGGCGTGTAGTACACAACCCATCGATAAGTCACCAGTGCAAGGAGGCCCGCCCCAAGGAACATGAAGGCTCGAATCAAGAGCCGGACCTCTCGCGCGCCGACCGGGAAGCTCATCAAGTAGCTGGCCGCCACGATCGCGTAGTAATCGTTGCGAGCCTGGACTCCCGCTGACGTGCCTTGGGTTGCCAACCCCCAGGCCAAATTCAAAAAGAAGACACCGACATACAGCGCCCAACCGGGATGCCGCCACGGTAGATCACGAGCGGCGATCCATCGCCACAACGTGATCAGCCCCAGCAAGATGAACGGGACATCGGCAACGTATAGCAACACCCCCGCCTGAAAAAGCGGCGCCGACTGTGAAGCGGTATCCAGCCACGCGGTCAGTGCAATAAGCCCGAGACCGAATCCGAAATGCCGCCCCCCCACCTGCACGATGACGATAACCAGGATCGCCAATGCAAACGCCAGGAAATACGGCACTGCTTGCAATAACCAGTACAAGGCCTGCATCGAATTACCCCAAGTTGGTCATTAGCGGCCCTCTGCCTTTGGCCTTTGACAGGCACTCAGCGTAGAGGTTCAGGTAAGCGCCAGCAACGGCTTCCGCAGAAAAGAGCGCGCGCGCGCGCTCGAACCCGCACAACGAGAACGTCTCGTAGCGTGGCCCGAAAACCTCAGCCAATCCGCGCATCAAATCCTCGGGCACGCGCACATCAACAAGTACGCCTGCCAACGCCGTCTCAGAGGCCAATTCTTTGCCCAACACCCAAGGAACCGCGCCGCTGTTTCGGCCTGCCACGACCGGCAGCCCTAAAGCCATGGCTTCCGCAAGCACGACACCAAAAGATTCCTCAAGCGCCGGATGCAGCAAAGCGTCCATATCAGCGAGCGAAGCGAGCAGCTCTGTGTGGCCACGCACCCCATGGAAAACCATGCCTGCAGCAATACCCTCTTCTGCGGCCCACTTCGACGCAGGGCCGTGCGGCTCAAACCCGGCCCCGAACATGTGGAGCTCCGCCTGCGGAACTTCGCCCTTCCACCTCGCAAACGCCTTCATGGCAGGTTGCGGGTTCTTCAATGGCCCCCAGCCGTTGCACACCATAGCAATGCGGCGCGAAGAGCCCTGCTTTCGAGGCCGCCCCAACGCCAAGGCCTCATGCGCCACCGGATTGGGTACAACGTCCACCCGGTGAGCGATATGGGGCTGCACCTCATCCGACAGGTACTTCGAGACTGCCGTGAATCGCTGACCTGTCCTGAAGACCCGCATCGCCATCAAGTAGCGGATGCCCCGGTACACATTGCGCATGTAGCGCAGCACAGCCCTCGGGGAATCGTGGCAGGTAATGAGATGTGGGGCGCGCTGACCGATGGCAGCGAGCGCGAACTCGTAGCTCCAATGCGCGTGGATGATGTCGGCATCTGCGGCAGCGATGGCACGGCGAAGGCGTCGGCGCTCCAACGCAAACACGTCCACGGCGCGTCCAAGGTGCCAGCCATTGGGTCGCCACGCACGTCGACGGCAGGGCACCACGATGAATCGGAAGTTCGGCCCTTCAAGCACGATGTCGGGGTTGTCAGGCGGCAGCGCAGCATCGGTGGTCACACCCGTGACGCGGCAGCCCTTCTGGAGCAGGGCGCCGATCAGCACACCCATCAGCGGCGCGCCGAAGTACCCGCCAGGCACGGGCCCGGCGGGATCATGCAGATAGGACCGCACGTCGTCGCCAGCGATGTGGCCCGTCACACAGACATGCAATGGGTGTGGCACCGGCATCTCGTCACCCGACCTTCATGCGTGCAGCCACGCCCGCGCCTTCTTGCGGGCCTTGCGCGCAATCAGTGCGAAGTCATTCAGCGCGGACGCTGCATTGGCTTGCAGCGCACGCTGAATGACATCGCTTGTGAGCGAAGGCACCAGTTCGAACCGATCAGGTCGAATCTCGATGCAGTTGGCAGCTCGCAAGCTGTCTGCCGGCCAGTTCGGTTCCACCATCGCTCGCTTCTGCAGGTGGATGTAGCAGAACTCGTCATCCTGAAGCTGCCCGCGATCATCCACGAAGAAGCGGCGGATGCGGCCCTCGTGCCAGAAGAACGCCTGGCGGGCATGGTCCATCTGCTTCTCGGTCAGGCTCAGGTGGGCGCGGTCCTTGAAGATGTCGGCCATGATGGGATCGTTGTAGACCGAGATGCCCGCGGCGCGGTAGATCTTGGCCATGCCGCCCCATTCGTCGAAGAAGCAGGCCTCGTTGGTGCTGGCCACTCGGGCGAAGTCCACCTCGGGTGTGGCGTGCCGAAACAGCTCCAGCATCCGCGGCGTGTTGGGGAAGACCGAGCAATGCCCCCGGATCAGGAACTTCTCCTGGCCCAGTTTCAGGAAGCGCTCGAAGA
>JBHIWE010000214.1:0-7044 GCA_041987645.1 Acidovorax sp. | reverse complement strand
GGGCACCTCGGCCGGCATGGTGCGCGCCGACCACTATGTGCTGGCCAGCGGCTGGGAAAGCGCCGCCCATGCGCGCCAGCTGGGACTGCACATTCCGGTCTACCCGCTCAAGGGCTACAGCATCACGGTGGATGCGCCACCGGGCGCGGCCTGGGCGCCTCGCGTGAACGTGACCGACGCGGCCCGCAAGGTGGTCTTCGCCCGGCTGGGCGACCGCCTGCGCGTGGCCGGCATGGCCGAGCTGGTGGGCGACGACCGGAGCATTCCCGCAGACCGCATCGAGCGCCTGCGCGCCACCGTGGCAGCCGTTCTGGGCCGGGAGCTCGACCGCGACGCGCTCCAGCTCCACCCCTGGACCGGCATGCGCCCCGCCACGCCGACAGGCCTGCCCATCGTGGGCCGGCAGCCGGGCGGGCCAGGCAACCTGTGGCTGAACACCGGGCACGGCGCGCTGGGCTTCACCCTGTCGTTCGGCACGGCCGAGCAGCTCGCGCAGGCGATGGGGCAGTAACACCCGGCTCGCCCCGCACATGGGGGCGGGTGCGAATCAGTCGCTCACCGTCTCCAGAATCGCGTCGCGCATGCAGCGCACCATCGCATCGGCCAGCAGCGAAGCCGGCCGGTTCGGCATGCGCAGCGCCTTTACGGGCACCGCGATGCGCGGTTGCAGCTCCAGCACGTCCACCCGGGTCCGATCGGCCGAGGCCGCGGTGCAGGCATCCACCAGCGCCACGCCCAGGCCATGGTGTGCCAGCGCCAGCGCCGCATGGTAGGTCTGCACCGTGATCGTGGACTGCAGCCCGACCTCCGCCTCACGGCAGGCGTGGTTCAGCAGCGTGCCCAGCGGGTCGTTGAGCCCGAGCCGCACCACCGGCACCTGCGCCAGATCGGCCAGCTGCACCGCCCCCGCGGCCACCAGCGCCGCGTCGAGCAAGCCGTGCGGCGCAGCGCAGACCATGTGGCCTTCGGCCAGGGTCTCTTGCTCCAGCGACGGGTGGGACAGCGCCGAGAACACGAAACCGACATCGGCCTCCTGCAGCACCAGGGCGGAAACGATCTGCGGCGAATGCAGCGACTCGATGGTCACGCGCACACCAGGATGCAGCGCGCGGAAAGCCCGCAGAGCGCGGGGCATCACCTCATGGCTCAGCGCCAGCACGCTGAGGATGTGCAGCTCGCCCTCGCGCTGCTGGCCGCGCAGGCTGCCCGCCAGGCGCTGCACCTCGTCGAGCTGGTTGAAGAGCCGCTCGATGTGTGGATAGAGCGTCTGCGCCTCGCGTGTGGGCACCAGCCGGCCCTTGTGGCGGAGGAAGAGCGCGAAGCCCAGCTGCAGTTCCGCGTGCGACAGGATGCGGCTGACCGCCGGTTGCGTGACGTTGATGAGGCGCGCCGCAGCGCTCACGCTGCCGGTGAGCATCACGGCGTTGAAGACTTCGATATGGCGCAGGCGCATGGAGGGGGCGATGCCGGCAGGCGGCGGAGACCGGATGCCCGATGGTATGCGCGGCGCGGCCATGGCAGGCACGGCAAGCCGTGCCCGACCTGGTCGCTCAATCCAGCTGGATGTTCAGGCTCTTGATGAGCGCCTGCATCCGGCGCGCCTCCGACTGGATCACGCGGTCGAACTGCTCGGGTGTGCCGGCCACCACTTCGGAGCCAATCTCCTGCCACTTGGCCTTGAAGGCCGGGTCCGCGAAGATGGCGTTCAGTTCCGCGTTGAGGCGGTTGATGACGGGCCGAGGCGTGCCGGCCGCCACCGAGATACCGTGCCAGGCGTAGTAGTCAAATTCGGGATAGCCCAGTTCGCTGATCGCGGGCACGTCCGGCAGCAGCGGCGTGCGCGCCTTGGTGGTGACAGCCAGCGGCCGCAGCTTGCCCGACTTGATGTGCGGCAGCGAGCTGCCCAGGATGTCGAACATGCTGGTGATCTGCCCGCCCATCAGATCGACCAGCGCGGGGCCTGCGCCCTTGTAGGGCACGTGCGAGATGTCGATCTTGGCCTGGGCCTTGAACAGCTCCGCGCCCAGGTGCTGGGGCGAGCCGTTGCTGGCAGAGCCGAAAGTAGCGCGATTGGCCGGATCCTTGGCAAAGGCCACGTACTCCTGGAAGCTGCGGATGGGACTCTTCTCCGACACCTCCAGCACCAGCGGAAAGCGCGAGATCTGGATCACCGGCGCCAGGTCCTTGAGCGGGTCGAAGCCCAGCTTGGCATAGAGGAACTGGTTGGCCGCCAGGTTGCCGCTGGCCGCCAGCAGCAGCGTGTAGCCGTCGGGCTTGCCCTTGGCGACCTGGCCGGTGCCGATATTGCCGCCCGCGCCCGCCTTGTTGTCCACGATGACCGGCACCTTGAGCCGCTGGGCCAGCGGCGTGGCGATGAGCCGCGCCATCAGGTCGGTGGGCCCGCCGGGCGGATAGGGCACGACGAAGGTGATCGCCCGGCTGGGCCAGACATCGGACTGCGCCTGCACGGCAGCGGGCAGTGCCAGCGCCAGAGCGGCGGCGGCGAGGAAGGTGCGGGTGGTCATCATGGTGCTTGTCTCCTTTGTGGTTCGTTCTTTTAGGGCGTGCCCCGTGCATGCGCCAGGGCCCGCCTGCATCGGCGTCAGTGCGCGCGGGGGGCCGAATTGTGGTGCGCGTCGTCGCTGTGAATCTGCAGCGCTTCGAGAAAGCGCGAGACCATGTTGTAGGCCGCCACGGTGGCCGTGATCTCGACCACCTGCGGCGACTCGTAGAGCGCGGCGACGGCGGCGAAAACGGTATCGGGCACCTGCACCTGGCGCGTCATGGCATCGGTATAGGCCAGCACGGCGCGCTGGTCGGCACTGAAGAGTCCGCAGGCCTGCCAGTCGGCCAGCGCGTCGAGCTGGGCCTGGGTGATGCCTTCGCGCAGCGCGATGGGCGCATGCTGGTCGGCCTCGTAGGGCGCGTTGTTCAGCTGGGCCACGCGCATGATGATGAGCTCGCGCAGCGATCCGGGCAGCGAGCTCTTGTGGCGCACGGCCGTGAGGTAGTTCAGCCAGCCTTCGGCGAAGGGCGGGCTGTGCAGCAGCATCTGATAGAGGTGCAGGACGCTGCCGCGCTCGGCGGCGATGCGCTCGGCCAGGGGGCGCACGCCATCGGCGGTGCAGTCGGCATAGGGAATTCGGGCCACAGGGTTCACTCCAGTTGCATGGGACGCCTTGCCCTGGCGGGGCGGACAGGCGCCGTCGGTTCGTTGAGTCATCCTAGGCTGCTGCGATATATTTTTGAAATTCTTTGCATCTATCAATTTATCGAGCCAGAGAATGAATGTCTCACCCAAGCAGCTGCGCATGTTCCTGGCGCTGTCGGAATCGCTGAACTTCAGCAAGACGGCCGAAAAGCTCTTCATCACCCAGCCCTCGCTCAGCAAGGCGATCCAGGACCTGGAAGCCGAGCTGGGGCTTCCGCTCTTCGAGCGCACCACGCGCAGCGTGCGGCTGACGCCGGGCGGCGCGCGCATGGCGGTGCTGGCGCGCTCGGTGGTGGGCGAGCTGGATGCGGGCCTGCAGCGCATGCAGTCCTCCGCCGAGCGCGAGGCGCAGCAGCTCGCCATCGCCGCCTGGCCGTCGCTGGCCTATGCGGTCCTGCCCGAGGTCTGCGCCGCGCTGGAGCGGCAGTTCCGCTCCCCGCAGCTGAAGGTGCACGACTGCGCCAACAGCGCCTGCATCCAGCGCCTGCTGGACCATCAGGCCGACTTCGCGCTGGCCTCAGTCGCGCCATCGCACCCCGACCTGCATTACGAAGAGCTGCTGCGCGACCGCTTCGTGCTGCTGTCCAGCGGCAAGTGGCGCCGGCAGGTGGCAGCGCGCATCCGGCTCGAAGAGCTGCTGGCCCTGCCCCTCATCACGCTGACCGATGCCAGCACCGCCATGCGCTACATGAGCGCGGCCTACCTGCAGCGCGGCATCGAATACCGCCCGCGCATGCAGGTGGACCAGGTCGCCACCGTGGCGGGCCTGGTGAAGAAGGAAGTGGGCGTGGCCGTGCTGCCCTATCTGGGCGTGCTGCCCATCCTGGGCGGCATGCGCGGGGTGCAGATCTCGGAAATCACCGACGGCCCGCTGCGCTCGGTGGGCGTCGTCACGCGCCGGCTGGGCCAGCCCAGCGCGATCGCCGCCGCCGCCATGCAGGAGGTGGCGGCCGTGAGCCGCGCCCTGATGGCCCAGCACCCCGAATGGCTGCTGCCGCCCTCGCCCAGGCGCAAAAAGGCCGACTGAAAGCCGGTCAGGCGACCGTGTCCGGTGCGCTGGCCGCCAGCTTGTCCTGCGTGCGGGTGTCGAAATCGCTGGCGTCGTGCCGCTCCAGCAGCTGGCTGGCGAGGTCGCCCCGCACCCGGTTGACCATACGCCCGCGCTGCACGGCGGGGCGCCGGCCCACCTGCTCGGCCCAGCGCAGCACATGGGTGTATTCCTGCACCTGCAGGAATTCGCCCGCGTCGTAGGCCTCGCCCTTGACCATCAGGCCATACCAGGGCCAGATCGCCATGTCGGCCACCGTGTACTCGTCGCCCGCCACGTACTCCGTCACGGCCAGGCGCTGGTTCAGCACATCCAGCTGGCGCTTGGCCTCCATCGCGTAGCGGTCGATGGCGTATTCGATCTTGACCGGCGCGTAGGCATAGAAGTGCCCGAAGCCGCCGCCCAGGAAGGGCGCGCTGCCCATCTGCCAGAACAGCCACGACAGGCACTCCGCACGCGCCGCGCCATCCTTGGGCAGGAAGGCGCCGAACTTCTCGGCCAGGTACATCAGGATGGCGCCGGACTCGAACACCCGCACAGGGTGGGCCGGGTCGGTGCGGTCCTGCAGCGCAGGAATCTTGGAGTTGGGGTTGATGCCCACGAACCCGCTGCCGAACTGGTCCCCATCGCCGATGCGGATCAGCCAGGCGTCGTACTCCGCCCCGCTGTGGCCCAACGCCAGCAGCTCTTCCAGCATCACCGTCACCTTCACGCCATTGGGCGTGCCCATCGAATAGAGCTGCAGCGGGTGCTTGCCCACCGGCAGCTCTTTATCGTGCGTGGCCCCGGCGACGGGCCGGTTGATGCTGGCGAACTGGCCGCCGTTTTCCTTGTGCCATTGCCAGATGGCGGGAGGGGTGTAGGGGGTGGAATCAGGCATGCGGTTTCTCGGCTAACAAAGGGGAATGCTGGCTCGCCAGCAGGTGCCGAATCAGTTTAGCGAGGCAACGCCATCGCCGCTGAGCGGGGTGCTTTCTGCGCGGCGAGCCAGCCCCCCGGAGGGGGCCTCGGGGCAGGCAATCCCCTGGCTCAATGCGCCTTGTCCCAGTTGGGGCCGACGCCCACCTCGGCCAGCAGCGGCACCTTCAGCGCGGCCACCTCGGCCATGATGCGCGGCACTTCGGTGCGCACCCAGTTCTCGTGCTCGGCGGGCAGCTCGAACACCAGTTCATCGTGCACCTGCATGATCATCAGCACGTCGGGGCGCTGCGCGTCCAGCACGCGCTGCACCTCGACCATGGCCTTCTTGATCAGGTCGGCCGCCGTGCCCTGCATGGGCGCGTTGATGGCGGCGCGCTCGGCGGCGCTGCGGCGCGGGCCGTTGGGTGAATTGATCTCGGGCAGGTAGAGGCGCCGGCCGAAGACGGTTTCCACATAGCCCTGGGCCTTGGCGGCGGCCTTGGTGTCGTCCATGTACTGCTTCACGCCGGGGTAGCGCTGGAAGTAGCGGTCGATGTAGGCGGCGGCGGACTTGGTCTCGATGCCGAGGTTCTTGGCCAGGCCGAAGCTGCTCATGCCGTAGATCAGGCCGAAGTTGATGACCTTGGCATAGCGGCGCTGCTGGCTGCTCACCTGATCGACTTCGACGCCGAACACCTCGGCCGCCGTGGCGCGGTGCACGTCCAGCCCCTGGGTGAAGGCGTTCAGCAGCGACTCGTCGCCCGAGAGGTGGGCCATGATGCGCAGCTCGATCTGGCTGTAGTCGGCGCTGGCGATCAGGCGTCCCGGCGGCGCGACGAAGGCTTCGCGCACGCGGCGGCCTTCGGCCGTGCGGATCGGGATGTTCTGCAGGTTGGGGTCGTTGCTGGACAGCCGCCCCGTCACCGCCACGGCCTGCGCGTAGTGCGTGTGCACGCGCCCGGTGCGCGGGTTGGCGAGCTGGCTGAGCTTGTCGGTGTAGGTGCCCTTCAACTTGGAGAGGCTGCGGTGCTCCAGGATCTTGGCGGGCAGCGGGTAGTCCTCGGCCAGCTTCTCCAGCACCTCTTCGTCGGTGCTGCGCGCGCCGGTGGCGGTCTTCTTGATCACAGGCAGGCCGAGCTTGTCGAAGAAGATCTCGCCCAGTTGCTTGGGGCTGCCCAGATTGAAGGGCTGGCCCGCGATCTCGTAGGCCTCCTGCTCCAACTGCACGATGCGCTGGCCGAGCTCGTGGCTCTGCCCGGCGAGCGTGGGGGCGTCGATCAGCACGCCATTGCGCTCGATGCGGAACAGCGCCTCGCTGCTGGCCATCTCCAGCGCGTAGATGTCGAGCAGGCCGGCCTGGCCCTGCAGCAGCGGCCAGAGCACGCGGTGCACGTCCAGCGTCTGGTCGGAGTCTTCGCAGGAATAGGCGGCGGCCTTGTCCACCGCCACCTGGGCGAACGGGATCTGGTGCACGCCCTTGCCGCACAGGTCTTCGTAGCTGATGCCGCTGCGGCCCAGGTGGCGTTCGGCCAGACTGGCCAGGCCGTGGGGCTTGTGCACTTCGAGCACGTAGCTCTGCAGCATGGTGTCGTGCGCATAGCCGCGCACGTCGATGCCGTGGTTGGCGAACACGTGCCGGTCGTATTTGACATGCTGGCCCAGCTTGGGGCGCGAGGCGTCCTCCAGCCAGGGCTTGAGGCGCGCCAGCACTTCGTCGATGGGCAACTGCTCGGGCGCATCGGGGCCTTCGTGGCGCAGGGGGATGTAGGCGGCAGCGCCCGGCTCCACGCTGAAGCTGATGCCGACGATCTCGGCACGCAACTCGTCGAGCGAGGTGGTTTCGGTGTCCAGCGCCACCAGCTCGGCCGCCTGGACGATGGCGAAC
>JBHIWE010000213.1:0-7120 GCA_041987645.1 Acidovorax sp. | reverse complement strand
AGTCGCTCGACAAGGTGTACTACCGCCATTCGGGCTATCCCGGCGGCATCACGGCCACGAACTTCCGCGACATGCAAGCCAAGCACCCCGGCCGCGCGCTGGAAAAGGCTGTCAAGGGCATGCTGCCCAAGGGCCCGCTCGGCTACGCCATGATCAAGAAGCTCAAGGTCTACGGCGGCGCGGAACATCCGCACACCGCTCAGCAGCCCAAAGCGCTGGAAATCTAAGGAGCCTTGAATGATTGGTGAATGGAACAATGGCACCGGCCGTCGCAAGTCCAGCGTCGCCCGCGTGTTTCTGAAGAAGGGCTCCGGCAAGATCACTGTGAATGGCAAAGACATTCAACAGTACTTCGGCCGCGAAACCTCCATCATGATCGCCAAGCAGCCGCTGGTGCTGACCAACCATGTCGAAACCTTCGACATCCAGGTCAACGTCCACGGCGGCGGTGAATCCGGCCAAGCCGGTGCCACCCGCCACGGCATCACCCGCGCCCTGATCGACTACGACGCAACGCTGAAGTCCGCACTGAGCCAAGCCGGCTTCGTGACTCGCGATGCCCGTGAAGTCGAACGTAAGAAGGTCGGTCTGCACTCCGCACGCCGCGCCAAGCAGTTCTCCAAGCGTTAATTCGCTGCCCGCAGGGCTTTGCCGCCCTGCAGGCCTTCTCTTTCGCAAGAGAAGGATCTGCCCTTTGCAAAAACCGCCCTCGTGGCGGTTTTTGCGTTTCATGGACATCGGCGAGAATCCGCCCTTTTTCCGGAGCGAGAAAAGAGCTCATGCGATTTCGCCTGCTGCGCCGCCGCCTGACCATCTCCGCGCCCCGCGTCGCGGTGCGCAATGCGCTTCCGTGGCCGCTGCGCTGGCTGCTGGCCGCCCTGTTGCTGGGGTTCTCTGCTGCGGTCGCGCTGTGGGCCTTTGAATTCGGCAAGAGCATCGCCGGGCTGGATTCCGGCTCGCGCGAGGAATTGATGCGGCTGCGCGAAGAGGTGGGCCGGCTGCATGCCGAAAGCCGCCAGCAGCAGGAGGTGGCCGCCACCGCAGGCAGCATGCTGATCGCCGAGCGCTCCGCGCTGGAGCGCGTGCAGACGCAGATGCGCCAGCTCGAAGCCGACAACCGCGCTCTGCGCGACGACCTCGGCTTTTTCGAGAAACTCATTCCTGCAGGCAAGTCCGACGGCATTTCCATTCGCGGGCTGCAGGCCGAGCGGCAGGGGGGCAGGCAGATGCGCTGGCAGGTGCTGGTGATCCAGCCGGTGCGCAATGCACCCGAATTCAAGGGGCGGCTAGAGCTGGTGCTGTCGGGCACGCAGAACGGCCAGCCGTGGAGCAGTGCGCCGCCCGCCGTGGCGCAGCCCCTGCTGTTCCAGCAATACCGGCGTGCCGAGGGGGTGATCGATCTCCCCGAAGGGGCCGTGGTACAAACGGTTACCGCCCGGGTGCTGGAAGGCAATACGGTGCGAACCGTTCATAGCGTGGACGTCGATTAACCCTGCGCGCATCGCGCGCGATGCCGCCCAGGAGCCTGCCGCCATGTTCTCCCGCAAGAAACAACCGCCCATCAAGAGCTTGATCGCCCAGGGCACGCGCATCCAGGGCGACGTGCTGTTCTCCGAAGGCCTGCGCATCGACGGTGAGGTGGTGGGCGAGGTCCGTGCCGAGCCGGGGCAGCCGAGTATCCTGGTGGTGTCGGAATCGGGCAGAGTGGAAGGCGCCCTGCATGCCATGCATGTGATCGTGAACGGCACCGTAGTCGGCCCGGTGCATGCGGGTGAGCTGCTGGAGCTGCAGCCCAAGGCACGCATCACGGGCGACGTGCACTACAAGGCGCTCGAGATGCATCAGGGCGCGACGATCGCCGGCCAGATGTCGCCCGCGGCCGAAGCACTGCTGGAGGCAAAGCCCACACTGAAACTGGCGTCAAACGCCTCTTGATCTGACTCGATGGGGGTATTGCAGTAGCATTGATCGCAAACCCTCCCGAAGGAGCACCCGATGAGCGCAGTAGCAGAAAACGTACAGACCGATATGCCCGCCCCGATCCTCTTCACCGACAGCGCCGCTGCCAAGGTGGCGGATCTGATCGCCGAAGAAGGCAACCCCGACCTCAAGCTGCGCGTGTTCGTGCAGGGTGGCGGCTGCTCGGGCTTCCAGTACGGCTTCACGTTCGACGAGATCACGAACGACGACGACACCACCATGACCAAGAACGGCGTCTCCCTGCTGATCGACGCGATGAGCTACCAGTACCTGGTGGGCGCCGAGATCGACTACAAGGAAGACCTGCAAGGCGCGCAGTTCGTCATCAAGAACCCCAACGCCACCACGACCTGCGGATGCGGTTCGAGCTTCTCGACCTGATTCCCGCCCCTGCCACCCGTCCAGCCGCCCCCCAGGGCGGCTTTTTCGTTCCCGCAAGCCCCAGAAGCCATGGCATCTCCCAGTCCTGAAGCCACGCCCATCGTTCCTGCCCCTGGCCCGGACCATCGACGCATCCTGCTGTGGATCGTGGCGGTGGGGTTTTTCATGCAGACGCTGGATGCGACCATCGTCAACACGGCCCTGCCCGCGATGGCCGCCAGTCTGGGTGAGAGCCCGCTGCATATGCAGTCGGTGATCGTGGCGTATTCGTTGACCATGGCCATGTTGATCCCCGCCTCGGGCTGGCTGGCGGACCGCTTTGGCACGCGCAAGGTGTTCCTTTTCGCCATCGCCGTGTTCTCGCTGGGCTCCCTGGCATGCGCGAGTTCGCGCCATCTGAACGAGCTGCTGGCGGCGCGCGTGCTGCAGGGCCTGGGCGGCGCGCTACTGCTGCCCGTGGGGCGCCTTGCGGTGCTGCGCACCTTTCCGCGCGGTGAGTTCCTCGAGGCGATGAGCTTCGTGGCCATCCCCGGGCTCATCGGGCCGCTGCTGGGCCCGACGCTGGGCGGCTGGCTGGTGCAGAGCGCATCGTGGCACTGGGTGTTCCTCATCAACCTGCCGGTGGGTCTGATCGGCCTGGTGGCGACGACGCGTTTCATGCCCGACCTGCGGGTGCCCAAACCCGACCGGTTCGACACCGCCGGATACGTGCTGCTGGCCTTTGGCATGGTGGCCATCTCGCTGGCGATCGAGGCGGCGAGCCTGGTGGGGCGGGGCGGTGCGGCGGCGCTAGGAGTAGGTGGCCTGGTGGCGCTGGTCGTCTATTGGCTGCATGCGGTGCGCCACGAGCGCCCGCTCTATTCGACGCAGCTCTTTCGCGTGCGCACCTTGTCGGTCGGGCTGCTGGGCAACCTTTTTTGCCGGCTGGGCAGCGGTGCCATGCCGTTCCTGATTCCGGTGTCGTTGCAGCTTCTCCTGGAATTTTCGCCGATGCAGGCCGGGCTGATGATGCTGCCCACCGCCCTCGCGGGCATGGGCATCAAGCGCGCTGCGACGCCGCTGATCCGCCGCTTCAGCTATCGCAACGTGCTGGTTGTGAACACCCTGCTGCTGGGTTTGCTGATGGCGAGCTTCGCGCTGCGCCAGCCCGGCTGGCCGCTGGCCTGGCAGGTGCTGCAGCTGGCGGCCTTTGGCGCTGTGAATTCGCTGCAGTTCACCGCGATGAACACCATCACGCTCAAGGACCTGGACGGTGCGAGTGCCAGCAGCGGCAACGGCTTGCTCTCCATGGTGCAGATGCTGGCGATGAGTCTGGGCGTCGCGGTGGCGGGGGCGGTACTGTCCGAATGGAGCCAGGCCTACGGCGGCACGGAAGTGCCCGGCGCGGTGCTGCACGCCTTCCAGTCCACCTTTCTGACGGTGGGCTTCATCACGGTGGTGTCGGCGGCGGTCTTCTGGCAGCTGCCGCGCGAGGCGCGCACGCCGCCCCGCGACGGGCCCGAAGTGTCAGGCCAGGGCTGATGAAGGGCGTCAGGCTGGGTAGATCGCGCCCAGAATGCGGGGGCCGGCGGCGCCCGTGACCTGGGGCAGGTTGCCGGGAAGTTGGTGCACTGTCTGGCGCGCCAGCCAGGCAAAGGCGGCGGATTCGACCTGCTGCGAGGGCAGCCCCAGCGCATCGGTGGCCTGCACCGCCACGCCTGGCAGCGCTGCGGCGATGCGCTCCATCAGGTAGCCATTGCGTGCGCCCCCGCCGCAGACGGCAAGCCGTTTGCTATTTTTTCCATAGCTGATGACGCTGGTTGCACCAGCGCGGGCGGTCAATTCGGCCAGGGTTGCCTGCACGTCGGCCGGGGCCGCGTCGCCATGGGCCTGCAGGTGGGCCTGCAGCCAGGCCGGGTGGAACAGGTCGCGCCCGGTGCTCTTGGGCGGTGGCTGGTGCAGATAGGGCTCGGCCAGCAGGCTCTGCAGCAGATTGGGCAACACGCGGCCCTGAGCGGCCCAGGCACCGCCTGCGTCGTAGGGCTGGCCGGTGTGGCGTTCGCACCAGTGGTCCATCAGCGCATTGCCGGGGCCGCAGTCGAAGCCCAGCACCTCGCCCTGCGCGCCCAGCACGCTGAGGTTGGCGATGCCGCCGATGTTCAGCACGCAGACGTCCGAACCTGCCTGCCCGAAAACCGCCTGATGGAAGGCCGGCACCAGCGGCGCGCCCTGGCCGCCGGCCGCCACGTCGCGGCTGCGGAAATCGGCCACCACGGCGATGCCGGAGCGCTCGGCCAGCAGGGCCGGGCTGTTCAGCTGCAGCGTGTAGCCCGTGCCGTCGAAGAGTCCCGGCCGGTGCCGCACAGTCTGGCCGTGCGCGCCGATGGCCCGTACATCGGCGGCGCCGAGTTGCGCCGTCTGAAGCAACTGGTGGACCACATCGGCATAGATCCCCACGAGCGCGTTGGCCGCCAGCGCGGCGCGGTGCAACTCGTCCGCCCCGCTGGTGTTGAGCGCCAGCAGCTCGGCCTTGAGCGCGGCGGGAAACGGCAGCGATGCGAAGCCCGCCACGCGCAGCCGATCACCTTCGAATTCGACCAGTGCCCCATCCACGCCGTCGAGTGAGGTGCCCGACATGAGCCCGATATAGCGATCGATGGAAGCGGAGGAGTTCACAGGGAAAGCAGTGAATAGGGCGAAGCGCCTTGCTGGTTGAATCAGTTCGCAGCGTGGAGGCCGGCGCGGCCAAAGGCCAGAGACGCCGTGGGTCCGGCTCCGCCGGTCCACTGGCGTCGTCCCCCCTCCCGCGCGCAGCGCGAGAGAAGGGGGAAGGCGCGCAGCGCCTCAGGGCGATGCACCCCTACTGCGCGCTGGCCTGCTCGAACTGCCCCGCCGAGGCCAGCTGGATACGCATGTTCGACGCCAGTTGCTTGAACGCGGCCCGCGATGCGGCCGACACGGGCTGGGCGGCCTCGCTCTGCTGCGCGATGGTCATCGGATCCTGGTGCTGGCCGTTCACGCGGAATTCGAAGTGCAGATGCGGGCCGGTGGCCCAGCCGGTGGCGCCCACGGCGCCGATCTTCTGGCCCTGCTCCACGGCCTGGCCGTTGCGCACGTCGATGCGGCTCAGGTGGGCATACACCGTCACGTGCTGGTTGCGGTGCTTCACGTAGATCACGTTGCCGTAGCCGTTCTGCACGCCGGCGAATTCCACCACGCCATCGCCCACCGTGCGCACGGAGGTGCCCGTGGGCGCTGCGAAGTCGGTTCCCAGGTGCGCGCGCCACTTCTGCAGGATGGGGTGGAAGCGCATCTGGAAGCCGCTGGAGATGCGCGAGAACTCGACCGGGGAGGCCAGGTAGGCTCGGCGCATGCTCTCGCCTTCCAGCGTGTAGTAGGAGCCCTTGGTGGCGCCGGGTTCCTGGAACCAGATGGCGTCGTGCGTCTTGCCGTTGTTGTGGAACTCGGCGCTCAGCACGCGGCCGCTGCGTAGCGGCTCGCCATCGGCTTCCAGCGTTTCATAGACCACGGAGAAGCGGTCTTCCTTGCGCAGCGCGCGGTGGAAGTCGATGTTGCTGGAGAACACCTCGGCCAGCTGGATCGCGACGGCGTCGGGGATGTTGGCCGCGTCGGTGGCGGCGAAGAGCGAGCTGCGGATGATGCCGCCCGCCAGCCGCGAGCCCACCGTGAGTGGTGCGGTCTCGATGCGCGAGGCAAAGCCGCCGCCGTCCTGGCGTTCGACCACCAGGCGCTTAAACGTGCCGCTGTCGTCGGGTGCCCATCGCGCCACCATACGCACGAGGCGGTGGTCTTCGGTGGCCTCGACGGTGAGCGAGCGGCCGCCGCGGCCCAGCAGGTTCTGGCGGACCTGGCTGTCGCCACGCAGGAAGCCTGCTGCAGCAGGATCTGCCACGCCCATGCGCTGAAGGATGCTCTCCGCGGTGTCGTTGGTGCGCGTCTGGTCGGAGCGATAGAGCGTGTAGCTGGGAATGTCCACCAGCTGGGTCAGGGGCGTGTCGCCGGCCAGCGAGTCGACCGCGTACGACACGGTGCTCACGGGCAGCTCGGATGCATCGGGCGCGAGGGAAGCGACCGCGAATGCCCCGCCGCCGCCGGTGAGCAGCAGGGTCGCCACAGCGGCGGTGATGCGTTTCGGATGCTTGCGGGCGGTATCTGCCAGGCGCTGTCGAACCCGCTCAAGCAGGTCCAGGCAGGCGGAAGTCAAGCCATTGGTCAAAAGTCGTACCCCAAATGGATGCACCCGGGCCATACCCTGCGGCCCAGCGTGCAGCAGAGGGTGGAGGCGGGGTGCAGGAATGTCGTCGTGCGCAGTGGCTGGGCCGGGCCGTGACGGGCGGGCCACTAGAATCCGCCATTGCGATGTGGGTCGAAGTATAGCCATTCACCTACGGCCGGACCCGAAAAAAACCCTTATGAATCAATCTGCTGTTACAACCTACCCGATCACCGATGGTGTAGGACAAGCCCTGGAAGTCACGTTGCGGGGCGTGGAGGAACTGCTGCCGCGCGACGAATGGGCGCGCAAGCTCGCGCGCTCGGAAGCCACCGGCCAGCCGTTGCGCATCAAGCTGGGGCTGGACCCGACGGCGCCGGACATCCACATCGGCCACACGGTGGTGCTCAACAAGATGCGCCAGCTGCAGAACCTGGGCCACCAGGTGATCTTTCTGATCGGCGACTTCACCACGCTGATCGGCGACCCCTCGGGCCGCAACACCACGCGCCCGCCGCTCACGCCCGAGCAGATCAAGGCCAACGC
>JBHIWE010000212.1:0-7268 GCA_041987645.1 Acidovorax sp. | reverse complement strand
GGTGCTCTCCGGGCTGGCAACCGGGGCGTCGTGGGTCTGCTATTTCCGGGCACTCAAGGCCGGCGACGCCTCCAAGGTCGCACCGATCGACAAGCTCAGCGTCCTGCTGGTCACGCTGTTCGCTTTTGCCTTCCTGGGCGAGCGGCCGGCACCGCGGGAATGGATCGGCATCCTGATGATCGGCGGCGGAGTGCTGGTGCTGGCCATCAAGAAGTAGATCTCCATTGAGCATAGCGGCTGCTATTCATCAACGAGCAACATGAAGCCTTCATGGTGCGCGCCTTTCCGAAGTTTTGCTTTTCATGATTCCAAAGTTCTCCTTGCTGGCGCTCGGCGCCGGCAGTGCCGTCCTCCTGTGCGCGTGCGGCACGCCCGCCAACAGGCCGGCGATGCCGACTGCAGGCATCGTCGTTGCACAACGCGGTGGCGACGGCGCGCGGGTCTGCGTGGACCTGAACGACAACGCGCGCTGCGATCCCGGCGAGCCCAGTACCGTGGCGGACTCGGCTGGACGATTCCAGCTCCAGGGGGATGGCCGCAGTGCCTGGATCGCCGAGCTGGCTGAGGACCCGTCGGCCGCACAAACGAGGCATCTGGTCCTGCGGGCCTTGCCCGGCGAGGGTCAGTTGCTGTCGCCCATCAGCAGCCTGCTGGCGGCGCAGGTGCGGGCCGGCGTGCCGCGGGCGGAGGCCTTGGAACGCATTGCACTGCGGGTGGGTGTGCGCGTTGACCAGGTGTCGGGCGACCCAAGGCAACAGGCCGATCTCATCGCGCGTGAGTTGCTGGCCTTGCAGGGACTGGGCTTCCTGGACATTCAGCGGGCTGCTCGGACGGCAGGGCACACTCAGTCCGAGGTCTTGAACCGGGCAGCACCGGTCATCGAGCCAGGGCTCTATGCCTGGAGCCAGTTCGCCAGCGATGCGCGACCGTTCTCCGCGTCGGTTGTTCAGTCCGTGCAGGCCGATGGTGTGCCGGGTAGCCTGACCGACGAAACGCCCATCTCCGGTTTTCCGGCGCGGCGCACGCCTGCGGAAGCAGCCGACCTGAGAGCGCGCTACACGGTGACCGACCCCACTGTCAGCATCGGGCACCAGGTGGTTCGCGCCATCACGCCAGCCAAGGTCTGTCCGGTACTTATCGTCGACGGCGTCGAACGGGCCATGCGCCTGCGCGCGCCGGCGGCGCGCGGCATCGACGCCAATGCCGCCTCGGAAACCGGGGACAGCGAGCACCCGATGAAGGCCAACTTCGACGTGCTGACCTGCGAAGCACCCCTTCCTGCCGGCGCACTGTCCGCGAGCATCAATGGGCAGGCGCTGAAGCCTCTGGACGCCAGCAAGCCAGTGAATCGCGTGGTGGTGGTGGGCGACACGGGCTGCCGCGTCATGGGCCCGACGGCCTTCGGCAGCGGTCCCCGGTCGGGCGGCCCATTGCAGGACTGCAGCGAGGCCTCGGCGTGGCCCTGGCCCAGGCTCGCCCGCGTGGCCGCCAGCTTCGCGCCCGATCTCGTCATCCACAACGGCGACATCCACTACCGCGAGGGCACGCCCAAGGGCACGGAGCCCGGCAAGACGCTTCCCAACGAGGCGGTCTATGGCAAGTTCGCCGACACCATCACCTATGGATGGAAGGCCTGGGAAGCCGACTTCTTTCGCCCTGCAGGGCCATTGCTGGCAGCGGCGCCCTGGGCCATCACGCGCGGCAACCACGAACTCTGCGACCGCGCTGGCGCGGGCTGGTTCCGCTTTCTGGATGCTCGAAGCTTTCCAGAGGCCGAACCTCGGTACAGCCCTCGCTATGACGCGGAGAACTGCAGCAACTACACCGACCCGATGGCAGTGCGTCTGGGCGACCTGCAGCTGCTGCTGCTCGATGTCGGCGCGCTTGCCGATGCGCCTGGCAGGGGCAAGAGCCAGGGCTGGACGAATGGCGATCACCTGCGTACCGCGCGCCAACTGAGCGCGCTCAGCCGCCTGCCCAGCACCCAAAGCGCCACCATCTCCTGGCTGGTTGCGCACAAGCCTCTGCTGGCGTACTACGCTGGTGGGAAGCAGGCCTCAAGCAGCAATTGGCAATTTCAGAAGGCAATTCAGCCCGGTCCGGAAGATTTTCTGGCTGGCAATGGCGCGCTTCCCGAGAATCTGCAAATGATTCATTCGGGACATATCCATGGTTGGCAGATGGTCAGCCATCCCGAGGAGACCGGCTTGCCGACACAGTACCTCGTCGGCGTTTCGGGCCAGGCCTTGGAAGGCCTGATTCAGGGCGGCGCCAGCGCGTCACCCTACATGCCTCTCGCACCTGAGACCGAGGGGCATGACATCCCCGCCGGCGACAAGCGCTGGCCCTGGCACAAGGCGCCTTGGTGGTTCACCCTGGCCGATGGTCGCATGGCCATGCCCGATGCCTTCAGCACCAGCCCCGTGGTGGATGCCGGCAAGCCCACCGCCCGCACAGAGGAGTTCGCCATCATGGTGTTCGATCGCATCCCGGGCACCAGCAACTGGATGGCCAGGATGTACGACCCTCAACGCCGGCTGCTGCGGACATGCACGACGACGGGCAAGCGCAGCCGCTGTGATGGCTGATCCTCAACTGCCTCTCGACTGCCGGGGACGCCCGTCCTGGTCTGTTCACTGCTTGCACGAGAATGCCGCCCTTTGCTCGCTCTGGCCTGCCGGCTCGGCAGCCGCAACGACGAACGCCGTCCATCCCAAGTCTTGAACCGATGATCAACAAGCTTTGCACACGCCGAGTCGCAGCAATCCAATTCACCTTGCGCGCTGCATGAGGCCGAGCGCTCCACACCGCCCCATCCAGGAAACGCTCAAGGCTGATTGGTGGAGTTTCTTTTGCTGCACCTTGGCCGCCGCGCTGGTGTTCTGGTTTCCGCTGACTGTGTTGCAGGTGATTGACGGCATGGTCTTCACCGAGAGGCTGTCGCATGTACTTCGAGACCTCTCCCTGTGGTGGCCCCTGGCCGCTGTCCCCGCGGCCCTGCTTGCCAGCCTGGGCAGCCTCGTGCGGATGGTGGGCCGGGCGCTAAAGCGTGACGACGAACGCATCAGACAACTGGCTTGGCTGGTCGTTCTGGTCCCTATCAGCTGGGTTTGCCTTTGGCAGGTACTGCGCGTGGGCCTGTTGTGGATTCGTCTCGCAAGCCATTGGGAGACAGCGGTCCCGACACCGCTGCGCCTGGGTGGTGTGCTGCTTCTCCTGGTGGGAATGGGGATTGCCGCACGGCGCTATGGGACCCGCCGCCTGATCGACGGCGTTGTTCGGGTCTTGTTGAGCTTGCGCTCCCTGGCGTTCCTCATGCTGGTGCTCGCAGGCATCGGCATCGCGTCGAATGTTCCAGAGTTTGTCGCTCTCGGAACGCGCCCACCGGCTCCTGCGACGCCAGATGCGGCAGGCCAACCCGACATCTATCTGATCTCGCTCGACGCCGTGGCGGCCGCCGATGCCAACGTCTGCGCCGGCACGTCGAGCACCATGCCCCGACTGCAGCGCTTTGCCGCTCAGGCCACCTGCTTCGCGAGCTACCACGCCAGCTCCAACTTCACGACGCCGACTACGTCGACCATGGAAACGGGCGCCTTGCCTTGGACGCACTTCGCGACCCAGCCCGATGCACGAATCCTGGAGGCGTTGCGGGGAGAAACGCTTGCGGCGTCTCTGCAGCGACGTGGCTACCGCACGCACTCGATCACCGACAACCTTCTTGCCGGGCCACGCAACCGCGGCTCCTACGGTGGGTACGACACGAGCGACTATGGCAAGACCACCCTGGCCGGCAATGTCTTCCGTGACGCGATGAGCGTATTCCCCGACGCGGCGCTGCTGCGCCTGACGGGGGCAGCCACGTCGTTCCTCAGCGCCTTCGACATGCAGTGGCACGGCAGCCGCAATCCCTACGACTCACGGCGCATCTACGCGGCTGCACTTGACGTGCTTTCTGGCGAACCCTCGGCCGCGCCGCAATTCCTATGGATCCATTCTTTGCCGCCGCACTCGCCCTACCTGCCTCCGGCTTTCACCAAATACAAGTTCCTCCCAGCGGGGGAACTGGAAAGGTGGCAGGACTTTCTGCCCGACAACGTCGGGTACGCCGCCGCGCAACAACCGTTGGTCGACAAGCACAGGCTTCGCTACAGGGAGTCGCTGATCGCGGCGGACGCATGGCTCGGAGACTTCCTTGACCAACTGGAACGTCAGGGGCGGCTGAAGAATGCCATCATGGTCATCACAGCCGACCACGGCGAGTCTTTCGAGAAGGGCTATCTGGGACATGCGGGAGCGCCGCTGCACCAGCCTCTCATTCACATCCCGCTGCTCATCAGGTTGCCGGGGCAGACAGTCGCAAGGGTTGTCGACACGCCCACCAGCGAGGCTGACCTGGCGCCGACCCTGCTGTCGCTGGTCAACGCGCCGGGACTGCCCCATGCTGAAGGTCGCTCCCTCGTCGACGCCTTGAACGGGAAAGCCCTGTCGCCTCAGCCGGTATTCGCCATGACGATGGAGCATCAGAGCCGCTATCAGCCGCTGACCCAAGGGCATTTCGCCGTGATCGATGGCGCGATGAAGTTCGTGCTTCATCTCCCCGATGAAAGGCGGCAACTGTTCGACCTGAATGCCGACCCGGGCGAGCTCAAGGATCTGGTGCGAGAGCGACCAGAGGATGCCGTGCGGCTGGAGAGGCTGATTCGGCAGCAGCTCGCCCGAGCGGAACAGCAAAGACTGCGGCTCAGCCTCAATTGAGGTGGTGGGGGCGGCAGTCAGCGCTACTGCTACGGCTTCGTGCCGCCGCCCCTGGCCGGGCTCAGGTCAGAATTAGCTTGGCCCCCGCGATCCCCAGCACGACGCCTAGCAGCCGCTTGACTGCGCCGGCCTTCAACCGGCGACTGCCCAGATACGCGCCCACGGAGCCTCCAATCAGCACAGCCGCGACCAGCGGCAGCGCGAAGTCAGGCATATGCTGGGTGGCGCTTAGATTGCCAAGCAAGGCGGCCACGGAATTCAGCAAGATGAATGGCGCTGAGACGCCTGAGGCCGTGCCGGCCCGTGCCCACCCCATGAAGATCAGCAGCGGCGTCAGAAAGATTCCGCCGCCGGTGCCCGTCAAGCCTGCGAGGAGCCCAAGTGCGGCGCCCGAACCAATGGCGGCAGCCCGACTTGGCGTCGCCGGCGCGTGCTCGGCCGGCGGACGAACACTGAGTTGCAGCGCAGAGAGCAGCAGGACGCTGCCGACCAGCACTTTGAAGGCCTGGCTCGGCACATCGACGTAGCCGCCCAGGAAAGCCATAGGAACTGCCGGCAACGCGAATGGCCAGAACAAACTGGCCCGGAAAAGCCCCGCGCGCCAGAACTGCCAGGTGGTGATGCCGGCCACCAGGATGTTGAGCACCAGGGCGATGGGACGAATCTCCGTGGGCGCCAGGCTGAACAGCGACATCACGGCGATGTAGCCGGACGCCCCGGCATGTCCGACCGATGAATACAGCAGCGCGACCACCAGGATCGCCAGGCACATGAGTGAGAGGAGTTCGGCAGGCATGGACCAGACGCGGGGAAGGGGCGGCGCTGATTCTCGACGGCATCTCTCCCCTGGAGGTTCCTCAAGTGTTTGATTCGGACAGCCCGCCCGTCAACGGGGGCGCAGGCGTGCCAGCGACATCGTCCCCGCCAGCATCAATGCCGCGGCTGCGCCGAAGGCCACGACGGGCGACGCGCTCGACCAGACCAGCCCGACCACCGAGCTGGAGATGAGCTTGGCCGCACCGTTGACCGTGCCCAGCGCGCCGTAGCTGGTGGCCAGCGTGTCGGGGCTGACCATGTCGGCGGTGACCGTGGACTCCAGCGCCTCCTGCGCCGCAACATAGAGCCCGGCCAGTACGAACAGGGCCGCCAGCCAGGAGATCTGGTCGATCTGCCACCAGAAGGCCAGCCCGGCACCGGCGGCCGTTGCGGCGCCAAAAGCATAGCCAGCCACCAGCACCGGCAGCGACCCGACGCGGTCGGCCAGCACGCCCAGCGGGTATGACGCCAGCACCTGCACCACGTTGCGCCCCACGTACAGCAGCCCCGCCACCTGGGCCGCATGGACGACACCCAGCCGTGCCGTCAGCAACTGCGTGGCCGCAAGGATCAACAGGCTGTGCGAGAAATCCCCCAGGCCGAAGATGCCAACGGCGCCGAGATAGCGCTTGAAACGCAGCGGCAGGCCGCGCAAGGTGCTGAAGAAGCGCAGGCCCGGATTGGGCGAGTGGGCGGGGTCCTGCACCAGCGTCAGGAAGGACAGTACCGCCAATGCGCCCGGCACGACGCTGAGCCAGAGCACCAGGCGGAACGGTCCGGCGGAGTCGCTCCAGTGCAGATCCTGCGCCCAGCCCAGTAGAGCCACACCCAACAGGGGGCCCACCACGGCGCCGATCGTGTCCATGGCTCGGTGAAAGCCGAATGCCCTCCCGCGGGTCTCGGGGCGGATGGCCTGGATCACGATGGCATCTCGCAGCGGCCCGCGCAAGCCCTTGCCGAACCAGGACAACAGCCGCCCGGCCAGCAGCAGCGGCCAGCCGGCGGCCAGCGCAATCAGGGCCTGGCCGGCAGGTGTGAGCGCGTAACCCAACAGCACGAGCAGCTTGCGATGGCCGAGCTTGTCGGCGATGAAGCCCGAGACCATCTTGGTGAAGCTGGCCACTGCATCTGCCGCCCCTTCGATGAGGCCCAGGGCCGCGGCCGGGATGCCCAGCACCGCCAGGAAACCGGGCAGGATGACGGTCGTTGTCTCGTAGCAGAAGTCGCCTAACGCGCTGGTGAGGCCGACGCCGGCCACCGTACGGTTGAGCCAGCCTTGCGGCGGAGTGGGCGGAGACACCAGGGTGGCGTCGCGGATCTCAGGCATGTCGTTCTCCGTGCGAGGCAGGGACTTGAAGCCGGCGCGGGCGGCTAGCGTCGGCAAACCGATGGCATGCCTCTCGTGTCATGGCGCAAGCTCGAATGTCGCGAGCACCGGGTAGTGGTCGGAAGCCAGGTCGGTGAGTTCGTTGCGGATCACCTCGACGCTGCGCGCGCACGCCGCGAGTGCCTGTGACGCCATCAAGTAGTCGCAACGCATCGTCGCGAACTCGGTATCCCGGTAGCCCGCGGTCGGGACCGTCGGCGCCCGGGTGGCATCGAGTCGATGTCCGAGGTCCACCCAGCCGGCGGCCTCCAGATGCGCCAGCACGCTGCGGTCCACGCCGCGCTGGTCGTCCCCGAGGTAGCGCACC
>JBHIWE010000211.1:0-7320 GCA_041987645.1 Acidovorax sp. | reverse complement strand
TGCGGCGCTGCAGTCTGTCCGCGAAGGTGGCATTGCTGCCCTTGCTGGCGGTGCTGGCGCTGGCGGCGGTCGCCGCATTCCAAGGCCGCGGCGCTGGCGCCGTTGGCCTGACGGCGGCGGTGGGCGCCATCGCCGTGGCCTATGCGGCCTGGGCGCTTCATGCCAGCCTGTCCACCGATCTGGACCACCTGTTGCGGCTGGCCGAGCGCACGGCGCAAGGTGACCTGTGTGCGCGTTCAGGCATGCAGGGGCGGGACGAACTGGCCCAGCTGGGCGAGCAGCTCGACCGCATGGTTTTGACACTTTCTGCCATGGTGGCCGACATCCGCAGCAACGCGGCGCTGGTCTCTCATGCCGGCGAAAGTCTCGCGGCCGACAGCCGCGAACTGGCCGACCGCACCGAGCAGCAGGCTGCGAACCTGGAGCAGACGGCCGCCAGCGTGGAGCAGCTGTCGTCGGCCGTGAACACCAACGCCCAGACGGCCGTCAGTGCCGATGGCCGTGCGGCCAGCGTGCGGCAAGCGGCCGACGCGGGGGTCGCGGCGATGGAGGAGGCGGTGGCCTCCGTGCAGGCCATCCAGCAGGGCGCGCGCCGCATGAACGAGATCATCGGCGTGATCGACGGTATCGCGTTTCAGACCAACATCCTCGCGCTGAACGCCGCCGTGGAGGCCGCCCGCGCTGGCGAGCAGGGGCGGGGCTTCGCTGTGGTGGCGTCCGAAGTGCGCAGCCTGGCGGGCCGCTCTGCCGCGGCAGCGCGCGAGATTCGCGTGCTGATCGGCGACTCTGTTCGTCAGGTGGAGTCCAGCGCGGGCCTGATCCGCGGTGCTGGTGAGGGCATTGCGGGCGTGGCCGGCGGCATCCGTGCGGTGGCGTCGAGCGTGACGGAGATTTCCCAGTCCGGCGCCCAGCAGAGCAACGGCCTGCGGGAGATCAGTGCAGCGGTGCAGCAGCTCGACCAGATCACGCAGCGCAACGCCCAGATGGTGGGCGTCGCCGTGCAGCAGGCCGAGTCGCTGCAGGAGCGGGCTGCCACGCTGACTCAGGCGGTACAGGCTTTTCGCCTGCAGCAGGGCACGGCCGAAGAAGCCATGGCGCTGGTTGCACGGGCCGTTGCCGCGCGGCGCGGCACCACGGCCGAAGGCTTCCTGCGCACCCTGACCGACCCGGCCCAGCCATTCCACGACCGGGATATGTATGTTTTCATGCTCGACGCCAGTGGGGCCTATCGTGCTTTCGCCGGCAACCCTTCCAAGGTGGGCACGAGGGTGCAGGACATTGCGGGCATTGACGGTGAGGGCCTGATCCACGCCATAGGCCAGCAGTGCGCGCGTGGACCTGGCTGGGTGGAATACGGCATCACCAACCCGGCCACCGGCCGGGTGCAGACCAAGATGTCGTTCGTGCAGCTGATGGATGACGCCTATTTGGGCTGCGGCATCTACAAATCGCTGGCGGCGCGTTGACGACGCATTGTGCGACCGAGACGGGCTTGCCTGTAGCCTCAGCGCCCGGTCGGTGGCGAGCGCCGCTCGCGGGCCCGGGCGAGTGCAGCGGCGATGGCGGCCTGGCGCGACTGGGCGGCGTCCGCTGGGCCAGCTTGCGCCTCTTCGTTGGTCGTCGGCGCTGTGCCCTGGGCAGAAGCCGTTGCCGTGCTGCTGGCGACATCGCCGCGTTGTAGCCGTGACTTGCGCGCCTTATAGCGTTCTCTCGCATGCGTGGCCTGCCCGGCGGACCAGCCGCTCCACCCGGTGCGCGAGCCGCTCGCGTTCACCAGCTGGATGCAGTCCACCGGGCAGACGGGGATGCACAGCTCGCAGCCCGTGCAGTGCGGGGCCATCACGGTGTGCATGCGCTTGTTGGCGCCGATGATCGCGTCGGTCGGGCAGGCGTCCAGGCACAGCGTGCAGCCGATGCACCAGGCCTCTTCGATGACGGCGAGGTTCCGGGGGCCTTCCAGGCCATGCGCAGGGTTCAGCGGCAGCAGCGGACGGCCGGTCAGCTGCGCGAGCCGTCTCACGCCTTCGGTGCCTCCAGGCGGGCACTGGTCGATGCCGGCGCGCCCTTCGGCCACGGCCAGCGCGTAGGCGGCGCAGTCAGGTTCGCCGCAGCGCGTGCACTGGGTCTGGGGCAGTGCGGCGTCGATCAGGGCGGCCAGCCGCGCCACTGCGGTGCCGGCGGCCGCAGCCGGGGCCGGGGCCGGGGCCGGGGCCGTCAAGCCTTGCGCGGCGCGGTGCGCCGAGGGGCACGTTTGGCCGGTGCAGCCGCAGCGGGCTTGACGGCGGGTGCGGCGTCTTCGTCGGCCGCGTGAGGTGCCGGCTCGTGGTCGGGCTCGTGCGCGAGGATGAAGCTGCGCACCTGCGGATAGACCAGATCTCGCCAGCGGCGGCCGCTGAAGATGCCGTAATGGCCTGCGCCCTTGACCTCGTAATGCTGGCGGTCGTCGTTGCTGATGCCGGTGCAGAGGTCGTGCGCGGCGCGGGTCTGGCCCGAGCCGGAGATGTCGTCCAGCTCACCTTCGATGGTGAGCAGGGCCGTGCTGGTGATGTCCTGCGGCTGCACGCGTTCCAGCGTGCCGTCGGGGGCATGGACGTCCCAGGTGCCATGAACCAGGCTGTAGTCCTGGAACACCGTCTTGATGGTTTCGAGGTAGTAGTCCGCGTCCATGTCGAGCACGGCGTTGTACTCGTCATAGAACTTGCGGTGGACTTCGGCGCTGGCGTCGTCGCCCCGGAGCAGGTCCTTGAAGTAGTCCCAGTGGCTCTTGGCATGCCGGTCGGGGTTCATGGCAACGAAGCCGGTGTGCTGCAGGAAGCCCGGATACACGCGGCGGCCGGCGCCGGGGAAGTTGTCGGGCACGCGGTAGATCACGTTGTTCTCGAACCACTCGAAGCTGCGCTGCGTGGCGAGGTTGTTCACCGCGGTGGGCGATTTGCGCGCATCGATCGGGCCGCCCATCATCACCATGGACAGCGGCGTGGTCTCGCCCCGGCTCGCCATCAGCGAGACGGCCGCCAGCACCGGCACGGTAGGCTGGCAGACGCTCATCACGTGGCAGTTGCCGTGCAGCTCCTGCAGGTGGCGGATGAAGTCCTGCACGTAGTTGATGTAGTCGTCCAGGTGGAAGGAGCCGTCAGCCAGGGGCACCAGGCGGGCGTTCTTCCAGTCGGTCACATAGGCCTTGTGGCCCTGCAGCAGGGTGCGGACGGTGTCGCGCAAGAGCGTCGCGTAGTGGCCGGACAGCGGCGCCACCACCAGCACGACGGGCTGCGCCTTGATCTTGGTGAGCGTGTCCACGTCGTCGGAAAAGCGCTTGAACCGGCGCAGTTCGCAAAACGGCTTGCTGAGCACGACGCGCTCGTCGATGGCGACGGACTTGCCGTCCACTTCCACCGAGCGGATGTTGAATTCGGGCTTCTCGTAATCCTTGCCCAGGCGGTAGAGGAGGTCGTAGCCCGCCGAAAGTCGTTGCGCGTACACCGTCTGGCTGAAGGGCGACAGCGGATTGCTGTAGAACTTGGACGCGGTCTGCGCCATTTCAGCGAAGGGCTCCATCAGGGAGCGCTGGGTTTCGTACAGGTTGTACAGCATGTGGGGCACCCTCGGGTCTATGTTGCAGTGCAATATAGCAGCAGAGCCGGGCTTTCGTATGGCGTGCAACTACGGAGGGCGCGTCACCTTGGCGACACACTTGCAAAGCCGCCCGGCCCGCACTGTGCAGTGCCGGGCTTTCGGTCAGCGTGCGGGCGTGGGCTTGGCGTCTTCGGGGGTGTTGTCCTGCAGCCACGCTTCGAAGGCCTCGCGCGAGCTGTTGCGCAGCGCGCGGCGAAACGTCTGCTTGTCGCCCAGGTACAGGCAGTGGCGGATGACGGTGTAGGGGTTGAAGCTGCCTTCGGGGTGCAGGTCTTCGTAGTGCTGCTTATATCGCTTGACGATGCCGATCGTGGCGCGCAGCAGGGCATTCAGGCGCGAGCGGTTCATCTCGGGCGACCAGGCGTGGATGTCTTCCACGAACACGTCCACCTTCTGCGCCTCGAACTCCGTGTCCTTGAAGAAGTGGTTGGCGATCTTCAGGAACGTGAACGCGTTCAGCTCGCTGCCGGCCGATGCGGGGCGGTGGCTGCGCATCGGCTCGGACTCGGCGGGGCCTTCCAACTCCTCGGGCTCATCGTTGGTGCGGCGCAGTTCGGCGTCGGTGGCGTCGCGGATCTGGCGGAACTCCCGGTCGGCCAGCTCGAAGAGGGCCGAGAGCACGTTGATGCGACGCTTGAGGTCCCCGGGGATGGACTTCTTGTATTTGATCTGGTGGTCCAGCACGCTCCAGGAGTCCTGGATGATCGTGCGCACCTGAAGCTCGAAAGTCTGGTGCGCGTAGGCCGCGTGCTCGGGCAGGGCGGCCTGGGCCGCATTCAGGCGCAGGTCCAGGTGCAGGCCTTTGTAGCCGAACGAGGCCTCCGTGCTCTCCACGGCGCTCACCTTGTCCGTGACGTCGATGACGTCGAAATGCGAGCGCACTGCCTCAGCCACCTTTTCCAACTCATCTTCGTAGAGGCAGACCACACGCACACCCACCAGATCGGTCAGGTAGTGCTGGATTTCATAAGAGCTGTTGGCTTCTTCCAGCGCGGCGCGGTACTTGCGCGAGAACTTGCGGATGCACTCGTCGCGGTCCTTCACGCGCCCCTCCACCTTGGAGATGTCGATACCCTCGGTCTTGGAGAGAATGGACTGCAGCAGCGCCACGTAGAACGCGCAGGCGTGTTCCAGCACCGGCCGCTCCTTGGCGTAGTACTGGTGGAACAGGGATTCTTCGCGGGTCAGATGGGGGGGCCGGGACATGGGGCGGCGGCGGTCGATTCAGCGGTTGGAGGCAGTGGCGCCGAGACGGCAGGGCCACCTCGGAACTATCGCCAAATGGTAGTGCAAGCGCTGCCCCGGGGGTCTGGCCGCTTGTAGGACGAAGCCTCGTGTCTGATACGTGTCAAAGTTCGGCTTCGGCCCCTGCGAATGCGTCGCGCGCCGGGCGCACGGTGGCGGCAGCCAGGGCCGCCACCTCGCGGGCTGGGAGCTCCTTCAGGCGGTGATCGCTCCAGACCTGGCGCCAGCGCCGCGCACCGGGCAGGCCGTGGCGCAGACCCAACATGTGGCGGGCGATCGCATACCAGTGCGTGCCGTGCTGGGCGGCCTCGCGCTCCATGTAGTCCACCATGCGCGCTTCCACGTCCTCGCGCGTGAGGGTGGGCGCGTCCGCATCGCCGTAGAAGGCGGCATCCCAGCCGGCCAGCCACCAGGGGTTGTGGTACGCCTCGCGGCCCACCATCACGCCGTCCAGCACGGCCAGCTGCTCATGCACGGCCTCGTCGGCAGTGAAGCCGCCGTTGATCGCCAGCGTCAGGTGGGGGAAGTCGGCTTTGAGCTGCGCCACCACGCCATAGCGCAGCGGCGGAATCTCTCGGTTTTCCTTGGGGCTCAGGCCCTTGAGCCAGGCATTGCGGGCGTGGACGATGAAGACTTCGCAACCCGCCTCGGCCACCGTGCCGATGAAGTCGCGCACGAAGCCGTAGTCCTCGCCCTTGTCGATGCCGATGCGGTGCTTGACCGTCACGGGCACGCCGACCACGTCGCGCATGGCCTTGACGCCGTCGGCCACCAGCTGCGGCTCGTTCATCAGGCAGGCGCCGAACGCGCCGCGCTGCACGCGCTCGCTGGGGCAGCCGCAGTTCAGGTTGATCTCGTCATACCCCCACTGCTCGCCGAGCCGGGCAGCCTGCGCCAGATCGGCCGGCTCGCTGCCGCCCAGCTGCAAGGCCACAGGATGCTCTTCGGCGTTGAAGCGCAGGTGGCGCTCCACGTCGCCGTGGATCAGCGCGCCGGTGGTCACCATCTCGGTATAGAGCAGGGTGTGGCGCGTGAGCAGCCGGTGCAGGTAGCGGCAATGCCGGTCGGTCCAATCCATCATCGGCGCGACGGACATGCGCCAGGGGGAATGGGCGAGGGCGGGGGAGACGGCTGCAGTGAGCACGGGAATTCTTCGAGTGGGCCGGAAAAAGGGCACCCATTGTCCCAGGTCCGCTGGCAATGAGTGCGCCGCGGGGTGGCGCCGCCTGGGCGGCGGTGCGGTGTTTGTGGGTGTTTTATATCTGCAGCGATGGATCTGCCTGGGCTTCCAGCTATCGAATCAGTAGCGAACGGTGTGCGCTCCGCCCGCGCCCGATCAGGTCGCCGCCGCCAGCCCTTGCTCGAAATGCGCCCGCGTGGCCTGCACGGCCGCCTCGGCATCGCGGGCCTGCAGCGCAGCCAGGATCTGCGCGTGCTCCTGCAGCGATTCGGCGACGCGCCCCTGCTTGAGCAGCGAGTTGTGGCGGTTGAGCTTCATCACCTTGCGCAGGTCGGCCACCATCTGGTTGCGCCAGCGGTTGTCGGCCAGCTCCAGCAGGCGCATGTGGAAGCGCTCGTTGAGCGTGAAGAAGCGGTCGCGGTCTGCCACGGCGGCGGCCAGGTCGCGGTGCAAAGCCTGCAGCTCTTGCAACTGCGCTTCGGTGGCGCGGGCGGCGACCACGCCGGCTGCATCGCTTTCGAGCAATGAGAGCAGGTGATAGACGTCGTGCAGGTCCTTGTCAGAGACCTCCGTCACATAGGCGCCACGGCGCAGCTTCATTGTGACCAGGCCTTCGGCAGCCAGCACCTTCAGCGCCTCGCGAAGCGGCGTGCGGCTGATGCCGAATTCCTCGGCGATCTTGAGCTCGTCGATCCAGCTGCCGGGCTCCAGCTCGCGCCGGAAGATGCGCTGGCGCAGCTGCTCGGCCACCTCTTCATAGAGGGCGCGGGGCGAGATGGGGAAGGCGGACATGGGCGGAATGTACTGCAAAAAAACTATAAATTAATAATTACAGAAGCGTAGAATGCCCCGAAAGATTGACGTTGGCGTCACTTCGGCGCCCGCCCTGCGGGCCTGAGAGGTGGCACCATGGAGCAGCACGGCACCGCACAGACCGGCTTTTTGGAAACCTCCTTTTCAGAGCACCGCAGAGACATGAGCCAAAGCACATCCGCCCCCCGCCCGCAACCGGCCGATCTGGCCGCCTGGACCCAGGCCGCCGCCAAGTCCGCTCCCGGGGGCGACGTCTCCGCGCTGAATTGGGTCACGCCCGACGGCATCGTCGTCAAGCCGCTCTACACCGCCGCCGACACGGCCGATCTGCCGCATACCGACACGCTGCCCGGCTTCGAGCCCTACCTGCGCGGCCCGCAGGCCACCATGTATGCGGTGCGGCCCTGGACCATCCGCCAGTACGCAGGCTTTTCCACCGCCGAGGAATC
>JBHIWE010000210.1:0-7488 GCA_041987645.1 Acidovorax sp. | reverse complement strand
CAAGACTGCAGAGCGCCTGGGCCCGGTGGGGCAGGGGCTGGCCATGGAAGCCCGCGCCGCCACGCTGCTCTTCGGGCGCCCTGCGGCGGCCGCGGCGGCCTCCGCCTGAGCCCGCCGGAGGGCTTGGCCGTTCAGGTCAGGTTGCCCGCTTCATCTTCCGCACTGGGGCGCGGCGGCAGGTGACGCTTGATCTGCGGGCGCTGCAGGCGTTGCTTGGGGTCCTTGCCGCTGGGCAGCTCGGCGCGCTGTAGCTGGATGTGGGCCACCAGTCCGCCCGAGGCCGCATTCGCCAGCGCGAAGATGCCGCCCATGCGCTGAACGGTCTTGTCGACGATGGACAGGCCCAGACCGGCCCCGGCGGCGGCCGTGCGTGCCGAATCGCCACGGAAGAAAGGCTTGGTCAGATTGGCCAGCTGCTCGGGCGGAACGCCGCTGCCGTGGTCGCGCATCTTCAGCAGCACCCATTTTTCTCGGCCCTTGGCGGCGATATCCACACTGGCGGTGCCGCTGTCGGCCGACTTGCCGTAGCGCCGAGCGTTCTCCAGCAGGTTGGAGATGACCCGCGCCAGCTCCACCTCGTCCACCATCACGTTCAGGTCTTCGGGCACGTTCATGGTGATCTGCAGTTCCCGGTGGTCCTGCACGGCATACACGCAGGACGACACCACTGCATGCAGGTTGACCGGCGTCAGGTTCACGTGTTCGGGGCGGGCGTAGTCGAGGAACTTGTCGATCGTCGCGTCGAGCTGGACGATGTCGGCCACCATGTGCTCGCGTGCCACGTCGTCGTTCACGCTCATCTCGGTTTCCAGGCGCAGCCGCGCGAGCGGCGTGCGCAGGTCGTGCGAGATGCCGGCCAGCATCACGGCGCGGTCCTGCTCCAGCTTGGCGAGCTTCTGCGCCATGCGGTTGAAGCCGATGTTCACCTCGCGGATCTCGCTGGTCACCACCTCTTCGTCGAGCTGGCTGGCTGCGAAGTCGCCGTCGCGCACGCGGTTGGCCGCATACGAGAGCTGCTTGAGCGGCCGGTTGATGAGCCGTGCGATGGCTGCGGCGCCCGCCAGCGACAGCGCGCCGGCGGTGATGAGCCAGATCATCCAGGTCTTGCCGCCAGCCGCGCTCAGGCGCGAGCGGTCCATCAGCAGCCAGTTCGGGTCGCCGTTGATGGTGAAACCCACCCAGAGGCCCTTCTCGCCGTTCACGCTGCTGGCCACGATGGTGCCGGGGCCCAGGCGCAGCGTCAGCTCTTCGGTGAGGCGCGTACCCAGGGCGGAAGGGTCCAGCAGCTCGAACTTGTCTCCCGGCTCGCGCGGCAGGATGCGCACGCCCTCCTGGTCTGCCATGGTCTTGATGAGCGACACGCGGGCGATGGCGTCCGCATGGATCAGGGCGGCGCGGCTCAGGTTGACCAGCGAGGCGACCTGCTGCGCGGTCTGCAGCGTTCGGGGCTCGAACTCTAGGGCGCGCAGCGTCTGCAGCCATGCCAGGATGCTGCCCACCAGCAGCAGGGCCAGCAGGAAGAAGGTGCGCCAGAAGAGATTCAGCCCCACGCGCGTGCGGGCGTTGCGTTCAGGGCGCGCGGCATCAAGCGGTGCGGGGCCGGTCGCATCGGAGGATGCTTCGTAGGTAGCGCTCATGTCATTCAGAAAGAAGGGCCTAGCGCTGCATGCCGTGCCGGCCCGGAGGGCTGCAGGGCGCCTGGGGCACCGAGCAAGCTGGATGGTGACTCGAAGCGACGCTGGAAAGGTCGCGGGCGCTCCGGACCGCAGTCGCGCCCATAGGCGACGACTGCGGTTGCGCTCGATGTCTTCGATGGCATCCCGGGCCAGCAGCCGCGCCAGGGTGTGGAGCGGTTCAGCATTGCCTGGGCCGTATCAGTTCGCTCCGTCCGGAACGAACACATAGCCCACGCCCCAGACGGTCTGGATGTAGCGGGGGGCGGCGGCATCGACCTCGACCAGCTTGCGCAGGCGGGAAACCTGAACGTCCAGGCTGCGGTCGAAAGGCTCGAACTCGCGCCCCCGTGCCAGCAAGGCCAGCTTTTCGCGCGACAGCGGTTGGCGCGGGTGGCGTACCAGCGCCTTGAGCATGGCGAATTCGCCGGTCGTGAGCGGCAGTTCCTCACCGTTGCGCTGCAGCGCGCGGGTGCCCAGGTCGAAGGTGAAGGGGCCGAAGGTCACCACTTCGTTGTCGCCGGAGGGCGCGCCAGGCGCTTCCTGCGGCGGGCGGCGGCGCAGCACGGCGTGGATGCGGGCCAGCAGCTCGCGGGGGTTGAACGGCTTGCCGAGGTAGTCGTCGGCGCCCACTTCCAGACCGACGATGCGGTCCACGTCCTCGCCCTTGGCCGTCAGCATGATGATGGGTGTGCGGTCGTTGGCGGCACGCAGGCGGCGGCAGATCGACAGGCCGTCCTCGCCGGGCATCATCAGGTCCAGGACGATGAGGTCCACCGTTTCGCGCAACAGGATGCGGTTGAGCGCCTTGCCGTCTTCGGCCACCATGACCTCGAAGCCTTCCTGTGTCAGGTAGCGCCGCAGCAGATCACGGATGCGGGCATCGTCATCCACTACGAGAACTTTGTCGGTACGGTTGGTTGTTGAGGCCATTTCTTTCCCAAATCCAATTTGTAACAGCGGCGATTCTGACCACCTTGCGTCCCAAAATTCGACTTTTTTGCGACGCCCTGACCAACTGTTACAAGTCTTGCGCCATCACGCCAAGACGTGCCTTGCGCTTCATGAACGCGGGCGCAAACCCCGTTAAGGTGGCGTTTCGGCGTCCCGAGTGGGGCGCTGCAACTGACGGAGCGTTGCGGATGACCATGAAAATCACTTCTAAATTGATAGCTGCAGGCGCACTGATCGCTTGCGCTGGCGCGGCTTTTGCCCAAGCCGCTCCGGCCCCGATGGAAAACGTGCTTCAGCTGTCGGCCCAGGGTTCGGTGGACGTGCAGCAGGACGTGCTGGTCCTGACGCTCGGCACCACCAAGGAAGGCTCCGACGCCGCAGGCGTGCAGACGCAGCTCAAACAGGCTCTTGACTCCGCGCTGGCAGAAGCTAAGCGCAACGCCCAGCCCCAACAGATGGAAGTGCGCACCGGCAACTTCGGCCTCTTCCCGCGCTATGGCAAGGACGGCAAGATCACCGGCTGGCAGGGTCGGGCGGAACTGGTGCTGGAAGGCCGTGACTTCGGGCGCATCACCTCTACGGCCGGCCGCATCCAGAGCATGCCCATCACGCAGGTCGCGTTCGACCTCTCGCGAGAGGCCCGTGCCAAGGTGGAGGGCGAAGCCCAGAGCCGCGCCATCGAAGATTTCAAACGCCGCGCGACGGAGCTCGCGCGCGGGTTCGGGTTCACCGGGTACACGCTGCGCGACGTGGTGGTGACCAACAACGAATCCATGCCCGGCCCGCGTCCGCGCATGATGGCGATGCAGGCCAAGGCCGAGGCCTTCAACGATGCACCCATGCCGGTCGAGGCGGGCAAGGCGCAGGTGCAGGTCACCGTGTCTGGCAGCGTGCAGATGCGCTGAAGCCCCAAGGCCTGCGGCGCCCCGGCGCAACGATGCCTGTACCGCACCGCAGCTTTCTGAAGGCCCCGCATCGCGGGGTTTTTCTTGTGCGGCAGGATGTGGGGGTTGGGTGTTACGGCCCAGGCGCCGCATTCGCAAGAAGGGGCCTGCGGGATGAATTAGGATGGCCGTGAAGGATCGGGCAACAGGCCCGACCCGTGATCTGCCGTCTCGCGGCGCGCACAGCAAGTCCCCGTTGTCCCATGACTGAACCCATCCTGCATCACGTCCTCTGCCCCGGGGTCCCCGCTGCGACATTCGAAGCCTCTCGGCTTGAGGAGCAGGCCCCTGCCCACCGTATGGCGTACTGGGAGTGGAACCGTACGGGCAACCCCCGGCACCCGCATGTGGTCCTCTGCGTGCATGGCCTCACCCGCCAGGGGCGCGATTTCGACGTGCTGGCGCGGCGCCTGAGCGCGCATGCCCGCGTGATCTGTCCCGACGTCGTGGGCCGGGGCCGCAGCGACTGGCTGGCCGATGCGGTCGGCTACCAAGTTCCCGTCTATGCGGCCGACATGCTGGCGCTGCTCGCGCAACTGCATGCGCAGGCGCCGATCAGCACGCTGGACTGGGTCGGCACCAGCATGGGCGGGCTGATCGGCATGGCGATCAGCGGTCAGCCCGGCTTGCCGCTGCCGGCGCCGGTTCGGCGGCTCGTGCTCAACGATGTGGGGCCGGTCCTTGAATGGGCGGCGCTGCGCCGCATCGGCAGCTATGTGGGGCAGCCGGTTCATTTCAAGTCGCAGCAGCAGGCGGCCGACGCGCTCTGGGCCATCTCCAGCAGCTTCGGCCCGCACACGCCGGCGCAATGGCTGGAACTGTCACGGCCCATGCTGCGCGCGGACGGGCAGGGCGGCTTCACGCTGCATTACGACCCGGCCATCGCCGTGCCGTTCCGGTCGTTGACCGAAGAGGGTGCGCAGGCCGGCGAGGCGGCGCTCTGGCGGCTCTACGATCAGATCACCGCTCAGGTGTTGCTGCTGCGCGGCGCGCAGTCGGATCTGCTCTCGCCCGCCACGGCGCAAGCCATGGCGCGGCGCTGCCCGCGTGCGCAACTGGTGGAATTCGCTGGTGTGGGGCATGCCCCCACGCTGGTGGCCGAAGATCAGGTGCTGGCGGTGGCCGACTTTCTGTTGCGGAGTGACGGTGAGGTGCCGACATGAAGAGCAGCGTCGTTGGGCAGGCCGTGCCTGGCGCCCAGCCGCAGGGCAGCCGGCCGGAATCCATGCCACAGCTCCTTGCGGCCACGGCGCAAACCTTGCCGGAGCAGGTCGATGCGTTGGCCCGCGCGCGTGCCTTCGCCGAGCCCCTGCTGATTGGCGAAACCCTGGAGACCGGCGAGAACACGTTGGCGCATGCTGATGCGGTGGCCGCCATCCTCAAAAGCATCGGCGGCTCCGAAGCCATGCAGGCGGCCTGCTATCTGGTCCATGCATCGTCGCACCTGAACAAGCCGCAGGAAGTCATCAGCAAGGCCTTCGGCGAAAACTTCGCCACGCTCGCCATCGAGACCACCAAGCTCATGCGCGTGCAGCAGCAGGCCCGCGATGCGCAGGTGGCGGGCACTCTGGTGGACGACCCGGCCGTGCAGACCGAGAACGTTCGCAAGATGCTGCTTGCGTTCTCACGCGACCTGCGGGTGGTCATGCTCCGGCTGGCCTCGCGCCTGCAGACGCTGCGCTACTACGCGGCCTCCAAGCGGCCGGTGTCGCCGGGCATCGCCCGCGAGGCACTGCAGGTCTTCGCGCCGCTGGCCAACCGGCTGGGCATCTGGCAGATGAAGTGGGAACTGGAGGACCTCTCCTTCCGCTTCCTGGAGCCCGATACCTACAAAGAGGTGGCCCGGCTGCTGGACGAAAAGCGAACCGAGCGCGAGCTCTATATGGAGCAGCTGCGTAGCCGCGTTGAATCGGAACTGCGCTCGCGCAGCATCAGCGCCAGCGTGCAGGGCCGGCCCAAGCACATTTACAGCATCGTCAAGAAGATGCGCGGCAAATCGCTCGACTTTGACCAGGTCTTCGACATCCGCGCGCTTCGCGTGGTGGTGCCGTCCGTCAAGGACTGTTATGCGGCGCTCTCGTGGGTGCATCAGCAGTTCAATCCGATCGAGGCCGAGTTCGATGACTACATCGCCCGGCCCAAGCCCAACGGCTACCAGTCGCTGCATACCGTGGTGCGCGACGATGCCGGCAAGCCGATCGAGATCCAGATCCGTACCCAGGCCATGCACGACCACGCCGAGCACGGGGTGGCGGCGCACTGGGCCTACAAGGAGGCCGGCACCAAAGGCTATGCGGGCGTCACCGCCAGCGGTGAATACGACGCCAAGATCGCCGTGCTGCGGCAGCTGTTGGCCTGGGAGCGCGACTTGGTCGGCTCGGCCAGCCACAGGGGTCTCTTCGAGGATCGTATCTACGTGCTGACCCCGGGGGCCGCCGTGGTCGAGCTGCCCCAGGGGGCCACGCCCGTGGACTTTGCCTATGCTGTGCACACCAGCCTGGGCCATCGTTGCCGCGGTGCCCGCGTGGACGGTGCCATGGTGCCGCTCAACACCACGCTGCAGAACGGGCAGACGGTGGAGATCACCACCGTGAAGGAGGGGCGGCCCTCGCGCGACTGGCTGAATGCGGAGCTCGGCTATCTCACCAGCCATCGGGCGCGCGCCAAGGTGCGCGCCTGGTTCAACGCCCAGGCCACGCACGAAACCGTCGCGCGCGGCCGCGAAGCCGTGGAAAGGCTGCTGCAGCGCGAGGGCCGGACTGCCATGCGGCTGGACGATCTGGCGGTGCAGCTGGGCTTCAAGACGGCCGATGCGCTCTTCGAGGTCGTCGGCAAAGACGAGTTCTCCCTGCGCAGCATCGAGACGCTTCTGCGTCCGCCGCCAGAGCCGGCCATCCAGCCCGAAGACTTCCTTCCGGTGAAGAGGGCGCGTGGCGCTGATGCCAGCGGCAAGGGCGGCGTGCTGGTGGTCGGCATCGACTCACTGATGACGCAACTGGCCAAGTGCTGCAAGCCCGCGCCGCCCGACGCCATCCGTGGCTTCGTGACGCGTGGCAAGGGCGTAAGCGTGCATCGCGCCGACTGCCGCAACTTCCACGAAATGGCCGCGCGCAACGGCGAGCGTGTCATCGAGGTGGAGTGGGGCCCACCCAAGGCGTCGGCCGCACAGACCGCTGGCACCGCCGTGTATCCGGTGGACGTGTCGGTGGAAGCCTCCGACCGCCAGGGCCTGCTGCGCGACATCTCGGACGTCTTCGCCCGCGAGAAGACCAATGTCATCGGCGTGCAGACGCAGTCCGTCAAAGGCACGGCCTGGATGACCTTCACCGTGGAGGTCGCCGATTCGGGCCGCCTCGGCAAGGTGCTGGGTATCGTCGCCACCGTGCCGGGCGTGCGCTCGGCGCGGCGGCGTTGAATCGAAAAAATGCAATTCTTTCGGAGATCCGTTTTTTACTGCTATACTCTCGCTTCTCGAATACACACAGGCGCGTAGCTCAGCTGGTTAGAGCACCACCTTGACATGGTGGGGGTCGTTGGTTCGAGTCCAATCGCGCCTACCAACTAACCATTGGTACCCAAGCCCTCTAGATTAACGGTCTAGGGGGCTTTTTCTTTGTGCCGACCGTGCGGCATGTGTGCCTCCCGCCGTCCGGTGGCGGGCTGTGCAAGTCCTCCTTTCCCCCTCCCGTCCATCTGCGCTCGTTCATGGCCTTGTTGCCGTGGTGCCCAGTCGCGTGTGGCCCGCGGCTGCGCATGGGTTGCGCCCGGATGTGTCTTCCCAAGGGGCGGCTAGAGCGTGTTATGAACTTCGCTCTGTGAGCGCGAAGCCAAGGGTAGAGTTTGCAGATGCCCCGCAAGCCTTACCCGACGGACGTCAGCGATGAAGAATGGAGCTTCGCTGCGCCCTACCTGACCCT
>JBHIWE010000209.1:0-7575 GCA_041987645.1 Acidovorax sp. | reverse complement strand
CTGTTGACCCCCGACCAGGAAATGATCCGCGACGCCGTGCGCGACTTCGCCCAGGACCAGCTCTGGCCCCATGCCGCGCGCTGGGACCGCGAGCACCACTTTCCCAAGGCGGCCCACCAGGGCCTGGCCGCGCTCGGCGCCTACGGCATCTGCGTGCCCGAGGAATACGGCGGCGCCGCGCTGGACTACGTCTCGCTCGCCGTGGTGCTCGAAGAGATCGCGGCCGGCGACGGCGGCACCAGCACCGCCATCAGCGTGACCAACTGCCCGGTCAACGCCATCCTGATGCGCTACGGCACGCCGGAGCAAAAGCGCGACTGGCTCACACCGCTGGCGCGCGGCGAGATGCTGGGCGCCTTTTGCCTGACCGAGCCGCATGTGGGCTCCGACGCCTCCGCGCTGCGGACCACGGCGGTGAAGCAGGGCGGCGAGTACGTCATCAACGGCGTCAAGCAATTCATCACCAGCGGCAAGAACGGGCAGGTGGCCATCGTCATCGCCGTGACCGACAAGGCGGCCGGCAAGAAGGGCATGAGCGCCTTCCTCGTGCCCACCAGCAACCCTGGCTACGGCGTGGCGCGGCTGGAAGACAAGCTGGGCCAGCACAGCAGCGATACGGCGCAGATCAACTTCGACGACTGCCGGATCCCGGCCGCGAACCTGATCGGCGCCGAAGGCGAGGGCTACAAGATCGCGCTGGGCGCGCTGGAGGGCGGGCGCATCGGCATCGCCGCGCAGAGCGTGGGCATGGCGCGCAGCGCCTTCGACGTGGCGCTGCAGTACGCCAAGGAGCGCGAGAGCTTCGGCACCGCCATCTTCAACCACCAGGCCGTGGGCTTTCGCCTGGCCGACTGCGCCACGCAGATCGAGGCCGCACGCCAGCTCATCTGGCATGCCGCCGCGCTGCGCGATGCCGGCCGGCCGTGCCTGAAGGAGGCGGCCATGGCTAAACTCTTCGCCAGCGAGATGGCCGAGCGCGTGTGCAGCGCCGCCATCCAGACCCTGGGCGGCTACGGTGTGGTCAACGACTTTCCGGTCGAGCGCATCTACCGCGACGTGCGCGTCTGCCAGATCTACGAAGGCACGAGCGACGTGCAGAAGATCCTCATCCAGCGCGCGCTGGCTTGAGGTATTTTGCTATTTTTATGATAGCTTGATGCGCAGGTAAATGGCGGGCTGCAGGCCCATTAGGGTTGCTATTGCCTGGCGTGGCCCCGCTGCGCCCCTCACTCCGAATCGCGTTTGCGCAGCACCACCGTGATCTGCCCGTTGACCTCCAGCGTGGCGCTCTCCACCTCGTGCAGATGGCGGCAGCCGCCCGCGCGCAGGGCGGCTGCAAGGTCGTCGGCCGACAGCAGCTGCTGGCGCATCAGGGCCTCGTTCACGCGGCCCTGGTAGACCAGCTCCTTCGGCCGGCCGTCCACCAGGTCTGCCAGGCGCGGGAAGCGGTAGGTCAGGTGCGCGAGCAGCACATGGCACAACAGCAGCGTGGCCGCCGAGATCAGGCCGCCGATCAGCGAGTTGTCTCCCGCGTTCATCGAGTTCTGCACCGCGTTCGAGAGCACCAGCAGCAGCACCAGATCGAAGGGTGCGAACTGCCCCGTCTGCCGCCTCCCGGTCAGCCGCAGGAAGACCAGCAGAAAGGCATACACCGCCACACCCCGGACGATGAACTCCCACCAGGGCACGCTGAGCGAAAACATCAGTGCAATCTCCTCATGTACGACGTTGATCCCGCCGTTGCGGGGTCTGCCATCATGGCAGCAATATGGCCCACCTGCGCAGTGCAAGAATGCCCGCCAGACCTTCACCGATTCCGCCGTTTTCTTTTCCGATGCCCCTGGACCCCCGCTCTCCCTGCCCCTGCGGCCGCACTGCGCCCCGCACCCGTGCCCTGCTGGCTTATGCCGACTGCTGCGGCCGCTACCTCGGCCACTGGGACGACTGCCCCGCACCCGATGCCGAAAGCCTGATGCGGTCGCGCTACACCGCCTTCGTGCGCGAAGACGGCCCCTATCTGCTGGCCACCTGGGACGCGGCCCACCGCCCCGCGTCCATCGACTTCGACCCGGGCACGCGCTGGCTGGGCCTGGAGGTGCGTGCCCACCGCCCGCTGGGGCCGGACCGCGCCGAAGTCGAATTCGTCGCCCGCCAGCGTGCCCCCGGCGGGCGCGCCCACCGCCTGCACGAGACCAGCCGCTTCGTGTGCACCGCAGGCCGCTGGTATTACGTGGACGGCGACCTGCGCTGACACGGCCGAGCCGCAAAGTTCTGCGTCTGCGTCGGCCCGGCTTTTCACCGCCGACTTCCTCGCGCCGCAGCTGCAGATCTTCCGGCGTGTTGATCCCGCGATCGCGCCCAGGCCGAGCGCGACCATTTCCTCTTCACCGCCATCCCCGGCCTGTGTCTGCCGCTGGCCGCCAGGAAAACGATCGTGGCCCAGGACCTCTGCGGGGTGGGCGAGTTGCCGGGCCGATGACCGCAGCGAGGGCGTTCGGCCTGGCCCCATCGCGAGGCTGACGCATACTCAGAGGCGCCTTCGGGCGCTTTCTTTTTTCTTTGAACCTCTTTGGGAAAGACGTTGACATGCTGGACTTCGATGCGGTGCTGTTCGATTGCGATGGAGTTCTGGTGGACAGCGAACCCATCACGCATCGCGTGCTGCGCGACCTGCTGGCCGAAACCGGCTGGGAGATGACGCACGAGGAGTGCATGGGCATCTTTCTGGGCAAGGCCGTGCGGTCGGAAACCGCGCGTATCGAAGCCCACACCGGCCGGCCGCTGACCGATGCGTGGATGGCCGATTTCTACGCCCGGCGCAACGTCGCGCTGGCCGCGGAGCTGCAGGCCATTCCCGGCGCGGCCGAGGCCGTGGCGGCCGTGCACGAGCGGCTGCAGGGCCGCATCGCCTGCGCTTCCGGGGCCGACCGCCAGAAGGTCGAGCTGCAGCTGGCCAAGACCGGGCTCGCCCCGCTCTTCGCGGGCCGTGTCTTCAGCGGCCATGAGATGCCGCGCACCAAGCCCGCGCCCGACGTTTACCTCGCCGCCGCCGCTGCCCTGGGTGTGCCGCCTGCGCGCTGCCTGGTGGTGGAGGATTCGGCCACTGGCGTCACCGCCGGCGTGGCCGCCGGCGCCACGGTGGTCGGCTACAGCCCCGGCGGCCCGGGCCACGACGTGGCCGAGGCGCTGCGGGCCGCCGGCGCCAGGAAGATCATCACGCACATGGGCGAGCTGCCGGGCCTGCTGAACGCAGCCTGAGGCCGCCCGCTGAGGGGCTGGCGCCCCTCCTGTCATGGCGCTGCCACGGGCCAGCCCTAGGCTGGCCGGCTCCTTGCGTTTCTCTGGCACTGCCGCCGTCATGTCTCCACTCGTCACTTCCCTGCGCCGGGCCTGCCTGGCGACCACCTTGGCTCTCGCTGCCTGCGGCGGCGGGGGCGATGGCACTCCTGCCGCGGCCTCTTCGGGCTTTTACGCCACCAAGACCGGCTACCAGCCGCGCCAGTTGCGGGCGAGCTATGAGGCGCCTCCGCCCGGCTTCAGGACGGTGTATGCGGAACTGGTGGCCCGGCACGGCTCGCGGGGCCTGTCCAGCCTGAAGTACGACGATGCGGTGCTGAACATGTGGGCGCGGGCCAAGGCCGACGGCGCGCTCACCGCCCTGGGCCAGCAGCTGGGCCCGGACGTGCAGACGATCATGCAGGCCAACTTCGTGCTGGGCTGGGGCGTCGCCGGCGTCAGCACGCCGGGCTATGGCAACCTCACTCAGCTGGGTATCGCCGAGCACCGCCAATTGGCCGCCCGCCTCGTGCAGCGCGACCCCGATCTCTTCTCCGGCCAGCGCTTCCAGGGCCGGGCGCGGGCCATCGAGGTGCTGCACTCCGGCCAGGACCGTGCCGTGGACAGCTCGCAGTTCTTCGCCGCGTCGCTGGCCGCCTCGGCGCCGGCGGCGGCCGCCGCCATCGCCCCGGCCGTGGTGGACCGCTACCAGCTCTATCCGCACAAGCTCTCCACCAGCACCGACGCGGTGACCGACGGCAACGCCGTGCGGGCGGCCGTGCTGGCCGCCAGCCAGGATTACCAGCGCTACGCCGCCGCCAAGAATGCGGCCGGCTTCGGCGCCGAGGCCGCCGCCAAGGTGGCCGCCGCGCGCAATGCGCCCGAGGTGCGCGCCCATGCGCGCGCCGTGCTGGAACGGCTCTTCACCGGCGCCTTCATCGACAAGCTCGATGCCGGCACCGACAGCTTCTCCAACAACGGCAAGCGCACGTTCTCCAGCGCCGATGGCCGCTTCACCAGCACGCTCACGGGCGACGGCAAGACCCGGATCCAGAGCGCGGTCGGTGCCGCCGCGCTGCTCTACGAGCTCTACATCATTGCCCCCGGCATGAAGGCCGAAACCGGTGGCCTGGACTTCAGCCCCTACATGCCCGTGGAGCACGCGCCGACCTTCGCCTACCTGCAGGACATCGACGATTTCTACGGCAAGGGCCCGGCGGCGACCGAATACGGCGGTGTCACCACCCGCTTCACGCAGGCGCTGCTGGATGACTTCTTCGACGAAGTGGGCCGCGTCGCCCAGGGCGACATGGGCCATGCCGCGCGCCTGCGCTTCACCCATGCCGAGGTCATGATTCCTTTCATCGCCCGGCTGGGCCTGCGCAATGCGGCCACGCCCGTGCCGCGGGCCTCCACCTACACCTATGCCGGCAACCCCTGGCGCGGCGAAGACGTCTCGCCCATGGCCACCAACGTGCAGTGGGATGTGGCGCGCGACGCCTGGGGCGTGACGCTGGTGAAGATGCTGTTCAACGAGCAGGAGGTGGATTTTCCCGCCGCCTGCGAGGCCGCGCGCTACGCACCCGGCAGCCACTACTACGACTACGCCGGCCTCAGGCGCTGCTACGGCCTGTAGCCGGCAAAGCGGGCACGGCAGGCGGGGTCATCAGCGAGGCAGCGCGCTGGCGCCGCCGGTATTCGGTGGGCGCCATCGCCATCCAGTGGCGGAAGGCGCGGGTGAAGCTCTTTTCGCTGGCGAAGCCCGCCATCTGGGCGATGGCCTTGATGGGCCGGTCCGTGCGCACCAGCAGCTCCATCACCCGCTGGCGCCGCGCCTCGTCCTTGAGCGCCTGCAGCGAGGCGCCTTCTTCCTTCAACTGCCGGTGTAGCGTGCGCGGCGACACGTGCAGCTGTGCGGCCAGCGTCTGCGCGCTGTGGGCCAGCTCCGGCGCGTGGGCCAGCAGCTGGCGCACCCGCTGCACCAGCAGCCGGTCGCGCCGGTATTGCCGCACGGTGAGCGGCAGAGCGCGCTGCAGCATCTGGCGCAGCATGGCCTCGTCGCGCTGCAGGGGCATGTCGAGATAGCGCGCGTCGAAGCGCAGCAGCGCCTGCGGCCCGCCGAAGCGCGGCGCCACGCCGAAGAGCAGCGGGTACACCTCGGCATGCGGCGGCGGCGCGAACGGGAACGCCGCCTCCAGCAGCGGCAGGCGTGAATCGATGAACCAGCACGCCAGCCCCAGCGCATTGCGCAGCACCGAGACGATGCAGAACTCCCGCAGGCCGCCCAGGCTGCGATGCTCGGCCAGCGCCAGCGTGGCGGTGGTTCCGTCGCCATCCAGGTGCAGGCCGATGTCGTCCGCGATCAGCGCATGGTGGCGGCACCAGCGCCGCAGCGCCAGGCCCAGCGTGGGCGCGCTGATCGAGGCCCGCGCCAGCATGCCGTAGCTGCCCCAGGGCAGGCGGCGCGAGAACCAGCCCAGCGCCTCGTCGTCCAGCTCGCGCATGGCGGCGGCCGACAGCGCTTCCATCTGCAGCGCGGTGATGCGCGCGGCCGGGTCACGCACGCGATCTGGCGGGATTTGTGCCGCTGCGAGCGCGCCGCCCGGGTCCATGCCGCGCTGCGCGTAGGCCTGCACGATGGCCTGCACAAAGGCCATGGGCGTGGCAGCAACGGGCTGGGCTGGAGGGGCGGAGCGGGCGGGGGCAGGGGGCTGGCGCATGGCGGCAGTGTGTCCGGCAGTGGCATGATTTGCAACCTCTCTGGCCTGATCGGGGGTGGAGTCCGGGCACCCCCGGGCGTATGCTGCAGGCCAGAAGGCGCCCCCGCCACGCCCGCCCTGCGGGCCGGGCCGGCGCACTTGCATGCCGACGTCCGCCAGAGACCGCCCGCCAGGAGACACCGCCGTGAACACCGCTGCTTCGCCCGCCTCCACCGCCCTGAGCTACGCCCGGGGCGAAACCCACGTGCCGCTCATCGAGCAGACCCTGGGCGACTTCTTCGCCCACGTGCCGCTCATCGAGCAGACCCTGGGCGACTTCTTCGCCGCCATGGCCGCCCGCCAGCCCGGCCGCGAGGCGCTGGTGAGCCGCCACCAGGGCCTGCGCTACACCTATGCCGAGCTGCACGCCGCCGTGCGCCGCCTGGCCGGCGCGCTGCTGGGCCTGGGGCTTGCGCCGGGCGAACGCGTCGGCATCTGGTCGCACAACAACGCCGAATGGGTGCTGATGCAGTTCGCCACCGCCCAGGTCGGCCTGGTGCTGGTCAACATCAACCCGGCCTACCGTACGGCCGAGGTCGAATACGCACTGAACAAGGTCGGCTGCAAGGCCCTGGTGACCATGGCGCGCTTCAAGACCAGCGACTACCTGGCCATGCTGCGCGAACTGGCGCCCGAGCTGGCCACCACCGCGCCCGGCGCCCTGCAGGCCGCGCGCCTGCCCGATCTGCGCACCGTGGTCTGGATCGACGAAGGCCCGGGGCAGGGCGCCGATGAACCCGGCCTGCTGCGCTTCTCCGAGCTGATGGCGCAGGGCGACGCGCAGGATGCGCGCATCGACGCCGTGGCCGCCACGCTGAAGAGCACCGACCCGATCAACATCCAGTTCACCAGCGGCACCACGGGCTTTCCGAAGGGCGCGACGCTCACGCACCGCAACATCCTCAACAACGGCTTCTTCATCGGCGAATGCATGCAGCTCACGCCCGAAGACCGCCTGTGCATTCCCGTGCCGCTCTACCACTGCTTCGGCATGGTGCTGGGCAACCTGGCCTGCGTGACGCATGGCGCGGCCATCGTCTATCCCGCCGACGGCTTCGATCCGCTCAAGGTGCTGGAGGCCGTGCAGGCCGAGCGCTGCACCGGCCTGCACGGCGTGCCCACCATGTTCATCGCCGAGCTGGACCATCCGCGCTTCGCGGAGTTCGACCTCTCCACCCTGCGCACCGGTATCATGGCGGGCTCGCCGTGCCCCATCGAGGTGATGAAGCGCGTGGTGCGCGATATGCACCTGGAGCAGATCACCATCGCCTACGGCATGACCGAGACCAGCCCGGTCAGCTGCCAGAGCAGCACTGCCACGCCGCTGGACAAGCGCGTGTCCACCGTGGGCACGGTGCAGCCGCATCTGGAGGTGCGGATCATCCACCCCGAGACCGGCGCCGTGGTGCCGCGCGGCACGTCGGGCGAGCTCTGCACGCGCGGCTATTCGGTCATGCACGGCTACTGGGGCGATGAAGCCAAGACCCGTGAGGCCATCGACGCCGAGGGCTGGATGCACACGGGCGACCTCGCCACCATC
>JBHIWE010000208.1:0-7584 GCA_041987645.1 Acidovorax sp. | reverse complement strand
CCACTGATGCCCTGGCCACCATCGGCCAGCACCTGAGCGCCGTGCTGCAGGCCGAGCCCGCTCCCTCGTTCAAGTCCGCGCAGATGACGGCGCTGCTCGAAGCCATTGGCCGGGTGAGTTCGCCCGATGACCCTCGGAACGCTGCGCGGCTCGGCCTGCTGGTGGCCGGCCTGCTGACCCAGCAACTGAAGGCCAGCATGACCGCTGAGCGCGACGCGGCACTGGCTCTGCAACACCAGCGCCTGCAGTAATGCTAGAATCGCGCCCATCCCGCGAAGTTCAAGGCCTACGGCCTTTTGCTGAGCGGGCGGACTGCGGTGATCCCCTCGGGTGAGCGCGCGTCGAGCCACGGAACACAACCCCCGGGCTTGCGCGCGCTTTTTTCGTTTGCGCCAGGCCAACGACACAAGGAACACACCATGTCCCACCCCACCGACTACGCCGACAACAACCTGCGCCCCGGCGCCTCCGAAGAGATCGCTGCAGAGAACGCCTGGCGCGCTGTCTGCGCCAAGCTCGGCCAACCCGATGCCGCCCACATCCGCGCGGGCGGCACTGCCGATGAGCTGCACGAGAAGCGCAAGGCGATGCGTCGCGCCGTGAACAAGCTGAGTGAGTCCATCGGCGTGCGTCAGATGAGCGCCGAGGAGTCCGCAGCCCTTGCTCATGCGAGCGTCGTCGTCGCCCGCATCGACAGCATGCTGGACGACGGCCCGCTGCAGGCCGCTGCGCCGCGTGACGGCTCGACCTGGCGCGACAGCAACGGCCGCCCGGTCAAGCAGCTGCGCACGCCGGCTGACTTCCAAGCGCACTACCGCAGCCGCCCGGGTGGCGAAGACGACGGCATCACGCTCGGCGCCTTCTTCCGCGGCGTGGCCAACCTGCCCACGACTCCTGCCGTGCGCAACGCACTGAGCGAAGGCACCAACAGTGCGGGCGGCTTCACCGTGCCCAACGTGGTGATGCCAGCCATCCTCGGCGCGCTGGTGCCGAACAGCTCGCTGCTGCAAGCCGGTATGCCCATCGTGCCCCTGGACGACGGCGCCAAGACGTACACGACCGCTATCGTCAGTGGCATCCCGACCGCGGCTTGGCGCAGCGAGAACGGCAACGTGGCCGAGTCTGACCCGGTGTTCTCGGGCGTGGTTGCGGCCCCGCAGTCGCTCAGCTTCTACTTCAAGATCAGCCGCGAGCTGCTGTCCGATGCGCTGAACATCGAGCAGGCGCTGCTGGCTGCGATTGGCCAGGCGATGGCCAAGGAGCTGGACCGGGCGGGACTGCGCGGCACTGGCACCGCTCCGCAGCCGCGCGGCATCCTGAACACAGCGGGCATTCAGGCCATCACCAACGGTGCCAACGGCGCGAGCCTCACGAGCTACGCCAACCTGCTGAGCGCCGTGCAGGCGATGCTGGCCGCTGATGCTCCCATGCCCACCGCGGCCATCATGGCGCCGCGCAGCCTTGTCAAGCTCGGCGGCCTGGTAGACACGACGAACCAGCCGCTGCGCCGGCCGCCGATGCTGGAGACGCTGCCCATGCTCACGACGAGCCAGATCCCGACGAACCTGACCGTGGGCACGTCGACCGACTGCAGCGAGATCTACCTAGGCGACTTCTCCAAGATGGCCATGATGCTGCGCGAGTCGCTGAGCGTGCAGCTGCTGACCGAGGCATTCGCCACGACGGGCCAGATCGGTTTCATGTGCCACTGCCGCGCGGACTTCGCTGTCCTGTATCCCGCGGCCTTCAGTGTCGTGACGGGCGTCCGCGCCTGATCGATACCGGCGCGGTCGAGAGAGTCGACCCATAGGCCGCGCCGGCTTATCTCCCATGGGCACGGCATGGCTGCGGTACGGAAGCCCGCAGCGGAGAGGATCACCGCCGCACCCTTTCTGCGGTGGAACTCCTTACCCCTCCGGGGGGCGAATTCTCTGGCGGCGCCTCGGAGGCTGACCGCCAGTACCCACACGGACACACTACTTTCCCCTTTTCACCGGAATCAGCAGCAAATGGCAGGCGTCAAAGGCAAGTCGGGCGGTGCCCGAGCGAACTCAGGCGGGCCGAGGCCCAACTCGGGCGGAGCGCGGCCAGGTGCAGGCCGGAAAGCGAAACCGCCCCCGCCACCGGTTCCGCTGCCCGAGATGGACATGCTGCAGATGCTGCAGCGCGTCGCCCTGGGCGAGGTAGAGGCGACGCCCCTGCAGGTCCGGGCGGCCATCGCCGCAGTGCAGTACACGCACACGAAGAAAGGCGACGGGGGCAAGAAGGAAGAGCAGGCCGACCGCGCCAAGCAGGTGGGGACTGGCCGATTCAAGCCCAGCGCGCCCCCGCTCAAGCTGGTGCATCAATAGCGAGCAAGCTAGAGCTTCGGAGGCGGGAGGCGCGTTGCAGCTCGCTCCGCTCTCCGATCCTGCCGTAAGTCTGCGTTCTCGCGCTCATCGGCTCGAAGGGCGTCGAGCAACTCCACCTGCACTCCCGATGCGCGCACTTGAAACGCGTGAGTCTCAGCAAGTTGCTCTCGCAGGTCGCCTAGCGGCGCCATGCCAACGTGCTCGCCTGGCAGGCGCGACGTTAGCGCGTCGATCTCAACTTGAATTGCCTCGACGCGCTTAGTCCATTCGTTTGAGACGCTTCCGCCCAGCAGGCCGCGTTCCGCCAGCAGCGCGCGCCGCGATCTGTTGGCTTGGCTCAGGAGTGCCGGCAATCCTCCTACCGTTGCCCGCAGTGTCGCGTTTGCAGTCTGCAACTGCAGCGCGAAGTCATGCTTCTTGAGGTCGACCGTGGCCAAATACGTCTTGTAGGCGAAAGCTGCGCTACCCAGTGCCGCGAATGCTGAGATCGCGCTGATGGTGTCCGATGTGCTCCAGTCCATTCCTGCCCTCCCTTGCGCCGCATTTTGTCGCTTCGGCGTTCGACCATAGAAGGCGCCCCGGGGTCTGTTCACGCTGGGCGCCTGCAGCACGCGCCAGGTTGCGCTGCGCCATACTGAAGCTAAACCAGGGAGGGTGGGATGGCTGATGCGCAGTTTTGTCTGATGGCGATTGACCATTGGTCGACGTGCATGACGAAGGCTGAGTGGTCCGGTTGGATGCAGGCAATAGGTTCTGTCGTAGCGATCGCCGCTGGCGTCGCGGGCTTGGCATATCAGTCTGCTCAGCAGCGGCGTTCGTTGAGAACGCAGAAGCTTCGTGAAGAGCTGGACGTGGTCGCGGAGCACCGGGAACTGCTTGAAGAGGCGTTGGCCGCGGTAGTGCGGGCCAGGAACTGCTCGGGTGAGGAGGTGAGCTATCGCGAGTACCTTCGCGATGAGGATCAGACTGCACGTTTCGAGCAGATTGCGCGGCTATTGAGGGAAAGCGATCCGAGGCGGATGCCAAGCGCAGCGCTCAAAGTGGCATTCAGCCTTGCCCAAGAGAGTATGCGGACGGCTTCGGAGATTCGCGATCACGCTGCAGGATGGGCCTACGACCAATACGTTCGCAGCACCTCCGAATCTGACAGCGGAAGATACTCAGCCTGCGTTTCTGGGATGATTGATTCGGTGAATCGGTTCGATCACCACTTGTTCGAGCTTCGAGACTACGCCGGTCTAGCGGATCTCGACCAGGTCGATGGACTGAAGTTTCTGAGCCGTGCGCAGCGCACCCGCATGAAGCGCTGATCTGGCGCAAAGGATTTCCGAGGGCATGCCGCCGAGCACGCAGACCGGACAACAAACCGGATAACTCTGTCTCAGAAGCGCAACGCTTCATAGGGCAATGCGAGTGACCCCGGCCCATCAAACCAAAAGGGCCCGTGTCGGTGACACGGGCCCTTTTCCTTTCTTTTCACAGGCGGGCATTCAATTGAATCCCTGCCCGCGAATCAGGCCAACGGCGAGGCCCTCGATGCTGAAACTCTCGCTGTTTTCATCGATGACGATGGGCTGAAAATCGGGGTTCTCGGGCAGCAGCTGGATGCCGTCCGGGCTGCGTTTGAAGCGCTTGACCGTCACTTGTTCGCCGACGCGTGCCACGACGATCTGGCCATTGCGCGCTTCGCTGGCGGACTGCACGGCGAGCAGGTCGCCGTCGAGGATGCCGATATCGCGCATGCTCATGCCCTTGACCTTGAGCAGGTAGTCAGGCCGGCGGGAGAAGAGGCCGGGTTCAACCGTGTAGGTTTGCTCCACGTGCTCCTGCGCCAGGATGGGGGCGCCGGCGGCCACGCGGCCGACCAGGGGGAGGGTCAACTGGGCGAGGGCGGGCAGCGGCAGACTGAACTGGCGCGCGCGGTTCACGGCGTCGAGCTGGTCGGATTTCAGACGAATCCCGCGGGAGGTGCCGCCCACGAGTTCCAGCATGCCTTTGCGGGCCAGCGCCTGCAGATGTTCTTCAGCCGCGTTGGCGGATTTGAAACCGAGCTCGGCGGCGATTTCGGCGCGGGTTGGCGGGGCGCCGGTGCTTTCGATGGCGTTGCGGACCAGGTCGAAAATCTGTTGCTGGCGGGCGGTAAGCTTGGGACGGTCTTGCACAGGCGGCCTTCTGAATGTGGCTGGAAATCTGTCCAGCAACTGTATTTTCATCCAGGAATCCAAGAAATTGCAAACTCCCGCTGATCTGATCGTCATTCTGGGCACGGGCGGCACGATTGCCGGCACCGCGCAATCTGCCAGCGATGGCGTCGGCTATACCGCGGCGCAATTGCGCGTGGAGGATCTGCTGGCGGCCGTGCCGGCGCTGTCGTCACGGCGTTTGGAGGCGCACCAGGTGGCGCAACTGGACAGCAAGGACATGGATTTCGCCACCTGGCCGCGGCTGGCGCAGGCCGTCAGCACGCATCTGGCGCGGCCCGAGGTGGCAGGCATCGTCATCACGCATGGCACCGACACGCTGGAGGAGACGGCCTATTTCCTTCAACGCGTGCTGGCGCCGGCCAAGCCCGTGGTGATGACTGCCGCGATGCGGCCCGCCACGGCGCTCGCGCCCGACGGACCGCAGAACCTGTTCGACGCCGTCCAGGTCGCGGCGACGCCGGGAGCGGCCGGCGTGGTGCTGGCCTTTGCGGGGCGGGTGCATGACGCGCGCCAGGTGCGCAAGGCGCACAGCTACCGGGTCGATGCCTTTGAATCAACGGACGGCGCTCTGGTCGCCCGGGTGGAAGAGGGCGTCGTGCGCGTGCTCGGCGCCTGGCCGGCCGGGGGCGCGCTGGGGTTGTCTCGCATCAGTCGCGAGGTGGCGCGCTGGCCGCGGGTGGAGATCGTCATGAACCACGCTGGCGCCGATGGCGCTGTGGTTCGCGCCTTGCGCGCCATGGGCGTGGACGGGCTGATCGCGGCTGGCACCGGGAACGGCACGTTGAGTGCTGCCCTGGATGCGGCCCTCCGCGAGGCGCAGGCAGCGGGCATCCAGGTCTGGCGCAGCACCCGTTGTGATGCGGGCCCGGTGATGGATCTGCCGGGCCTGCTGCCGAGTGCCGGTGCGCTCAGCCCGGTCAAGGCCCGGATCGAGATGATCCTGGGCCTGCTGGCGGGCTGATCAGCGTCGCTCGCCGCGGCGTGCCGACCGACGCGCGACCGAGACCAGGCCCAGCCCGGCCAGCAACATCGCGTAGGTGTGCGGCTCCGGCACGGCCGACACATAACCGGCGATGTCTGCGGTATAGCTGTGCAGCACGCCGGGCAGCAATTGATAGTCCGAGGTCAGCGTCGCGCTGGCCGAGGTGGCCGTGGCGAAGCAGCCGGTCGTGAGGCCCACCGGGCACTGGATGGACGAGGCGTAAGGGTCGCCGTCGGTCATGCGGAAGTAGACGTCGAACTGTGTGTTCGAGCCGTTCTGGGTGACGCTGTAGTCGTTGTCGGTGCCGGCCAGGATGACGTACTTGCCATTGGCGAGCTGCGGGCCGATGGCCAGCCCTTCCCACTTCTCAGGTGACTTGTTGCCCAGTGCGGCCAAGGTGTTGGCGTCCAGATCCATGATCTGTGCGCTCTTGGCGGCCGCGTTGATGCCGGTCGGCAGGGCGCCGCTGGCCGGCAGGTTGAGGCCGCTCACGTCGCTGGCGCTGCTGAGGTCGACTTCGAAGACGTTCTTGTCAGCACCACTGAGGGTGGCACCGACGCCGATGCCCCGGTTGTTGCGCTCCAGGATCAGGAAGCGGTTCGCGTCGATGGCGACCAGCGCCGAAATGCCGCGCCCCTGGCCCGAGCTGGCGAGCTGATAGGCGTACTGGCCGACGGCTTGGCCGGTCTGGATGTCGTACTTGACGATGCGTGTGTACTGCCCGCGCGTGCCGCTGCTGGCGTTGTAGCCGTCGGTGACGGTGCCGTTTTGCAGCACGGCGAAGGCGTAACGGCCGTCCGGCGTGATGGCCAGCGCTTCGAGGCCGCGGTTGCCCTCGCGGCCGCCCACGAGTTGGGGCGAGCTTCCCGCGGGTGCCAGCGCGTTGTAGTCGGTGCCCGAGGCGGTGCGCGGCACGAGGTTGGCCGGCGTCGTGAACTTGCGCAGCAGCTCACCGCTGCGGTTGAACTCGTAGACCGAGGGGCCGTACTCGTCGCTGACCAGCAGATTGCCGGTCACCGGGTTGACGACGATGCCTTCGGGGTCGAAAGACTTGCCCAGCACATTCGCGATGGCCGGGGCCTGGCCGTTGAGCGCCACACCCGCTTCGGTGAACTTCACGGTCTGCACGATCTGGAAGTTGGAGATCGCGCCGGACACCGGGTTGATGTCGATCGTGAAGCGCTGCACGCGCGTCTCGTAAGGCAGCACGCCGCCGCCCGGGCCGCGGTCAGACAGGCCCCACCATTCATTGCGGGTGCGGTCGTAGTAGATGTCCGAGAAAAAGCCGATGCGGCGATCGAAGTCGCTGCCGGTGGACAGGTCGAGCAGGGCGCCCGAGATGGCGATGCCGTTGACGAAGCTGACGTTGCTGACCGAGGTGGCGGCCATGGCCGAGGCGCTGGCCAGTGCCGTCAGTGCAAAAAGGGCGGGTCGAAAAAACATGAAGCCTCCGGACGGGTTGATGCGCGGGCAAATCAACCTCGGAGGCTAGAAAGCGGGCGTGACACATCCGTGACGGCGCCCTTGCACCACCCCCGATTGAGGGTGGCGGATAACCCGGGTTGCCCCGGGCCTCGGGCTCAGACGATGGTCAGCGTGACGTCGACGTTGCCGCGGGTGGCGTTCGAGTAGGGGCAGACCTCGTGGGCCGTGGCCACCAGGGCTTCCAGCTGGGCGCGGTCCATGCCGGGCACCGAGATATTCATGTCGACCTGGATGCCGAAGGCGCCGGGCTTGTTGGCATGCGGGCCGATGGCGACGTCGCTGGTGATGCTGACTTCGGCCGGCAGAGCGATCTTCTGGCGGGCCGACACGGCCTTCATGGCGCCGATGAAGCAGGCCGAGTAGCCGGCGGCGAACAGCTGCTCGGGGTTGGTGCCGGCGGCACCGTCGCCGCCCAGCTGCTTGGGCGTGGTCAGCACTACGTCCAGTGCGCCGTCGGACGACTTGGCGGTGCCGGCGCGGCCGCCGGTGGCAGTGGCGGTGGCGGTGTAGAGGGCTTTCTCGATGGCCATGGTGGGCTCCTTTGGGTGGGGTGAAGTGAAAC
>JBHIWE010000207.1:0-7601 GCA_041987645.1 Acidovorax sp. | reverse complement strand
AGTGCGACACGTCGGCTTCCACCAGGGTGAGCGACGGTCGGAACCCCTCTCGCCCCTGCCACTCATGGGGGTGCTCGAAGCGAATCATCTCGCGGGGGCGCTGCATGGGGCTGTTCATATAAACAGTGTATCGAGGCGCCACTGGCAACGCCAATGAGCCGTTGACAGCGATCAGCCTCAACTGGCGACCAACGACTGCCTAGTCGCTGGGCGAAAAGCGCCAGTTTTTTTGCACCGAGAACCAAGCCACCCTTACTCGTCGTCGTCGCCCACTCGTGGATCGCGAACTACGCTCGCCCAAAGTTCCACCCCGCCAATGACTGCTTTTCCAGTCATTGGATGCTGTATCCGGCCTCAATGACTGGAAATCCAGTCGTTGACGCATCAGGCATGTCGCCTGCCCCAAGCGTCGTTGCCAAGGTGCCAGCGACGCCGCTGGCAACTTGCAGCAGCTACGGATGGAGTCGACGATGAATATTCAAGCCCCCAGCTCAGGACCAGCACCTGGCGATCACGAAAAATCCCCCGTCAAGCTCCCAACGGAGCCCGACAAGCCTTCGGACGCGCCGGCCGTCCCGCAACCTGAGGACAGTCCAGGCCACGCCAACGCCAAGGCTCAGCCTGATCGACGCGCGCAGACCATCGAAGATGCCCACGCCGATGGCAGCGATCGAGCCAGCGAAACCGAATCCCCTCGCGGATCGGGGCCGTGACTCGGCGCCGACTCTCTACTCACACCATCATTTCGATCATCAGCAGCGCGAGGAAGCCAACAAAGAACATCGAGGTCAACACCGGCGTCTCGTCGACCTCGTGGGCCTCGGTCAACAGCTCTTCCGTGACCAGGTAGAGCAACGCAGCGACACCAAACGAAAGCACGCCATCCAGCACGATGGGGCTGGCAGCGGCCAGGAAGTACGCCCCGATCCCCGCGCCTGCGGTGAGCAGTACCGCGAAGGTGATCGTCGTGGCCAGCACCAGTCTGCCGGCTCTTGGCCCACGCATCGCTGCTGCCGTGGCTACCCCAAGGAACAGCACCTCAAGCGTCATCGCGATGGTGATGAGGAGGCCTTGCCGTTCCCCGGCCGCGAAGCTCACACCGATCAGCAGGCCGTCCAGCGCAATGTCCAGGGCCGATGCCAGCAGCAGGCTGGTGGGTAGCCCGGACGGGGTGGCGGTCTTTTCCTCGCGCTCTTCCAGGCGCTTGGCCAGCGCCTTGAGCAGCAACATGGCGACCACGCCCAGCGCAAAGCCGCCCAAGGTCACCCACGGCAGGCGCCGGTGGATGACATCCGGAAGCAGTTCCGTCGCGAGCGCCGCGAACAGCACGCCGGCCGCAATGTGCTGAACGGCGCTCTGCACCTTCGGCCCTGGCGTGCGCACGGCGGCCACGACGCCGCCCAGCACTACAGCGACGGCAGGCACCGCCGCGAACATCATGACGCCGGCGAGCGACAGCGGCTGCGCGCTCATGCTGCCTGCCTTCGGTTCCAGGCCAGCGGCACCAGCAACCACATCGTGCCGATCAGTGCACCGACGATGCCTGCAGCTAGGTTGCCGATGGCATGGCCCAGCACCTCGGACAGCACGAATTGCGTTGCCAGCACCAGCGCAGCCGCCAGCAAGGCCGCGCCCACCAGCATTTGCTTGCTGGCCCTCGCCTTGAAACTGGCACGCTGACGCAGCGGTCTCATCAGGCGGTGCTGCACTGCCGGCGCGGTGAAGAGCACCAGGCTCGCGACCGACAGCATGAACGTCGCCAGGAAGACGTTCTTTTCCGCCTGGACGATGCTGCGGAATCCAGGTGCAAAGGGAACCGCGATCAGGAACGCTGACAGCAGCTGGGCGGTCGGCAGCAGCACGCGCAGCTCGCCCAGCATGTCCGTCAAGTCGCCGTCGTCGTCATCAATGGCCTGAACGGCCTGCGCCGGCGGATCTTCGTGGTCATTCGAGGTCATGTCCGCCTCACGCCGCCTTCGCGGGCTCGCCGGCTGGCTCGGCTGGTTTCGCGCTCTTGTCGAATGGCTTGTAGGCCAGCAAGCGCAGCGCGTTGAAGACCACCAGCAGCGTGGATCCTTCATGGAAGATCACGGCGGTGCCGATGTTCAGCCCCAGGATGGTGGCCGGAATCAGCACAGCAACGACGCCCAAGCTCACCCACAGGTTCTGCTTGATGACCCGACTCGTGCTGCGCGACAGGCCCACCGCAAACGGGAGCTGCGCCAAGTCGTCAGCCATCAGTGCCACGTCGGCGGTTTCCAGCGCCACATCGGATCCGGCGGCACCCATGGCGATGCCCACCGTCGCGTTGGCCATCGCGGGCGCGTCGTTGACGCCGTCGCCCACCATCGCCACCTTCCCGTGCTCGGTGCGAAGCTTCTTGATCTCCTCGACCTTCTGCTCGGGCATCAGGTCACCGCGCGCCTCGGTGAGGCCCACGGTCTGCGCCACCGCCTCGGCGACCTTCTGGTTGTCGCCCGAGATCATGATGAGCCGTTCGATGCCGAGCTTGCGCAGCTCGCCCATCACCTGCCCGGCCACGGGGCGCGGCGTGTCCATGACGCCGATGACGCCCAAGAAGCGCCCGCCCTTGCGCACGATCATGGTCGTGCGCCCATCGGCCACAAGCTTCGCGTTGGCTTCGTCGACGTCGCTCGGCACCTTGGAATCCGGCAGTTCTGTGAACAACACCGGCTTGCCGATATGCACGGTCTCGCCGCCCAGCTGGGCCTGCACGCCGCGACCGGTGATGCTCTTGACGTCGGAGGACTGCAGCAGCTCAGCCTTGTCGCCCAGTCGCTCCTTTGCGCCGCTGACGATCGCAGCCGCCAGCGGGTGGTCGCTGTGCTCTTCCACGGCAAGGGCCACTGCCAGCAGCTCGGCCTCGGGCACCCCTTGAGCGGGAACCGCGTCGGTGAGCTTGGGCTTGCCCTCGGTCAGCGTGCCGGTCTTGTCAAAGGCGATGGACGTCAGCGTGCCCAGGTTCTCCAGCGGCCCGCCACCCTTGACGAGCACGCCGCCGCGGGCGGCTCGCGCCACGCCGCTGAGAACCGCGCTGGGCACAGAGATGGCCAGCGCACAAGGGCTCGCCGCCACCAGAACCGCCATCGCGCGGTAGAAGGTCTGCGAGAACGGTTCGTCGATGACAAAGCCGGCGCACAGCAACAGCCCGACCAGCACCAGGACCGACGGCACGAAGATTCGCTCGAACTTCTCGGTGAATTGCTGTGTCGGGGAGCGTTGGGCTTCCGCCTCCGTGACCATCTTGATGACGCGGGCCATCGTCGACTGGTCGGCCTTGCGGGCCACCATGACGTCCATCGCACCTGAGCCGTTGATGGTGCCGGCGAAGACGCGGTTCTCGGCCGCTACCCGTTCGAAGTTGCCGATCGCGGCCTTGCCATCCGCCACCGACCGTTTGTCGACGGGAACGCTTTCGCCGGTCACCGGCGCTTGGTTCACGCTGGACGTACCCACGACCACCACGCCGTCAGCCGGCAGGCGCTCGTTGGGCTTCACGACGACGACGTCGCCGACCTCCAGCTTCTCCAGCGGCACGACCTCGGTGCCAGACTCGCGTCGGACCGTTGCGGTGTCGGGAGCCAGCTTGGCCAGTGCCTCGATGGCCCGGCGAGCCCGGCCCATCGCGTAGTGCTCCAACGAGTGGCCCAAGCTGAACAGGAACAGCAGCAGCGCACCTTCGCCCCACGAGCCCAGCGCCGCGGCGCCCGCGGCCGCCACCAGCATCAGCGTGTCGATCTCGAAGCGCTTGGCGCGCAGGTTCTCGATGGCCTCCCTGACGGTGTAATAGCCGCCGAAGAAGTACGAGACCACGAAGCAGGCCTTCGGCAGCCACTCGGGGCCCGAGCCATTGCGGCCGATCAACCAGCCGGCCAGCAGGAAGACACCCGACAGGCAGGCAAAGATCAGCTCGGTCTTCTCGCCGAACACGCCGCCGTGATCGTGGTTGTGCTCGCCGCCTTCCTCGCCCTTGCCGTGCGAGTGGCCTTTGTGGTCATGGTCGTGCTCTTTCCCGCCATACCCGTGGCCAGCCTTGGATGAGTCGCCGCTGCCATGCCCATGATCGTGATCGTGGTCACCGCCCTTTGCATGGTCGTGGCCGTGGTGGTCATGGTCAGCGTGCTCGTCATTGGCAGCCTTCGTCCCGCCGACTGGCTCGTGCTCGCGCTGCAGAGCTGGCGCTTTGGCGGCACCTGCTTTCGTCGCGTCAACGGTGATCTCCAGCGTGCTCAGTCGCTGGGCGAGCCTGGTCTCGTCTGTGATCGAGCGGTCGTACTCGAGGCGAACGACCCCGCCTGGGGACACGTCGGCTTCGATGACGCCATCCACCGCACGAAGTTGGTCGGCGATGCGCTGGGCGAAGCGCGCGTGCATCGGCACGTTGACCCGTGCCAGCACATGCGCGAATCGGTCGGTCAGCGCGAGGCCCTCCGATTCGACCAGCTCGCGCAGGCGGCCCAGCGAGATGACATTGGGGTCGTAGTGCACGCACAGTTGAGGCTTGCCCTCTTCGGCTCCCGTGACATGGGCCTCGTCAATGCCCGGCCGGCCGACCAGCTTGCTCTGTAATCGCTTCACGCAGGGATCGTCGGTGCCATGGATGTCGGGCAGCACCAACGGGAGATCCAGCCGCAGCTTCTGGGTATTGCTCATGGACGGCTTCGCTTTCTTGGAAGACGGCAGTCAGCGCTTGTCAAAGGGTTGGGCTGGCTACCGGGTGGCTCGACCCGCGTCCATCGGACTGCGGGATCCATCTGAATCGCCTGGCACACGGCGCCTGAGGCGCGCCCGAGGCGAAAGCCCCAGGCTCAGATCAAGAAAACGCCACCCAGTTGGGGCGATCTATCGACGGCACGAGCAGCCGTGAGTAAGCGTGTCCCTCAGACGGAACCGCCTGCTCGACCTGGTCGACACGCTGACTCGGTTTCGTCTCGGAGAGCACGGACGCGCATGACATGTGGCAGGCGACGCAATCGGCATCGTCTCCAGCGGGCTGTTTGGAAGCATCCACTGTCCCGGCCGAGGTCTTCCCGACCTTGGCCTGGTGCTTGTGGAAGTGGTGGCCGAAGTGGGTAACCTCGCTGCCCTGTTCATGCTGGCAATACGCCGCCGCAGCCCCCCAGACAAACTGGAATGGCAACACCGCGAGCAACAACATCACCATCACTTTGCGCACGAAATGATCCTAGCAGCGGGCTTGTCTAGGAGGCTACCGCTTTTGATGACCGCGACGCCGGCGCGCCCGACGCTCTTCCCGGCGCTGTTCGCGCTTGGCCCGGTCCTGACGCAGGAAGTAAATCAGCGCGACCAGGGCAACGACGATCACGAAGATTGAGCTGCCGAAGATGAAGGTCGCCAGCCCGGGATGGGTCTCTCGCAGGTGCTCGAACAGGCTCACCGTATCTGCTCTCATTTCCTAGACTCCGAAAGCTTCATGACAGCCTCTTCGCACCGGTGTCGCCCGTACCGTCTCGGGCGCTGGGGTCTTCCAGCGTGAACCGTATGCAGGTGCCTTGGTCTGTCGACTCGGCAGTGGCCGTGCCGCCATGCATGCGCGCAATGGCCGCGACGATGGCGAGGCCCAGGCCATGGTTGCGGTCAGCGTTGGTGCGTGACGGGTCGATGCGGTAGAACCGGTCGAACAGCCGCGGCAGGTGTTCTGCGGGGATGACGTCGCCCTGGTTGTGCACCCCAATGGACACATGGCGCGGATCGACCCTACTGATCTGAACTTCGATCAGCGACCCGCGAGTCGCATAGCGCGTGGCATTGCCCAACAAGTTGGAGAGCGCCCGGCGCACCAGCCCCGCGTCCACGGCCGCACGCGCGTCTCCCCGCACTTCGACACGAAGGTCCGCGTCTTCCAACACCGCCTCGTAGTAGTCCACCACCTCAGATGCCAGGTCGGCAACGCTCATCGAGAACGACCGGCGCGCAGGGACGCCGCGCTCCGCGTTGGACAGGAAGAGCATGTCGGCCACGATGCCTGCGATCCGGCGCAACTCTTCCAGGTTGGATGTCAGCACGTCGCGCAACTCCTGTTCGGGGCGCGGCCGGCGCAGCGCCACCTCGCAAGTACCGATCAGGATGGACAGCGGGTTGTTCAGCTCGTGGGCGACGTCGGCGTTGAAGGCCTCCATCTGCAGGTACGCGACCTGCAGTCGGTCCAGCAGCGCATTGAACTGCTGTAGCAGCGGCTGGACTTCCTCAAGCTGGCCAGTGGGGTCCAAGCGCTGGTCCAGGCGGCTGGCGTCCAACTCGGACGTGCGGCGCGCGAGCGCGTTGAGCGGTGCCAGCCCACGCTTGACCAGTACGTACCCGCTGGCCGATACGGCAAACGTGCCCACGATGGCCGCCGTCAGCAAGGTCCACCAAAGCCGGCTGAGCAACGCCTCGTCCTTGCGGACGTCGTAGATCAGCTCGGCGCGGCCGGCGCCCCCCAACTCGTCGGGCAGGCGGACCTCGAAGGCCAAGCGCTTGCTCGCCGCTTCCGGGCGGCTGCCGTCGTCCTTCAGGAACACGGCGTGACCGTCCTGCTGCCTGACGACCAGCGACAAGTCATCGTGGCCGGTGAGGAAGTCGTTCAGCAGATGCCGGATACCCGGAATGTCATGGACCTCCCCGGCCTCGTTGAGCAGCCGTTGGACCGTGGCGCGCTTCTTGACCAGGTTGTCGTCCTGGCGGCCGGACAGCGTCAGCGAGATGACGAGGTACACCGCGCCGCAGACCAGGCCGAGGCCCACCATGGTCTGCAGCGCGAACTGGCGTGACAGTCGAGCCCGCAGGCTCGGCGCTCTGAACGTCAGCGCGTTCACGGCCGTTCCTCCAGCACATAGCCGATGCCGCGGGCTGTGTGCAGCAGTGGCCGGTCAAACGGCTGATCCAGCTTGGCCCGCAGGCGCCGGATGGCCACCTCGACCACGTTGGTCTCGCTGTCAAAGTTCATGTCCCAGACCTGCGCGGCGATCTCCGTGCGCGACAACACGTGGCCCTTGCGCCGCATCAGGAGGATCAGCAGGCTGAATTCCTTGGGCGTGAGCTCCAGGCGCTGGCCCGCACGGGTTGCCTTGCGGCGCACCGTATCGACCTCGAGGTCGGAGACCCGCAGCAGCAGGTTTTCCGCGTCAGGTCGCACACCGCTCGCGCGGCGCAGGAGCACCTGCACGCGCGCGACCAGCTCCGAAAACGCGAACGGCTTGACCAGATAGTCTTCAGCGCCGCTCTGCAGCCCGCGCACCCGGTCCTCGATCTGGCCGCGCGCGGTCAGCATCAGAACGGGGACCGACCGCGTATGGCGCAGCGCCGAGAGGACCGCCATCCCGTCGATGCCCGGAAGCATCCAGTCCAGGATGACGAGGTCGTACTCGTTCACGGACGCCATGTGGAGCCCGTCGACACCGGTTTGGGCCACCTCAACCTGGTAGCCCTCCTCGGTCAGTCCTTTGCGCAGGTAAGCGGCCGCCTTGACTTCGTCTTCGACGACCAGGATCTTCATGAGGCCCTGCGGCCTTGCGGCCGCCCTCCATGCCAGAGGATCAGGGCGGCGGACCACCGGCCTTGCGGCCGGGGTGCCGCGATGT
>JBHIWE010000206.1:0-7655 GCA_041987645.1 Acidovorax sp. | reverse complement strand
GGGCGCGGACTATTACCTGTCCAAGCGCACCTTCCTCTACGCTTCGCTCGGCGGCGTGAACAACAGCTCCACGGCCAACTACGCGGCCGATGTCACCGTCAACGGCCCGGGCGCGGGTGCATCGCAGCGCGCCATGTACGTGGGCATGGGCCATTCTTTCTGAGCCCACGGGTGCGCTGAGACCTGTTTTTCATTGCGAGCCGGCTGACCGGCATTGGGGCTGCCGCGCGGATCGCCGGCAGCCTTTTTTTGTCGTCCGTGCGGCGGATGCCGCGCTCCGCGTGCGCTTCATTGACCGTGCGCTGCCGCAGCATGTGGCCGTCCGTATCCGCGGCGTCTGCGGCACCGGCCGGTTTCGCGCGCCGATGTCTCGGGACCTGCTGCTCCCGCATTGCATGGTGTGCGCCATGCGTCAGAGCACCGAGCGGCGTTGCGGCATGAGCGCCGCCGCTTCGGAGCCCCTCTGACGAGCCCGCGCTCTGTACGCTGGGTTCCGCGCCATGGTGAGGATGTCAGCGGATGGCTCCTTGCTGACGTCGGTGTCTTACAGCAACGCGGCCGGGTCGGGGGGCGCACGGGCAGGTCCACGCGGCCTTGCGGGATCTTCTGCCCACCCTGCTGGGTCACTTCGGCCCCGGCGCGGATCTCGGTCGCCATCGACCTAAGCCTGCGCGATGCGCTGCGCCATCCGGGCGGCCGGCACTGGCTGGCCCCCTTTGCGCGGCCCATGGGCCGGCCGAATTACGAGGTGAGCGCGCCCGCAACCGCACCCGCCCGGCCGCCGCCACCAAGCCCGCCATCGCGCGACGGGTGCTCCAGGGCAGATGCGATGCCTGGCGTCAAGAAGCCAGTACCCATCCAGCAGTCTGCGGATTCGAGCGTTAGAGGGTGTGTCACCGTGGGGCAGACGACTCAGTCACACAAGGAAGGGTGGCTGCGCACGGATGCGCGCGATGCCTGTGCGGCTGCCCCATACGCGCACGGCCTTGCCGAACGACTGGAAGCCTCTGGCCTCGGGAGTGGCGCGGATCGGTTCGACTCTGCGTGCGCAGACCCTGGAGCCGCTGCGCTGCTTGTCGTGCAGGGCGATCAGCGCGTCCTCTCGCGGGACGCCCCTGTTCTCTGAGGCCTCCTGGCGGCCATTCAGCGCCGCTTGCCACCGAACAGGGTGCCCAGCACGCCTCGCAGGATTTCCTTGCCCAGCGAAGTGCCCATGGTGCGCACAGCCGATCGGGCCATGGTCTGCACCAGTCCGTCGTGCTTGCCCCCGCGCGGGCCGGTGGTGCCGAACAGCACGTCGTTGAGTCCGCCCATGAGTCCGCCTCCATCGCCAGCAGCGGTGCCGCCGTTCGCCGGCGCGCCGCCGGGGGCCTGTTCTGCCCGGCCGCGCAGCTTCTCGTACGCCGAATCGCGATCCACTGCTTGCTCATAGACGCCCGCCACCAGCGACGGGGCCAGCAGCGCCTGCCGTTGCTGGGGCGTGATCGGGCCGATCTGGCTGCCCGGCGGCATCACGAACGCACGCTCTGTCACGTTGGGGCGTCCCTTGGCGTCCAACAGGCTCACCAGCGCCTCGCCCACAGCCAGTTCGGTGATGGCGGCTTCGATGTCCAGCCCCGGCTTGGGGCGCATGGTGGTGGCTGTGGCCTTGACGGCCTTCTGGTCGCGCGGGGTGAAGGCGCGCAGCGCGTGCTGCACGCGGTTGCCCAGTTGCGCCAGCACGCTGTCGGGAATGTCCAGCGGATTCTGGGTGACGAAGTACACGCCCACGCCCTTGGAACGCACCAGCCGCACCACGAGTTCGATGCGTTCGACGAGCACTTTGGGCGCCTCGTTGAAGAGCAGGTGGGCCTCGTCGAAGAAGAAGACCAGCTTCGGCTGCTCGGGGTCGCCGATCTCGGGCAGCGTCTCGAACAGTTCCGAGAGCATCCACAGCAGGAAGGTCGCGTAGAGCCGCGGCGAATTCATGAGCTTGTCGGCTGCGAGGATGTTCACCACGCCCCGGCCATCGACGGTCTGCATGAAGTCGCTGATGTTCAGCATGGGCTCGCCGAAGAATTTGTCGCCGCCCTGCGTCTCGATCTGCAGCAGCCCGCGCTGGATGGCGCCCACACTGGCGGCGCCGATGTTGCCGTAGGTCGTGGTGAAGTCCTTGGCGTTCTCCCCCACGTAGGTGAGCATGGCGCGCAGATCCTTCAGGTCCAGCAGCAGCAACTGCTGGTCGTCGGCGATCTTGAACACCAGGTTGAGAACGCCCAGCTGCGTCTCGTTCAGATTCAGCATGCGGCCCAGCAGCAGCGGGCCCATGTCGGACACCGTGGCGCGAACCGGGTGGCCCTGCTCCCCGAACACGTCCCAGAGCGTGGTGGGGCAGGCCACCGGCTCGGGGAGCGGCAGGCCGCGCTCGGTCAGGGTCGCGGCCAGCTTCTCGCTGATGCGGCCTGTCTGGCTGATGCCGGTGAGGTCGCCCTTCACGTCGGCCATGAAGACGGGCACGCCGATGCGCGAGAAGCCTTCGGCCAGCGACTGCAGCGTCACCGTCTTGCCGGTGCCGGTGGCGCCCGTGATGAGCCCGTGGCGGTTGGCCAGCGAGGGCAGCAGGTGGCATTCGGCGGTGCCCGTGCGGGCGATCAGGATGGGTTCGGCCATGATGGAGGGACAGTCAAAAGTAAAATCGCGGACTGAAGGTTAATACAGCACGAAAAGCAAAAAAGGACAACCGTGGCAGGACATAGTAAATGGGCGAACATCCAGCACCGCAAGGGGCGGCAGGACGAGAAGCGCGGCAAGATCTGGACCCGGATCATCCGTGAAATCACGGTGGCGGCCCGTGCCGGTGGCGGCGACGTGTCGGCCAACCCGCGCTTGCGTCTGGCGATCGAGAAGGCCAAGGCCGCCAACATGCCGGCGGACCGCATCAAATACAACATCGACAAAGCCACCGGCAATGCCGAGGGTGTGAACTACGAAGAGATCCGCTATGAAGGCTACGGCATCGGCGGCGCGGCCATCATCGTGGACACCATGACCGACAACCGCGTGCGCACCGTTGCAGAAGTGCGCCACGCTTTCAGCAAGCACGGCGGCAACATGGGCACCGAAGGCTCGGTGGCCTTCCAGTTCAAGCACTGCGGCCAGCTCATCTTCGCCCCCGGCACCGATGAAGACCGCGTCATGGAAGCGGCGCTGGAAGCCGGCGCCGAAGACGTGGTGACGGGCGACGACGGCGCCATCGAGGTGCTGACGGCCTTCGCAGACTTCGAGGCGGTGAAGAACGCCCTGGAGGCGGCCGGCTTCCAGCCCGAGATCGCTGAAGTCACCATGCGCGCAGAAAACACCATCGAGCTGGAGGGCGACGACGCCACCCGCATGCAGAAACTGCTCGACGTCCTGGAAGACCTGGACGACGTGCAAGAGGTCTATCACAACGCAGCCTTATGAAAATTCTCGTGATTGGTGGCGGCGGCCGTGAACACGCAATGGCCTGGAAGATCAGCCAGTCGCCCAAGGTCAGCAAGGTCTACGTGGCCCCCGGCAACGGCGGCACGGCCCTGAATCCCAAGCTGCAGAACCTGCCCATTACCGACGTGCGCGAGCTGCGCGCGTGGGCGCAGGAGCAGAAGGTCGCGCTGGCCGTTGTCGGCCCCGAGGCGCCTCTGGCCGCCGGCGTGGTGGACGAGTTCCGCGCGCACGGCCTGCGCATCTTCGGACCTACCAAGGCCGCCGCGCAGCTCGAAAGCTCCAAGGCCTTCTCCAAGGCCTTCATGAAGCGCCACGGCATCCCCACGGCCGAATACGAAGCCTTCACCGACCCGGCAGCAGCCCACGCCTACGTGGACCGCTTGGGCGCGCCCATCGTCGTCAAGGCCGACGGCCTGGCCGCCGGCAAGGGCGTGGTCGTGGCGATGACGCTGCAGGAAGCCCACGACGCGGTGGACTTCATGCTGGTGGACAACAAGTACGGCGTGAGCCACAACGACGGCGGCGCCCGCGTGGTGATCGAGCAGTTCCTCGAAGGCGAGGAAGCCTCCTTCATCGTGCTGTGCGACGGCAAGAACGTGGCGGCCCTCGCCACCAGCCAGGATCACAAGCGCCTCAAGGACGGCGACCAGGGCCCGAACACCGGCGGCATGGGCGCGTATTCGCCCGCGCCCGTGGTCACGGCCGACGTCCACGCCCGCGCCATGCGCGAGATCATCCTGCCCACCATCCGTGGCATGGAAAAGGACGGCATTCCCTACACCGGCTTCCTCTACGCCGGCCTGATGATCGATGCGGGCGGCCACCCCAAGACGCTGGAATTCAACTGCCGCATGGGCGACCCCGAGACCCAGCCCATCCTGATGCGCCTCAAGAGCGATCTGGTGGACGTGCTGGGCGCTGCGATCGACGGCAAGCTCGACCAGGTCGAGATGCAGTGGGACCGCCGCCCCGCGCTGGGCGTGGTGATGGCCGCGCACGGCTACCCCGAAGATCCGCGCAAGGGCGACGCGATCAACGGCCTGCCGGCCGATGCCGACGACGCCATGGTGTTCCATGCCGGAACGGCCCTGAAGGATGGCGTTCCCCACACCACGGGTGGCCGTGTGCTGTGCGTGACGGCACTGGCTGACAGCGTCAAGCAGGCGCAGCAGCGCGTCTATGACGTGGCGCGCGGCATCCACTTCGACGGCGCCCAGTACCGCCGCGACATCGGCCACCGCGCCATCAAGAGCTGATGGAAGCCGGCGCGCCTTTGCAGTCGCAGCCCTCGCAGCAGCCTTTGCACCCCGGTGGCGTGGCCGCCCGGGTGCGCGGCTACCTGGTCGGCCTGCAAGCCCGCATCACCGATGCACTGGAACAGGTCGAAGGCCCGGCGGAGCAGGGCGGGGCGCGGTTTCTCGCCGACGCGTGGAGCAAACCAGCGGGCGAAACGCTCCAGGGCGACGGCATCACCCAGATCCTGGAAAGCGGGCGCGTGTTCGAGCGCGCCGGCTGCGGCTTCTCGCACGTGCGCGGGCCGCGCCTGCCGCCTTCGGCCACGGCCCACCGGCCGGAACTGGCCGGCGCGCCGTTCGAGGCCATGGGCGTGTCGCTGGTGTTCCACCCGCGCAACCCCTACCTGCCCACCGTCCACATGAACGTGCGCATGATCGCGGCCGGCCATCCGGGGGCCGAGCCCGTGTGCTGGTTCGGCGGCGGCATGGACCTGACGCCCTTCTACGGCTTCGACGAAGACGCCGTGCATTTCCACCGCAGCTGCCAGCAGGCGCTGGCGCCTTTCGGCGACGACAAATACCCCCGCTTCAAGCAGTGGTGCGACGAGTACTTCTTCCTCAAGCACCGGGGCGAGCAGCGCGGGGTGGGCGGCATCTTTTTCGACGACTTCTCCGAGCTGGGCTTCGAGCAGAGCCTGGCCATGATGCAGTCGGTGGGCGATGCCTTCCTGGGCGCCTACCTGCCCATCGTGGAGCGCCGCCAGTCCATGCCCTACGGCGAGCGCGAGCGCGCATTCCAGCTCTACCGCCGCGGGCGCTACGTCGAATTCAACCTGGTCTGGGACCGGGGCACGCACTTCGGCCTGCAGTCGGGCGGGCGCACCGAATCCATCCTGCTGTCGATGCCGCCGCTGGCCGGCTGGGCTTACCAGCGGCAGGATCCGCCGGGCTCGCCCGAGGCCGAACTGACGGCACGCTTCCTGCAGCGCCGCGACTGGCTGGGTGCCTCCGAAGGCGATCAACTATAATTTTGATAGCTGCCAGCGCTTGAAGCCATTGCGCCAAGTGCCTGAAAAGCATCCGATCCGGCGCCTGCATGCCGGAAGGTGGAGGGATCGGTCCTACTGGCCGGCGCTTCGCCAGCCCGCTATAAACCTATTTCCTCCTCACTGAACACAGCCTGATGACCACCTCCAGCAAATCGGAATCCGCCGCCAAGAAAGACGTGACCAAGCTCCAGCGCGCCATCGTGGACGGTCTGGAAGACGTCAAGGCGCAAGACGTGCAGGTGTTCAACACCGAGCACCTGTCCCCGCTGTTCGAGCGGGTCATCGTGGCCTCGGGCACGTCCAACCGCCAGACCAAGGCGCTGGCCTCCAGCGTGCGCGACGCGGTGCGCGAAGCGGGCTTTCCCAAGCCCCGCACCGAGGGCGAGGACAACGGCGAGTGGATCATCGTGGACTGCGGCGCCGCCGTGGCGCACATCATGCAGCCCGCCATCCGCCAGTACTACCGGCTCGAAGAGATTTGGGGCGACAAGCCCGTGCGCCTGAAGCTGGGCGCGCCCAAGCCTGCCGCCGCGGTCGCCAGCGAAGACGCTTCGGCCAAGAAGAAGCCGGCCCGCAAGAAGGCCGCTGCCGCCGCCCCGGCCCAGCCGGCACGCAAGCCCGGCGTTTCCAGGGCCAAGCCCGCCGCTGCTGCGCCGGCCGAAGCCAAGAAGGCGCCTGCGAAGAAGGCCGCGGCATCTTCGTCCCGCGCCCCGGTCAAGACGACCGCTGCCAAGCCGGCATCGAAGGCCACTGCGGCCAAGACGACTGCTGCAAAGGCACCGGCCGCCAAGTCTGTGAAGACGGTCAAGACCGTGGTGGTCAAGCCCGCCGTGAAGAAGACTGCTGCCAAGGCTGCCCCGAAGTCTGGCGCGAGGACCACGGCACGCCCGGCCGCTGCGGCAGCCAAGAAGGCCCCGGCCCGCAAGAAGGCCGTCTGAGGCCCTTCGGGGCCATCGCGGGGCGCCTGAACAGCGGCGCCCCGTGCGTTTCCCCTTTCCCGTGACCCATCCACCTGCCCGCCGATGAAGCTCCTGATCGTGGCCGTGGGCCAGCGTGTATCCGACTGGGCACAGACGGCCTATGACGATTACGCCAAGCGCTTTCCGCCCGAGCTGAAAGTCGAGCTCAAGGCCGTCAAGACCGAGCCGCGCGGCTCCAAGACGCTGGAAACCCTCTACGCCGCCGAGCGCGAGCGCATCGAGGCCGCCATTCCGCGCGGCACGCGTATCGTCGTGCTCGACGAGCGCGGCACCAACCTGACCACCAAAGCCCTGGCCCAGCGCCTGAAGGATTGGCAGATGGGCGGCGATGACGTGGCTCTGGTCATCGGTGGTCCCGACGGCCTGGAGCCGGCCTTCCGGCAGTCGGCGCACGAGCGCATCCGTCTTTCCGACCTGACCCTGCCTCACGCCATGGTGCGGGTGCTGCTGATCGAGCAGCTCTACCGGGCATGGTCCGTCAACGCCGGTCACCCGTACCATCGGGAGTGAGGGCGCGCGAGCTGCCGCGCGTCGCAGCCGCCGTCCGATCTTTGTGCTCATCTTTTGATAGCTTCCTGCGGAGGCATATCAAGCGCTGAGGGCACTTTTCTTGCCGAATTCCCGATTCAAACCCTATGGCCGACTTCATCTACCTCGCCTCGCAAAGCCCGCGCCGCCGCCAACTGCTGGAGCAGCTGGGCGTGCGCCATGAACTGCTGCTGCCTAACGCGCCCGGCGATGAGCCCGAAGACGCCGAAGCCATCGAGGCCGTGCTGCCCGGCGAATCGCCTGATGCCTACGTGCAGCGCGTGACCGGCCTGAAGCTCGATGCCGCCATCGCCCGGCGCGCGCGCCGTAGCCTGCCCGATGCGCCCATCCTGTGCTCCGACACCACGGTGGCGCTGGGTTCAGACATCCTCGGCAAGCCG
>JBHIWE010000205.1:0-7768 GCA_041987645.1 Acidovorax sp. | reverse complement strand
GTCTGCGGCTTGACGGCCCAGACCACCAGGCCGGCGCGCTGTAGCGCGGGGCCGGCGGCCTCCTGCGCCGTGACGCCGTGCTGCTGCAGCAGGGCGGCACGGGCCTCGGCCCAGGGTTCCACCACCTCGATGCGGCGGGCCGGCACGCCCTGGCGGATCAGCCCGCCGATGATGGCGCTGGCCATGTTGCCGCCGCCGATGAAGGCGATGGCGGGTTGCGAGGAGGCGGGGGCTTGGGCGGAGGCGTCGGTCATGGTGCGGTCGTTGCAGGCGAGTGGGAAAAGGCTGCGCCGGATGGTAGCGCCTGCCTGCGCCCGGCCGCGCAGGGATCAGTCCAGCGTGGCCTGCCGTACTGCGTGCTCCCACTGCGCCATCAGCTCCTGCGCGCGCGCCGGGGCCAGCGTGGGGATGAAGCGCCGCTCGGCGCGCCACAGGGCCGAGAGATCGCCTGTGCCACCGTACACGCCGCTCGACAGGCCGGCCAGGTAGGCCGCGCCCAGGGCGGTGGTTTCCACCACGGCGGGCCGCACCACCGGAATGCCCAGCAGGTCGGCCTGGAACTGCATCAGCAGGTCGTTCACGCAGGCGCCGCCGTCCACGCGCAGTTCGCTCACCGGGGCGCCGCCGGCGGCCACGGCGTCGCGGCTCATGGCCAGCAGCAGCGCGGCGCTCTGGTAGGCGATGCTCTCCAGCGAGGCGCGGGCGATGTGCGCCAGCGTGGTGCCGCGCGTCAGGCCGGTGATGGTGCCGCGCGCCTCGGGCTTCCAGTAGGGCGCGCCCAGGCCGGTGAAGGCCGGCACCATCATCACGCCGCCCGAATCGGGCACGCTTTCGGCGAGCGACTGCACCTCGCTGCTCGACGAGATGGCGTGCAGCCCGTCGCGCAGCCACTGCACCACGGCGCCGCCCACGAAGACGCTGCCTTCCATGGCGTATTCGGGACGCGCGGTGGGCTGTGCTGCGGCGGTGGTGATGAGCCCGTTGGCCGAGGCCTGGAAGCGGTCGCCCGTATGCATCAGCAGGAAGCAGCCGGTGCCGTAGGTGTTCTTGGCCATGCCGGCCGTGAAGCAGGCCTGGCCGAAGAGCGCGCTCTGCTGGTCGCCCGCCACGCCGCCCACGCGGATGGCGTGGCCCAGCAGGTCCGGGGCCACGTCGCAGAAGTGGCTGGCCGAGGGCTGCACAGCGGGCATGAGCGCGCGCGGAATGCGCAGGAGCGCCAGCAGCTCGTCGTCCCACTGGTTGGTGTGGATGTTGAAGAGCATGGTGCGCGCCGCGTTGGTCACGTCGGTCACATGCACCTGGCCGTGCGTGAGCTGCCAGATCAGCCAGCTGTCCACCGTGCCGAAGGCCAGCTCGCCGCGCTCGGCCTGTTCGCGCGCGCCGGGCACGTGGTCCAGCAACCATTGCAGCTTGGTGGCCGAGAAGTACGCGTCCACCCGCAGGCCGGTCTTGGCGTGGATGGTGGCCTCGTGGCCGTCCGCCCGCAGCTGGGCGCAGGCGGGCTCGGCGCGGCGGTCCTGCCAGACGATGGCGTGGTGCACGGGCTGGCCGGTGCGGCGGTTCCAGAGCACCGTGGTCTCGCGCTGGTTGGTGATGCCGAGGGCGCGCACCTCGCGGGCATGGATGCCGGCGCTGGCCAGCGCCTGGCGCGCCGTCGCCAGCTGGGTGTGCCAGATCTCCAGCGGGTTGTGTTCCACCCAGCCGGGCTGGGGGTAGATCTGCGGCAGCTCCTGCTGCGCCTGCGCCACGATGTGGCCGTGCTCGTCGAAGACGATGCTGCGGGAGCTGGAGGTGCCTTGGTCGAGTGCGAGCAGGTAGGTCATGGTGAGATCCGGTATGGGAGGGGCGTCATGCGCCGGGCATGGGGCGTTGCGCGGGGTGCAGGCGCGGCCCCGCCCAGCAACCGCTGCGCAAGGGCCGCCCCGCCGCGCCGGCGGTGTCCCCCTTCCCGCAGGGCGCAGCCCTGCGAGAGAAAGGGGAAGGCGCGCAGCGCCTCAGGGGGATGTTCTTCATCACGCGGCGACGATGCAGTCCACGCCGGCTTCGCGCAGCAGGGCGGGGAAGGGCTCGGGCGGCGGCGCGTCGGTGAAGAGGCGCCCGATCTGGGCCAGCGTGGCGGCCTGCACCATGGCGGCGCGGCTGAACTTGCTGTGGTCGGCGGCCAGCCACACCTCGCGGGCCTGGGCGATGATGGTCTGCGCGACCTTCACTTCGCGATAGTCGAAGTCGCGCAGCGTGCCGTCCGCTTCGATGCCGGAGATGCCGATGAGCGCGATGTCCACGCGGAACTGGCGGATGAAGTCCACCGCCGCCTCGCCCACGATGCCGCGGTCGCGCGAGCGCACCACGCCGCCGGCCACGATGACCTCGAATTCGGGGTTGCCGCTCAGGATGGCGGCCACGTTCAGGTTGTTGGTGATGACGCGCAGGCCCCGGTGCTGCAGCAGCGCCCGGGCGATCGCCTCGGTGGTGGTGCCGATGTTGAGGATCAGCGAGCAGTCGTTGGGCACCTGGCTGGCCACGGCACGCGCGATGCGGACCTTGCCGTCGGCATGCAGCGTCTCACGCTGCGTGTGGGCCAGGTTCTCGACGGTGGACATCGGCACCCGCACGCCACCGTGGAAGCGCCGCACCAGGCCCAGTTCGGATAGCCGCTGCACGTCGCGCCGCACGGTCTGCAGCGTCACGCCCAGCGTGTCGGCCAACTGCTCGACGGTAGCGGACTGGCGGGCCCGCACCTCTTCAAGCAGGCGCAGTTGGCGGGGATTGGTGTTCACGGGATAGGACGCAATGGAAGGAGCGGAGGGGCCAGAGGATAGGCAAAGCCGGCAGGTGCAGCGCAAAGCCGTGGGCGTGACTCTAAAGCGAACGAAAACGAACTGATTCAGGGTAAACCTTGATTCGATGCGATCAAAAAAGAACAAAAATGATCGGAATCGAACAACGACGACCGACTGCGTCCGCCATGGTTGATGGCGCGGCGGTTGCACGAACAAAAAAGAAGGGGTCGCTGCATGCAGCTGGCACTGGAGAACATCAGCAAAAAGGTAGGCGCCCAGACCTGGCTGTACGACATGGACCTGGCGTTGCACAGCGGTGCGGTCACGGTCCTGCTGGGCGCCACGCAGGCGGGCAAGACCAGCCTGATGCGCATCATGGCCGGGCTCGACACGCCCACGGCCGGGCGCGTGCTGGTCGATGGCGCCGACGTGACCGGCATGCCCGTGCGCGAGCGCAACGTCGCCATGGTCTATCAGCAGTTCATCAACTATCCCTCGATGACGGTGGCGGCGAACATCGCCTCGCCCCTGAAGCTGCGCGGCGAAAAGCACATCGACGCCCGGGTACGCGAGCTGGCCGAACGCCTGCATATCGACATGTTCCTCAAGCGCTTGCCGGCCGAGCTCTCCGGCGGCCAGCAGCAGCGCGTGGCGCTGGCGCGCGCCTTGGCCAAGGGCGCGCCGCTGATGCTGCTGGACGAACCCCTGGTCAACCTCGACTACAAGCTGCGCGAAGAACTGCGCGAAGAGCTCTCGCAGCTCTTTGCCGCCGGCCAGTCCACCGTGGTCTATGCCACCACGGAGCCGGCCGAAGCCCTGCTGCTGGGCGGCTACACCGCCGTGCTGGATGAGGGCCGGCTGCTGCAGTACGGCCCCACGGCCGAGGTCTTCCACCGGCCCTGCTCGCTGGACGTGGCCCGCGCCTTCAGCGATCCGCCCATGAATCTGCTGCCCGCGCAGGCCGCAACCAGCGGCGTGCAACTGCAGGGCGGCCCGCTGCTGGCTGTGCACCTGCCGGCCGAGTCGGCAACGGGCGCGCTCACCGTCGGCCTGCGCGCCAGTGCCCTGCGCGTGCAAGCCCGCCCGGGCGATCTGGCCGTACACGGCACGGTGGAGCTGGCCGAGATCTCCGGCTCCGACACCTTCGTCCACGCATCCACCGCCGTGGGCAGCCTGGTGGCTCAGCTCACGGGCGTACACCACTTCGAACTCGGAGCTCCCCTGGCGCTGTATCTGGACCCGCAGCAGGTCTATGTCTTCGGCGAAGGCGGCCAGCTCGCCCGCGCCCCCGAGCGCCGCAAAGGGAACTGACTGACATGGCACGCATCCACCTGGACCTGGCGCATTCGTACCGCCCCAATCCGCAGCAGGACAGCGACTACGCCCTGCTGCCGCTTAGCATGGAGTTCGAGGACGGCGGCGCCTATGCGCTGCTGGGCCCCTCGGGCTGTGGCAAGACCACCATGCTCAACATCATGTCGGGCCTGCTCGTGCCCTCGCACGGCCGGGTGCTGTTCGACGGGCGCGATGTCACCCGGGCGAGCCCCCAGGAACGCAACATCGCGCAGGTGTTCCAGTTTCCGGTCATCTACGACACCATGACCGTGGCCCAGAACCTGGCCTTCCCGCTCAAGAACCGCAAGGTGCCCGAGGCGCGCATCCGCCAGCGCGTGGGCCAGATCGCCGAGATGCTGGAGATGAGCCACCAGCTGGACATGCGCGCGGCCGGCCTCTCGGCCGACCAGAAGCAGAAGATCTCGCTGGGCCGCGGCCTGGTGCGCGAGGATGTGGCCGCCGTGCTCTTCGACGAGCCGCTCACCGTGATCGACCCGCACCTGAAGTGGCAGCTGCGGCGCAAGTTGAAGCAGATCCACCACGAGCTCAAGCTCACGCTGATCTACGTCACCCACGACCAGGTGGAGGCGCTCACCTTCGCCGACCAGGTGGTGGTGATGACGCGCGGGCGCGCCGTGCAGATGGGCACGGCGGCCGAACTCTTCGAGCGGCCCGCGCACGTCTTCGTGGGCCACTTCATTGGCTCGCCAGGCATGAACTTCCTGCCCGCGCAGGCCGCAGGCGGCCAGCTCCAGGTGGCCGGCATGGCCCTGCAGGGCGCACCCGCCAGCGTGCCCGAAGGCCCGCTGCAGGTCGGCATCCGCCCCGAGTACCTGGCGCTCGCCGACGCCCACCAGAGCGGCGCGCTCGCCGCCACCGTGGCCCAGGTGCAGGACATCGGCACCTACCAGATGCTCACCGCGCAGGTGGGCGAGCACACCCTCAAGGCCCGCTTTGCTCCCGAGGCGGCCCTGCCCGCGCCGGGCCAGACCGCCTGGCTGCAGGTGCTGGGACCGCACACCTGCTACTACCGCAACGAGGAGCTGCTGGCATGAGCGCCGCGCCGGGCCGCCCCAAGCCAGCTCGCGCCGCAGTGCGCAGCACGGAGGTTATTGAATGAGCACCACCACCAAGCCCGTGAACCAGAAGGCCTGGTTCCTGATCCTGCCCGTCATCGTCTGCGTGGCCTTCTCGGCCATCCTGCCGCTCATGACGGTGGTCAACTACTCGGTGCAGGACATCATCTCGCCCGAGCGGCGCGTGTTCGTCGGCACCGAATGGTTCGCCGCCGTGATGCGCGATGAGGAGCTGCACGGCGCGCTGCTGCGCCAGATCGGCTTCTCCCTCTCCGTGCTGCTGGTGGAGATCCCGCTGGGCATCTGCCTGGCCCTCGCCATGCCCGCGCAGGGCTGGAAGTCGTCGGCCGTGCTGGTTACCGTGGCCCTCTCGCTGCTCATCCCCTGGAACGTGGTGGGCACCATCTGGCAGATCTACGGCCGCGCCGACATCGGCCTCATGGGTCGGGCCCTGCAGCAGTTGGGCATCGACTACAGCTACACCGGCAGCGAGACCCAGGCCTGGCTCACCGTGCTGCTGATGGACGTGTGGCACTGGACGCCGCTGGTGGCGCTGCTGGCCTTCGCCGGCCTGCGCTCCATCCCCGACGCCTATTACCAGGCCGCGCGCATCGACGGCGCCAGCAAGTTCGCCGTCTTCCGCTACATCCAGCTGCCCAAGATGCGCGGCGTGCTCATGATCGCCGTGCTGCTGCGCTTCATGGACAGCTTCATGATCTACACCGAGCCCTTCGTGCTCACCGGCGGCGGGCCGGGCAACGCCACCACCTTCCTCTCCCAATACCTCACCACCAAGGCCGTGGGCCAGTTCGACCTCGGGCCGGCCGCCGCCTTCTCGCTGATCTACTTCTTCATCATCCTGCTGCTGTGCTTCGTGCTCTACAACTGGATGCAGCGCGTGGGCACCCAGCAGCCCGAGGTGGAGCGGTAAATGATGTCTATGGTCAAAAACGCCCGCAGCGCTGGTATTTGCTGCGCTGATAGCTATGAAAAGGATAGTAGCCATGTCTGAGCGCCGCTTCCGCAAGCGCACGATCTTCCTGCTGGCCTATCTGGTCTTCGCCCTGCTGCCCATCTACTGGATGGTCAACATGAGTTTCAAGACCAATGCGGAGATCCTGTCCACTTTCACCTTCTGGCCCCAGCACTTCACCTGGGACAACTACAAGACCATCTTCACCGACGAGTCCTGGTATTCGGGCTACATCAACAGCCTGATCTACGTGGCGATGAACACGGTGATCTCGCTCACCGTGGCGTTGCCAGCGGCCTATGCCTTCAGCCGCTACCAGTTCATGGGCGACAAGCACGTCTTCTTCTGGCTGCTGACCAACCGCATGACGCCGCCGGCCGTGTTCCTGCTGCCCTTCTTCCAGCTCTACACCACGGTGGGGCTGATGGACACGCACATCGCCGTGGCCCTGGCGCACCTTTTGTTCAACGTGCCGCTCGCCGTGTGGATCCTGGAGGGTTTCATGAGCGGCATTCCGCGCGAGATCGACGAGACCGCCTACATCGACGGCTACAGCTTCCCGCGCTTCTTCCTCACCATCTTCCTGCCGCTCATCAAGGCCGGCGTGGGGGTGGCGGCGTTCTTCTGCTTCATGTTCAGCTGGGTGGAACTGCTGCTGGCGCGCACCCTCACGAGCGTGAACGCCAAGCCCATCGTGGCAACCATGACGCGCACGGTCAGCGCATCGGGCATGGACTGGGCGACGCTGGCCGCTGCCGGCGTGCTCACCATCGTGCCCGGCGCCATCGTCATCTGGTTCGTGCGGCACTACATCGCAAAAGGCTTTGCGATGGGCCGGGTCTGAAAGGAATAAGCCATGTTTGATTGGATGGCCTGGACCACGCCCGTCGCGGTCTTCTTCGTGTGCATCGTGCTCATGCTCCTCGGGATGGCCGTGTGGGAGGCCAAGTCCCCCACCACCCTGCGCCGGGGCTTCCTGCCCATCGCCACCACGCGTGGCGACCGGCTCTTCATCGGCCTGCTCTCGGCGGCCTACATCAACCTGATCTTCGTGGGCCTTGGCGCGAAGTTCGTCGAGTGGTTCAAGCTGGAGCAGGAGCCTTCCGTCTGGATCAGTTTCGTGCTCTCCATGGCCGTGCTGGCACTCGTCATGCGCCGGGGCTGATTTGTTTCGCAGGCCGGCGGCCCCCCGTTCCCCGGGGCTGTCGGCTGATTCGCAATGGCAGCAGGGGACATTCACATATCCAACGAGGAGACAGTCATGAAGATGCGTTTGACCGCCCTGGCGTTCGCCGCCACGGCCTTGATGATCGGGCAGGGCGCCTGGGCCGGCGAGGCCGAGGCCAAGAAGTGGATCGACAGCGAGTTCCAGCCTTCGACCCTCAGCAAGGACCAGCAGATGGCCGAGATGAAGTGGTTCATCGAGGCCGCCAAGAAGCTGCAGGCCAAGGGCGTGAAGGACATCTCGGTCGTCTCCGAAACCATCACCACGCATGAATACGAATCCAAGACGCTGGCCAAGGCGTTCGAGGAGATCACCGGCATCAAGGTCAAGCACGACCTGATCCAGGAGGGTGACGTGGTCGAGAAGCTGCAGACCTCGA
>JBHIWE010000204.1:0-7770 GCA_041987645.1 Acidovorax sp. | reverse complement strand
TCTATGAAGGCATCCCGCACCTGCTCGCGCCCGTGGTCACCGACATGAAGCAGGCCGCCAACGGCCTGAACTGGTGCGTGGCCGAGATGGAGCGGCGCTACAAGCTCATGTCCAAGCTGGGCGTGCGCAACCTGGCGGGCTACAACGTCAAGATCGACGAGGCCAAGGCGCGCGAGGAGTTCATCTACAACCCCTTCAGCCTGACGCCCGAGGAGCCCGAGCCGCTGCAGCGCCTGCCGCACATCGTGGTGGTCATCGACGAGCTGGCCGACCTGATGATGGTCGTGGGCAAGAAGATCGAAGAGCTGATCGCCCGGCTGGCGCAGAAGGCGCGCGCGGCCGGCATCCACCTCATTCTGGCCACGCAGCGGCCCAGCGTGGACGTGATCACGGGCCTCATCAAGGCCAACATTCCGACCCGCATCGCTTTTCAGGTGAGCAGCAAGATCGACAGCCGCACCATCTTGGACCAGATGGGCGCCGAGGCGCTGCTGGGCATGGGCGACATGCTCTACATGGCCAGCGGCACCGGCCTGCCCATCCGCGTGCACGGCGCCTTCGTCTCGGACGATGAGGTCCACCGCGTGGTCAGCTACCTCAAGAGCCAGGGCGAGCCCGACTATGTCGAAGGCCTGCTCGAAGGCGGCACCGTCGATGGCGAGGACGGCCCCTTTGGCGAGGGTGGTGGCAGCGAAGGCGGCGAGAAGGACCCGATGTACGACCAGGCGGTGGAGGTGGTGCTCAAAGACCGCAAGGCCAGCATCTCCTACGTGCAGCGCAAGCTGCGCATCGGCTACAACCGCTCGGCCCGCCTGCTCGAAGACATGGAAAAGGCGGGCCTCGTCAGCGCGCTCACGGCCAGCGGCCAGCGCGAAGTGCTGGTGCCCAGCCGCGGCGAGTGATCCGCCGCATCGCCACCGAGGCCCATCGAACGGTGGGCCGGCCACCGGCGGGGCTTGAATCGCCCGCAGTCCGCCCCCAGGTGACAAGGCCCGGCCTCTGGCCCATAGGAGACCCCATGAAGCAGTGGATTGCTATTGTTTTGATAGCTGCTGGCGCCCAGTCCGCCAGCGCTGATGGCCTGAAGAGCCTGGAATCGTTCATGCGCGGCGTGCAGTCCGGCAAGTCCGACTTCACCCAGACCGTGACCTCTCCGGCCAAGGATGGCCAGGCCCCGCGTGTGAAGACCTCCACCGGGAGCTTCGAATTCCAGCGCCCGGGTCGTTTCAAGTTCGCCTATAAAAAGCCCTTTGAGCAGACCATCGTCGCCGACGGCAAGACGCTCTGGCTCTACGACGCCGACCTGAATCAGGTCACCCAGCGCGCGCAGGACAAGGCCCTGGGCTCCACGCCCGCCGCGCTGCTGGCCTCTGCGCCCGATCTGCAGGCGCTGCAGAAGGAATTCACGCTGCAGTCCGCGCCCGATCAGGATGGCCTGCAGTGGGTGGTGGCCAGCCCGAAATCTCCCGACGGGCAGCTTAAAAGCGTGCGCGTGGGCTTCGCTGGTGAGAACCTGGCGGCGCTCGACATCCAGGACAGTTTCGGCCAGCGCTCGCAGATCCGCTTCACGTCCATGCAGACCAACACCGCGCTGCCCGCCTCGGTCTTCCAGTTCAAGCCGCCGGCTGGTGCCGACGTGGTGAAGCAGTAAGAACGTATTCGCGATCTAAGGCAGCGGGCGGGGGGATCAGCGCGCCGCCAGCACCAGCAGCAGGCCGATGGTCGCCGGCACGGCCTGGATGAACAGGATCTTGCGACTGGCGGTCAGCGCGCCGAACACGCCGGCCACCAGCACGCAGAGCAGGAAGAACACCTGCACCTGCAGCCCGAAAGCACCGCCCAGCCACAGGCCCCACAGCAACCCCGCCGCCAGGAAGCCGTTGTAGAGGCCCTGGTTGGCGCCCAGCACCTTGGTGGCCGTGGCTTTTTCCTGCGTCATGCCGAAAGCCCGCAAACCGGCGGGCTTGTCCCACAGGAACATCTCCAGTACCAGGATATAGATGTGGAGCAGCGCGATCAGCGCGACGACGAGGGCGGCGGCGGTGGAGAGCATGGGCAGGGTCCCGACGAAGAATGCAAAGGCTGGCAGCATAGCGGCCCCGCCTTTTGAAGTCCTGTCGCGCCCGGCGCCTGCGCCCACCGAATCTCTTGTCCCACAGTCCATGAACGCCAGAACTTCCGCCGCGCCATCGCCCCAAGCCCACCAACCTCTGGCTGAGCGCCTGCGACCACGCACGCTGGGCGAGGTCATCGGCCAGCAGCAGGTGCTGGGCCCGGGCATGCCACTGCGGCTGGCCTTCGAGTCGGGCCGCCCGCACAGTTGCATCTTCTGGGGGCCGCCCGGCGTGGGCAAGACCACCATCGCGCGGCTGATGGCCGATGCCTTCGATGCGCAGTTCATCAGCATCAGCGCGGTGCTGGGGGGGGTGAAGGACATCCGTGAAGCCGTGGAGCGGGCTGAGGCAGCGCGCGATGGGCTGATGCAGCAGCGCACCATCGTCTTCGTGGATGAAGTGCATCGTTTCAACAAGAGCCAGCAGGACGCCTTCCTGCCTCACGTCGAGTCGGGCCTCTTCACCTTCATCGGCGCGACGACCGAGAATCCCTCGTTCGAGGTGAATTCGGCACTTCTCTCGCGTGCAGCGGTCTATGTGCTGCAACCGCTCGCGGCCGAAGACCTCAAGCGCATCGTGGCGCTGGCCCAGCAGATGCAAGCGCTGCCTGCTATTGAAGATGTAGCAATCGACCGGCTCATCGCCTATGCCGACGGCGATGCCCGGCGCCTGCTCAACACGCTGGAGACGCTGGCCATGGCGGCTGCGCAGGAGCGGCTGGAGATCATCGCGGACGAGTGGCTGCTCAAGGTGCTGGGCGAGCGCATGCGGCGCTACGACAAGGGCGGAGAGCAGTTCTACGACACCATCAGCGCGCTGCACAAGTCGGTGCGCGGCTCCGACCCCGACGCCGCGCTCTACTGGTTCGTGCGCATGCTCGACGGCGGTGCGGACCCGCGCTACATGGCCCGCCGCCTGGTGCGCATGGCCAGCGAAGACATCGGCCTGGCCGACCCGCGCGCGTTGCGCCTGGCCCTCGATGCGGCCGAGGTCTACGAGCGTCTGGGTTCGCCCGAGGGTGAGCTGGCGCTGGCCGAGTGCGTGATCTACCTGGCCGTGGCGCCCAAGTCCAATGCGGCCTACAAGGCCTACAACGCCGCGCGCGCCCACATCAAGGCCGACGGCACGCGGCCCGTGCCCATGCACCTGCGCAATGCGCCCACCCAGCTGATGAAGACGCTGGACTACGGCAAAGGCTACCGCTACGCGCACGACGAGGAGGGTGGCTTTGCGGCCGGCGAGAACTATCTGCCCGAAGGCATGGAGCCCCCGGGCTTCTACCGCCCGGTGCCGCGCGGGCTGGAGATCAAGATCGGGCAGAAGATGGACGAACTGCGCGCTCGCAACGAAGCCGCCGGTCAGTCAGCCCCTGAGGGCGGGGCTGACTGACACCTATCGGCCATCACAATTTCTTATGGTCTGCGCTCCAGACTGATGCCTCGGTCTTTCCAGGGAAAACCCGTCCGTGGGCTCGCCGACGGCACGGAAGCAACTGGCTACAATCCCGCCACCTAAACCCGCACGGTACTCGTCCTGGCGGGTTTTTTGCTACATGGCAGCTTGCCCGCAACGCTGCACCGAACCCTGGTGCCTGCGCGATGGGCGCGTCACAAACGAAGGACGTTTTCTTATGGACATCTTGCTGCAACAGATCATCAACGGTCTGGTACTCGGCAGCATGTACGCCTTGATAGCCCTGGGCTATACGATGGTGTACGGCATCATTCAACTGATCAACTTCGCTCACGGCGAGGTGCTCATGATCGGCGCTCTTACCAGTTGGAGCTGCATCGGCCTGATGCAAGAGGCCATGCCTGGCGCGCCAGGCTGGCTGATCCTGTTGCTGGCGACCATCATCGCGTGCGTCGTGGCGGCTACGCTCAACTTCGTGATCGAAAAGGTGGCCTACAAGCCGCTGCGCAGCAGCCCCCGGCTGGCCCCGCTCATCACTGCGATCGGCATGTCGATCCTGCTGCAGACGCTGGCGATGATCATCTGGAAGCCGAACTACAAGCCCTATCCCACGCTGCTGCCCACCACGCCGTTCAACGTCGGCGGCGCGGTGATCACCTCGACCCAGATCCTGATCCTGGGCGTGACGGTGGTGGCCCTGGCATCGCTGATGTACCTGGTCAACTACACCCGCCTGGGCCGTGCCATGCGCGCCACGGCGGAGAACCCGCGCGTCGCGGCGCTGATGGGCGTCAAGCCCGACATGGTCATCTCAGCCACGTTCATCATCGGCGCCGTGCTGGCCGCCATCGCCGGCATCATGTATGCATCCAACTACGGCACGGCGCAGCACACCATGGGCTTCCTGCCGGGCCTGAAGGCCTTTACCGCAGCCGTGTTCGGCGGCATCGGCAATCTGGCCGGCGCTGTGGTGGGCGGCATCCTGCTGGGGCTCATCGAAGCCATCGGCTCGGGCTACATCGGCACCCTGACGGGCGGCATCCTGGGCAGCAATTACGCCGACATCTTCGCTTTCATCGTGCTCATCATCATCCTCACGCTGCGCCCCTCGGGCCTGCTGGGCGAACGTGTGGCCGATCGCGCCTGACCGAGAGGGACACACCATGAAAAACACCAAAGTCCAATGGATCCTGGGCGGCATCGCACTGCTGGTGCTGCCGCTGCTGCTGCAGTTCTTCGGCAACGCCTGGGTGCGGATCGCCGACCTGGCGCTGCTCTACGTGATGCTGGCCCTCGGCCTGAACATCGTGGTCGGTTACGCCGGCCTGCTCGACCTGGGCTATGTGGCCTTCTACGCCGTGGGCGCGTATCTCTTTGCGCTGATGGCTTCCCCCCAGCTGTCCGACAATTTCGCCGGTTTCGCGGCGATGTTCCCGAACGGCCTGCACACCTCGCTCTGGATCGTCATACCGCTTGCGGCGCTCATTGCGGCGATATGCGGGGCGATGCTCGGGGCGCCCACGCTCAAGCTGCGGGGCGACTACCTGGCCATCGTGACGCTGGGCTTCGGCGAGATCATCCGCATCTTCCTGAACAACCTGGACCACCCCATCAACCTGACCAACGGCCCCAAGGGCATCGGCCAGATCGACTCGGTCAAGATATTCGGGCTCGACCTCGGCCGGCGGCTGGAGCTGTTCGGCTACGACATCAACTCCGTCACGCTCTACTACTACCTCTTCCTGGTGCTGGTGATCGTCAGCGTTGTGATCTGCTACCGCCTGCAGGATTCGCGCATCGGCCGCGCGTGGATGGCTATCCGCGAAGACGAAATCGCCGCCAAGGCCATGGGCATCAACACCCGCAACATGAAGCTGCTGGCTTTCGGCATGGGCGCTTCGTTTGGTGGCGTGTCGGGTGCGATGTTCGGTGCCTTCCAGGGCTTCGTGTCGCCCGAATCCTTCAGCCTGATGGAGTCGGTCATGATCGTTGCCATGGTGGTGCTGGGTGGCATCGGCCACATCCCCGGCGTGATCCTGGGTGCCGTTTTGCTGTCGGCGCTGCCCGAGGTGCTGCGCTACGTGGCCGGCCCGCTGCAATCCATGACCGACGGCCGCCTCGACGCGTCCATCCTGCGCCAGCTGCTCATCGCGCTGGCCATGATCGTCATCATGCTGCTGCGTCCGCGTGGTCTCTGGCCTGCTCCCGAGCACGGCAAGAGCCTCACGCAGAAGAACTGACAACAACACCGCGGAAAGTTAGCAATGGCAGAAAACTCCAAAGATGTGGTGCTGCAGGTCTCCGGCATTTCCAAGCGCTTCGGCGGGCTGCAGGCCCTCTCCGAAGTGGGCATCACCATTCAGCGTGGCCAGGTCTATGGCCTGATCGGTCCCAACGGGGCCGGCAAGACGACGTTCTTCAACGTCATCACCGGGCTCTACACGCCCGACAGCGGCAGCTTCGCGTTGGCCGGCAAGCCCTATGAACCCACGGCGGTCCATGAGGTGGCCAAGGCGGGTATTGCCCGCACCTTCCAGAACATCCGCCTCTTCGCCGACATGACGGCGCTCGAGAACGTGATGGTCGGCCGCCACATCCGCACCCGTTCAGGGCTGCTGGGCGCGGTCTTCCGCACCAAGGCCTTCAAGCAGGAAGAGCAGGCCATCCGTGCCCGTGCCCAGGAACTGCTGGACTACGTGGGCATCGGCCGCTTCGCCGACTACAAGGCGCGCACGCTGAGCTACGGCGACCAGCGCCGCCTGGAAATCGCTCGCGCCCTGGCCACCGACCCCCAGCTGATCGCTCTGGACGAGCCCGCCGCCGGCATGAATGCGACCGAGAAGGTGCAACTGCGCGAATTGATCGACCGCATCCGCAACGACAACCGCACCATCTTGCTGATCGAGCACGACGTGAAGCTGGTGATGGGCCTGTGCGACCGCGTGACCGTCCTCGACTACGGCAAGCAGATCGCCGAAGGCCACCCCGCCGACGTGCAGAAGAACGAAAAAGTGATTGAGGCCTATCTGGGCACCGGAGGACACTGAGATGGCCGAGAAATCGAACAAAGTTTTGCTGGCCGTCAAGGGACTGAAGGTGGCCTATGGCGGCATCCAGGCCGTCAAGGGCGTGGACTTCGAGGTGCGTGAGGGCGAGCTGGTCTCGCTCATCGGCTCCAACGGCGCCGGCAAGACCACCACCATGAAGGCGATCACGGGCACGCTGCCCTTCGTCGATGGCGACATCCAGTACCTGGGCGAGAGCATCAAGGGCAAAGGCGCGTGGGACCTGGTCAAGAAGGGCCTGGTCATGGTGCCGGAAGGCCGCGGCGTGTTCGCCCGCATGACCATCACCGAGAACCTGCTGATGGGCGCCTACATCCGCAAGGACAAGGCCGGTATCCAGGCCGATATCGAGAAGATGTTCACCATCTTCCCGCGTCTGCGCGAGCGCAAGGACCAGCTGGCCGGCACCATGTCCGGCGGCGAGCAGCAGATGCTGGCCATGGGCCGCGCGCTGATGAGTCAGCCCAAGGTGCTGCTGCTCGACGAACCCTCCATGGGCCTGTCGCCCATCATGGTGGACAAGATCTTCGAGGTGGTCCGCGATGTGTACGCCCTGGGCGTGACCGTGCTGCTGGTCGAGCAAAATGCCAGCCGCGCGCTGGCCATTGCCGATCGTGGATACGTGATGGAATCCGGCCAGATCGGCATGACCGGCGCCGGCCAGGACCTGCTGAGCGATCCGCGCGTGCGCGCCGCCTACCTGGGCGAGTGATTCTTTCCGCCGTGGCATGGCCGCGGCGAAAGGTTGAGAAAGGGCACCTTCGGGTGCCCTTGTCGTTTCCGTGGCTGTCCGCGCATTGGTGCGTGATCGGCAAAACACAGGGGTTAGGACGGCCTTTTGTAGGACCGCGCCGACGCTATGGGCGCCCGGTTACACTCGCGCTTTTCGCCGGATCGTCACAAAAGGTTCACGGCGACGTCATTATTTCTTGTCCAGGTCTGCTCAGGAGTTCGCATGTTGTTTGGAAAGCTGTTGCCGCGTGAAGGCAATTTCTTCGAGATGTTCAATCAGCATGCGGACCGCATCGTGGAGGCCGCACGTGCCTTTTCCCAGTTGGTCGCCAACTACAACGACCCTCACCTGCGCGACAAGTACAACCAGGATGTGGACAACGCTGAGCGTGCGGCCGACCGGGTGACGCACGAAGTCAACCGCACGCTGCACAAGACTTTCATCA
>JBHIWE010000203.1:0-8026 GCA_041987645.1 Acidovorax sp. | reverse complement strand
GACCAGAAGCCGATCGGGCGCACGCCGCGGTCGAACCTGGCTACCTACACGGGCCTGTTCGACCATGTGCGCAAGCTGTTCGCTGCCACGCCCGATGCTCGACGCCGCCGCTATGATGCCGGACGGTTCTCGTTCAACGTCGCCAAGGGGCGCTGCGAGACTTGCGAGGGCGAGGGTTTCGTTAGCGTGGAACTGCTGTTCATGCCCAGCGTGTACGCGCCGTGCCCGACCTGCCATGGCGCGCGCTACAACGAGGCCACGCGGAAGGTGCAGTGGAACGGGCGCAACATCGCCGAGGTGCTGCAGATGACCGTGGACGAGGCCAGCGAATTCTTCGCGGGTGAAGACGCGGTGGCAAGGCCCCTGCAACTGCTGCGCGACATCGGACTGGGCTATCTGCGCCTGGGACAACCAGCCACTGAGCTTTCCGGTGGCGAGGCGCAGCGCATCAAGCTGGCGACCGAGCTTCAGCGCAGCCAGCGCGGCCGAAGCCTGTACGTGCTCGACGAGCCGACTACCGGGCTGCATGCGTCGGACGCCGACCGGCTGCTGGTGCAGTTGCAGCGCCTGGTCGATGCCGGCAATACCGTAGTGATGATCGAACACGATATGCGCGCGGTGGCCCAGGCCGATTGGGTGATCGACGTGGGGCCTGGTGCAGGCGCTGCCGGCGGCAGCATCGTGGTGGCGGGCTCCCCTCAGCAGGTGGCCCGAACGTCTGGCAGCAGAACCGCTCCGTTCCTTGCACAGGAGTTGGCGCGGGCCGAGTAGCTCAGTTCGCCAAATGTTGCCAATTTTCGCGGGGCATTGATCGTCGCCACACGACGGTGGCGATCAATGCCCGAATCGCGTCATCCTTCCTGAGTCAGAGCAAGATAGGGATTGTTGGGCGGTATTTCGGCGAGTGCCAAGGACCCATCTTCGAGGAGGTAGCCATGCAGTCGGCGGGACTTCCTCGGGCCCGTGACTTCACAGGTCCAAATGTTCAGGCCATTGGGCTGCTTTCGATGTAGCTGCAGCTTCTCGAAGCGCTTCTGCACCCACTGCCAATCCTGTTGATTCTCCTGCTTGGCGAGTGCGGCCACTTCGGGATGCTCCTGCGCATAGCGTTGGAACACACCCGGGCTGACCAGGTAGGCCGTGTCATTCACCGTATGCACGAGTGCCTTCGCGTCGTTGATGATGAGCCGTCGTGAGGCGATTCCCTGCTTCAGCCAAACCATGAACTGTTCCCCGGATGGCTTCGTTGCCGATGACCCAGGCGTAGGCGCGGGTGCAGGTGCAGGCGATGGAATGGACGTCGCGGCTGTTGCTGGCGCGGGGGTGTGGAGGAACTCCTCGGCATCCTGGCCAACGCCGGCCGACTCACCCAAGCCCACCATCGCGAGCAAATCCTCCATGACGTCGGGCACGGGCTGGGCTGCGGGCGGTGAAACGATGGTGGTGCTGTCGCCCTCCCAAATCGGAGGCTCTTGACCTCCCTGCGCTGGGTTCACCGAGACGGTAGGCGCGGGAGCCGACATGCAGGCGTCGTTTTCCGCGGGCGTCGCGTCGATCTCTACCGTGCCCGCGAAAGGTGCTGGTCGCTCGCCAGACTCCCAGATCAGCGCGGGAGCGAGACGCAACAGGGTGAACGAATGGGACCAGCCGGTCGTGCTGGTCACGGTCGCGCGCCAGACCGCTTTGCCGTCCGAGGTGGGCTGGAGCATGCCGTGGTCTTGCAGCACGTTGAACACGGCGGTGTTGTTCGCAGGAATGCCATCGATCCCCTGAGACAGGAGGTGTGCGCGCAGTTTGTCCGAAACCGTCTTGCTCACCAGCCACAAACCATCCTCGGTGAGCCAGCCATCGGAGGCTTCCGGCTGGTTCAGCTTCAACTCTTCCTTGAGCAGATAACGCAGCCCGTCGAGCAGCTTGCGTTGCAGTGCGTGCTTGGGTGCTGCCATGACGCGGGCCGGATCACCACCCAGCTCCTGAGCCACAGAAGCGCGATCAGCCTGCACGACAAGCTCGCCCAGGACCCCGGCATGCTCGTACTGTCCGGCCAAGACGTAGAGCAGCGGGGCCCATAGCGCCGGGTAGCCACTGAGCCAGTCCAAGACGTGCCGATCGAGCAGTTGGCGGTAGAGCAGACCTGTTGCAGCACTATGCAAGCGGTATTCACGATCCTCACGATAGCGGAAGCGGTACGGCTGGAGCAGCGGCCCGTGCCAGGGATGCCAGGTGTTGCCGTCGGCGAGTTCGACGTGCAGATCGACAGCGATCTTGCCGATGTCGTGCAGTAGTGCCGCGTAGGCGACGGCGGCGGTCCAGGCCTCGGACTGCGCCGCCTGGTCCTCGGGGCTGGCACCGATGGGCAGCAGATGGGACTGGCGCAGCTTCAGGCTGTAGGCGACGATTTCCAGGCCGTGGTCGAGCATGCCGCCCGGGTAAGCGTGATGGTGGCTTTCGGAAGCGGGAAATTGCTGGACCAGCTCGGCATATCGTTCCAGCGGCGTGCGGTACAGGGTGACGAACTGCTTGCGCGAGAGGGAGGTGCGCTGCCAGATGTATTCCAGCAGCTTCTGCCGGCGCGGCGTGGCCAGCAGCGATGCGGCCGACTCGGGCCGCAGCAGCCCTTTCGGGAGATCGAGGGCGGGCGCTGGCGACGGAGCGGCAGCGACCGGAGGTCGTTTCCGCTGGAACAGAAAGAGCATGCGGGTGTCCTGGTGGTGGGCCGAGCGGGGGGCCTTTTCGCCTTTTCGAGGTAGGGCCTTTCCCCTTGCACCCCATTCCCTTGCCCTTTCGGCCCTTTAGCCTTTAACCATTTGGGTATAGGGCGTGGGGCATTGACCGTCCACGGCCAATGCGAGGTTCGGCGGGCCGGATTGATGCGTGAAGGCTTGGTGTTCCCGCCCTACGATGGGCCGATTCTTGGACTCGGGAGGACGCCATGAGACCCCATATTGACATGGTAAGGAATATTCCTTACCATCAGGGCATCGCTATTAGGAGAACGGCCATGCCTGCCATTCATGAAGTTGCCACGCTGACCTCCAAAGGCCAGATCACGCTGCCCAAGCCCATCCGGCAGGCGCTCGGTGTCGATGCCGGCGGCAAGGTTGCGTTCGACCTGCGTGACGGAGAAGTCGTCGTGACCCGTGCCGACGCCGAGCACGAGGACCCCGCCATCGGTGCGTTCCTGAGTCTGCTGGCCCGCGACATCGAGGCGGGCCGGAACGTCCATGGTCTGCCCGAGGATCTAACTCGCGCCATGCTGGAGCAAGCGGGTCACGGCGTGAAGCTGGACGAGGAAATCGACGGCGAAGTGGAACTCTGATGCAACGGCATGGCTGGGCATTGCTGTTCCACGACTGTGTGATCGAGCAGTTGCAGAAGCTGCACGCAGCCGCACGGCGCGCGCAGGAGAACGACCCGGAGGGCTTCGAGTCCAACGCCAACGTCAAGCTCTTCCGGGCCTTGAACCAGTTGATATTAGATGTGGTGCCCGGTGATCCGGCACGCGACGAGTACCGCCAGGGCAACACCCTGGGGCTGGCCCACCGGCACTGGCGAAGGGCCAAGATCGGAAGGCGGTTCCGGTTGTTCTTCCGGTACGACTCGAAGGCCAAGGTCATCGTGTACGCCTGGGTCAATGATGAGCAGACCTTGCGGTCTTCGGGGAGCAAGTCAGATCCCTATGCCGTGTTCGAGAAAATGCTCGGACGTGGAAATCCACCAGACGATTGGAACGTATTGGTGCAGGCAAGCAAGCAGGATTGGAGCAAACTGGAATAGGCATTCCTCATGTAGCAGGAGACGACCATGAACACGACAACCCGCATCAGCACCGCAGAACGCCTCGGCCGCAGCGTTGGCCGTGGATGGCGCGCCTATGCGCGCGGCGAGCGAAGGTTGTCGTGTTGGCTCGCCTCCAAGGGGATGCCGCTTGCCGGGGCCACCGTGCTCGTATGGGTAGTGAAGCTGGTCGCGCTGGGATTGCTGTTCTACGCCGCGTTCTGGCTGGCGTTGGTGCTTCTGGTTGGGGTTGCCGCAGCATGGACGGCCAGCAATTCGACGGTCAATGATGATCGCTGGACGCAACCGGACGAACTGCGAAACGGCGAGGCAGGCTTTGGCCTGTATTCGTCCAGCGGTCAGCGGATCGACCCGCACGACCCGAACGATCCGTTCAACGACTGAAATGGGCGACCGATCAAAGCACCTTGCCGGTAACCTTGTTTACGCCTGATCCCGCGCTGTCGCGTGCTTCCTTGGAACCGACAGCCAGGTTCTGAGCGATTACCCCGGCTTTTACTCCGACCCACCCAAGCGCTGCCACCCAGAAAGTCGGCAGGACCAAGAACATCGTGCCGGTGACGAACATCAAAAGCATGTCGCCGAAGGCATTGTTCAGCCCCACCAGCGGGTCGAAGTTGGTATGCGGCCGGTTCCAGCCAAAGCCCCACCCGTAGAGCGCATCGAGGATGGTGCTGTCGATCCAGCGTGCGAGCTGAAACCAGAAGTCCGTGAAGAACAGCGCGAACTGGACGGTGCTGACGGTGACGACCATCTTCAGGTCATAGGTGCCCACGACCAGCACTAGCGGAATGCAGATCACGAGCGCCATCTTGAGCAGCGCGAGCACCATGGGCAGTGCTTGGCGCACTACGTCCATTGCCGGGAAGGCGGCGAGAGCCCCAACCGCCAAGCCAACATCGCTGGTGGCACGGTTGACGACATTGGGCAATGTCTTGTCGATCTGACCGCCGTAGTCCGTATAGACGCTGCCTTGGTTCAATTTCTGCTGCCGCGGTGACGCGATGGCGCGGATCACGGAGTCGTCCACCTCGGCCCGGCTCAGGAATCCAGCCCAGCCCGCCAGGCGATTCAGCAGGCTTGGGTCCACTTGCCCCAGCAGCCGCGCGCGCAGTCCGTTACTGCCGTCGGACCACCACTGCCTGCAGGTCGGGTAGCCGCCACCATTGGCAACCTGCGCAAGCCCAGCGTCGCGGGTGTCGTCATAGGGCCATGCCTCGCGCGCCGTGCTAGAGCGGTAGCTGTCGTAGTAACCGCCCGTGTCCGTGAAAAACCTCGAACCGATCCAGGTCACATCGTTCATCTGCGTTTCGTCCAGCTCCGGCCGCGCCATGAACAATTTGGCGCGAGCCGGTCCATAGCAATCGTGCGTGAAATCCGCCACTTCTTGGGCCAGCACCGGGTCGTCGATGCGTGTGGCATCGATCTCCATCCGCATCTGCCGCAGATCCGTGCCGCACGGGATCGCAGCCACCGAGGCGCTCGTGACGGCGCGCGAAAGCGCGTGCATGAAAGCCCACCAGACCGGAACCTTCGCCGACTGGTTGTTGATGGTGCTGAAGGACTGCGACCAGCCAGTTTGCGCGGGCTGCGGCACGCTGACCTGGCACTGCGCCGAGCGCGAGCTGTCGTACTGGATAGTGCTGAGGTCGACGTCGATGAACGGAATGCCGGCGAACATCACGACCACGATGGCCACAAATACTCGGTTCTCGATGCGCGCCGCCGAGAGCACGCCCTTGTTGCCTTCGTCGGCGCCCTCCGCTCTGGCCTTGAGCCATTCCTGGATGACGATCGCCACAAAGGGCAGCGCAAACACCCCGCTGGACACCAGCACGGCCCAGATGCCGTTGTTGACGATCCAGGACACGAGGGTGAGGTAGTACTCCAGGTAGTCGGTCGTGAAAAGCGTCATTGCCTCGATCTCCCCTCAAGCGGCCTGCATCAACAGGCTGGCTTCGAGCGCCACAATGGCAAGGACGCCGGCGACCTCTGCGCGGATCAGCCGACGTCGCGCCTGCGTGCTGTCTTCGCGGGCCAGCAGCCGACGGCGCATCCAGACCCATCCATAGGCCGTACCGCCGTACAGGCACAGTCGCCAGATGAAGAAATACCCTGCGGACGCCGCCAGCCACCGCTCCCAGGCCGCGACACTGCCGACCAGGTAGATGCCCGCGACGTTGGCCCCTACGGCGGCGGCCACGACCAGCACAAGCCATAGCAGGGTTTTCGCCGCGTGCCGGCTGAACAGCCAGCGTAGTGGACGCCAAGTCATGCGAGCCTCGCTCATGGCCGACCTCCCGGATTGCCCTTCTGGAGTTGGTCGAGACGGTCGGGCACCGGATCGCCCTCGTAGATGCCGCGCGAACCCGAAGCGCGCGTGCTATGGCGCTGAATGATGGCCATCGGCGAGTTGTTGGCCAGCTCGCGGCGCAGTTCCAGTTCCGTTTTGAGGTTCTGGATCTCGCGGTCGAGCGTATCGCTCTCCTTGTTCACGGCCTCCACCGCAAGCTCGTTGGCCGCGACGTTGGGCTCTTTCTTGCCCGTGAGCAGCGTGCGCTGTAGCAACAGCGCCTTCTCCAGCACGGAGGACAGCGCGACCTCGGACGCCAGGCGCTGCGACAGCAGGTGCTGGTCCGGCTCGTCACGCAGCGCCTCGATCACGCCGCGGGTGATGGGCAGCGATGCACTGCCAGCCTCGCGCAGGTTCTCGGGCGTCGTGTTCTTCGCCTTGGACACCAGATCCTGGAGCGCCTGCAGCTTGGCGTCGTATTCTTCTTGGATCAACGGCGTCAGCCCTACGCCGGGCGTCGTCTCGGTCTTGGTGCAGGCATCGCAAGTGCGCTGTTCCTTCTCGCCGAGTACGCGCGTGGCCCACTCGACGGCGGCCTGCGGCGAGGTCCAGGTCTGGCACGAGAGACTGCTGCAACTGGTCGGTGCGATGGACGATGTATCGGTCACGCCGCGGCCGTTGACCAGGTTGTAGCCGGCGCGGGTGACATCGCCGACGACCTTGATCGCGGGCTGGCCGGAGCCTCCCGCGTTGCTGCCCCCGACCCACGGCACACCGTCATTGCCGCGGCGCGTCTCGGCCTGCTCGACGGCCGAGACCGCATCCGTGCTCGACACCGCATCGCGCAGCGCCAAGCCTTCTGCCATCTGGCTCCAGCCGAGCTGCCCGCCCGCCGTCTCGGCCATCCTCTCCGCCATGGCACGGCACGTCAGCTTGGAGCGGTCGAAATCGAGCCGTGCCTGCAACACGCCATTGGTGAGCAGGTTGTAGAGGCCGGGATCGGCCCGCTGAATGATCAGTGCCGGCAACGACGCCACCGCGCTGGTGGCGCTTTGGATCACCGATGACATGATTTGCTGGAAGCCGTTGGTGACGCCGTTGAGCTGATTCTTCAACGTGGTCTGGATGCTCATGTCACCGCAGATCAAGTTGCTGTTCCAGCCCACGCCGACCCCGAGAGAGCGCATGCCAGCCGCACGTCCCATCGACACGGCGTTTCCGCCGCCGATCGAGTACATGACGTCATCGCCGATGACACTGCCGCCGGTCTGGTAGCCCAGTTGGCTCCAGGCCACACCGCTCGTCAGCGCGAGCGCACCGGCCACCGCCATGACGATCCTCGTGCGACGTACCCGGCGGGAGAACGGATTGAATGCAGGACGGAACTTCATGGCACCACCTCAGAGGAAATCGACGCTGCCCAGGAACACCTGGCCCCGGCGTTCGCAGCACGCATAGGGCCGCCACAGCGCCCAGGCGTAATCGCCTTGCCGGGCCTGTGTCAGGGCGCCGCTGCGCGGGAAGACCGAGCAGGACGAGGACAGGACTGGCGTGAGTTCCTGCCACTTGCCCGTCGAGGCATCGCTCTCCATGAGCGCGCCAGCCGGCCAGTAGCCATCGCGGGAGTTGGCGAGCAGCGGCTGATAAACGTGGATCTGTCCCCGGCGCGTGACGACATCGCCTGCGCGCTGGGCCACCACTGCACTGGCCTTGTGGTCGTCGGTCTGGTGCAGGAAACCCCCGCGGGGATACACGTTGCCCCAGAGGTTCATCGTGGTGCGTGCACCGACCTCACGCATGCCGGGAATTAGCGCCTCCGGGTAGGCCATCTCGGGCACGTTGTAGCGCCAGGCCAGCGTGTCCAAGGTGCTGAGCAAGTACGGCATGAACGCCGTGCCCGCACCCTCGCAGAAGTAGCCCGAGGACGACACGAAC
>JBHIWE010000202.1:0-8086 GCA_041987645.1 Acidovorax sp. | reverse complement strand
AAGGGCTACACCTTCGTGTCGCACCAGCAGGAAGTGGGCGCAGGCTACTTCGACGATGTGACCACCGTGATCCAGGGCGGCACCTCCAGCGTGAAGGCGCTGACCGGCTCCACCGAGGAAGAGCAGTTCCATTGATCGACTGAAACTGCCCGGGCGCATGGCCCGGGCGGATGCTTCGCTCCAAGCCCGGTTGGCGTATCGCCACCCGGGCTTTTTCGTGTTGGCGCTCCGGGGCCTTGCCGCGCGCTCGTGAGCGCGGGGGTAAAATCTGCGGCTACTTCAATCAGCAAGAGCGAGAAAGGCAATCTGGTTATGACACCGCGAACTACTTCGGAGCACTCCACCGGCCGCTAGAGGCTGGACGTTCGCGCCTGCACACCTGATTTGCACCTTCCCTCCAAAAGCGCGGACATCGTTCCGCGCTTTTGTTTTTTCGGCGCTGCGCGGGCTCTCATTCGATCGATTGACCCACAGGATTTTTTCTCCATGATTCAGATCACGCTTCCCGACAATTCCCAGCGCGAATTCCCCGGCCCGGTCTCGGTGTCCGACGTGGCGCGCGCCATCGGCCCGGGCCTGGCCAAGATCACGGTGGCCGGCAAGGTGGATGGCCGCCTGGTGGATGCCAGCGACCTCATCGACCACGACGCGCGCCTGCAGATCATCACCCCGCGCGATCAGGAAGGCGTGGAGATCATCCGCCACTCGTGCGCCCACCTGGTGGGGCATGCCGTCAAGCAGCTCTATCCCACGGCCCGGATGGTGATCGGCCCGGTGATCGAGGAAGGCTTCTATTACGACATCGCCTTCGAGCGCCCGTTCACGCCCGATGACATCGCCGCCATCGAAAAGCGCATGAAGGAGCTGATCGCCCAGGACTACGACGTCATCAAGAAGATGACGCCCCGCGCCGAGGTGATCGAGGTCTTCAAGTCGCGCGGCGAAGAGTACAAGCTGCGTCTGATCGAGGACATGCCGGACGAGACCGCCATGGGCCTCTACTACCACCAGGAATACGTGGACATGTGCCGCGGCCCGCACGTGCCCAATACGCGCTTCCTGAAGGCATTCAAGCTCACGCGCGTCTCGGGCGCCTACTGGCGCGGGGATGCCAAGAACGAGCAGCTGCAGCGCATCTACGGCACGGCCTGGGCCGACAAGAAGGATCTCGACGCCTACATCCAGCGCATCGAAGAAGCCGAAAAGCGCGACCACCGCAGGCTCGGCCGCGAGTTGGACCTGTTCCACATCGACGAGCATTCCCCCGGCACGGTGTTCTGGCACCCCAAGGGCTGGACCGTATGGCAGGGCGTGGAGCAATACATGCGGCAGGTCTATCGCGACAACGGCTACCAGGAGGTCAAGGGCCCGCAGATCCTCGACAAACACCTCTGGGAAAAGACCGGCCATTGGGACAAGTACCGCGAGAACATGTTCACGACGGAGAGCGAGAAGCACGACTACGCGCTCAAGCCGATGAACTGCCCCGGCCACATCCTGATCTTTAATCAGGGCGTAAAGAGTTACCGTGATCTGCCGCTGCGCTTCGGTGAGTTCGGGCAATGCCACCGCAATGAGCCCACGGGCGGCCTGCACGGCATCATGCGCGTGCGTGCCTTCACGCAAGACGATGGCCACATCTTCTGCACTGAAGAGCAGATCCAGCAGGAGTGCATCAACTTCACGGCGCTGCTGCAAAAGGTCTATAAGGACTTCGGTTTCACAGACATCATCTACAAGGTCGCTACGCGGCCTGAAAAGCGCATCGGTTCGGAAGAGAGCTGGGACCGCGCGGAGCATGCGCTGATCGAAAGCCTGAAGGCCTCCGGCTGCGAATACCAGATCGCCGTGGGCGACGGTGCGTTCTATGGCCCCAAGCTCGAATACACTCTGCGCGACGCCATCGGCCGCCACTGGCAGTGCGGCACGATCCAGGTCGATCCGTCGATGCCGGCGCGCCTGGGCGCCGAATACGTGGGCGAGGACGGCGCACGGCACACGCCCATCCTGCTGCACCGCGCCATCGTGGGCAGCCTGGAGCGTTTCATCGGCATCCTGATCGAGCAGCACGCGGGCGCGCTGCCCACCTGGTTGGCTCCGGTGCAGGTCGCGGTGCTCAACATCACGGGTGCGCAGGACGAATACTGTCGCGAAATCGCCGCAAAACTGCAAAAAGCACTGCCGCATCAAAACCTTAGAGTCATCACCGACCTGCGTAACGAAAAGATCACGTATAAAATACGGGAGCATTCGTTGCAAAAGCTGCCTTACATCCTCGTCGCTGGCGAGAAGGAAAAGGCAGCCGGCGCCGTCGCAGTGCGCGCCCGGGGTAATCGAGACCTCGGTGTGATGTCCCTCGAAGCGTTCGTCGCGCTCATCGCAGAAGACATCGCCTCTAAAGCCTGATCTGGATTGAAACAGCTTTAGCTCGCGTGGGCCGGGCGGCATCAGCTACTATTTTTGTAGCATTTTGATTGAAGGAAAATAGTCATCGCTACTGAATTTCGTGATCGTCGTCACCGCGAAGAGCGCAAGCATCGCCTGAATCGGGAAATCATGGCCCCTGAGGTTCGCCTCTCGGGTCCTGACAATGAGCCTCTGGGCGTGGTGAGTCTGATGGAAGCCCTCCGCATGGCGGGCGAGTTGGATGTGGACCTGGTGGAGATCGCCGCCACGGCCAGCCCTCCCGTGTGCCGTCTCATGGACTACGGCAAGTTCAAGTACCTTGAACAAAAGCGCGCGGCAGAAGCCAAGGCCAAGCAGACGGTCATCGAAATCAAGGAAGTGAAGTTCCGTCCCGGTACCGATGACGGCGACTACAACATCAAGATGCGCAACATCCGCCGCTTCCTGGCGGAGGGTGACAAGTGCAAGATCACCCTGCGGTTCCGTGGTCGCGAGATCACGCACCAGGAACTCGGTCTGGCCTTGCTCAATCGCATCCGCGATGACCTGGGTGATTCGATCCTCGTCGAGCAGTTTCCCAAGCTCGAAGGCCGCCAGATGATCATGATGATCGCGCCCGGCCGCAAGAAGCCTGCTTCCAAGCCCGCTGGCGAAGCGGCAGGGTCTGCGACTCCGGCAGCTTGATTTGATGAGGTAGGGCGGGCCGATGGCCTGCCCTCAAAGATGTGTATTGCGGGTCTGAAAAGTCCCGCAATGCAACAGATGGCGTGCACAATGCGCGCCGTCGTGCAGCGCAGCGATGCGGCTGCAGAAAAAGTGGCTCGGGGCCAACAAGTTCGCGAATCGGTTCGCGAACGCCTCACGAGCACAAAGAAAAGGAGCATTTACATGCCCAAAATGAAGACCAAGAGCAGCGCGAAAAAGCGTTTCCGCGTTCGTCCCGGTGGCACCGTCAAGCGCGGTCAAGCCTTCAAGCGTCACATCTTGACCAAGAAGACCACCAAGAACAAGCGCCATCTGCGTGGTGCAGTCGCCGTGCATGAGACCAATATGGGCTCCATCGCACAGATGCTGCCTAGCGCTGGCCTGTAATAACTGACGAACAAGGAGTACTCACATGCCTCGCGTCAAACGTGGTGTAACGGCCCGTGCCCGTCACAAGAAAGTTCTAGCCCTCGCCAAGGGTTTCCGTGGTCGCCGCGGTAATGTCTTCCGCATCGCCAAGCAGGCGGTGATGAAGGCTGGGCAATATGCCTACCGTGACCGCCGCACCAAGAAGCGCGTGTTCCGCCAACTGTGGATCGCCCGTATCAACGCCGCTTCGCGCGAACTGGGCCTGACCTACAGCCAGTTCACGAACGGCCTGAAGAAGGCATCCATCGAGATCGACCGCAAGATGCTGGCCGACCTCGCGGTGCATGACAAGGCTGCCTTCGGCAGCATCGTGGAACAGGTCAAGGCCAAGCTGGCTGCTTGATTTCACGGTTGGGTGCTATCGTCTTGGTAGCACTCTGCGCAGTAACAACAAGGGCTAGAGCTTGAAAAGGCACTAGCCCTTGTTCATTTTCAAGAGTCGATATGAACGAGCTGGATTCCCTGGTCGAAAGCGCGCGGCAGCTTTTCGCGCAAACCGCAACCCCTGCTGATCTGGAAAATGCCAAGGCGCAGTTTCTGGGCAAGTCCGGTCGTCTGACCGAGCTGATGAAGGGCATGGCGCAGCTGTCGGTCGAGGAAAAGAAATCGCGTGGCGCTGCGATCAATCTGGCCAAGCAGGCAGTCGAAGCCGCGCTGACCGAGCGCCGCCAGGCCCTGGCCGATGCCGAACTGCAGGTGCAGCTCAAGGCCGAAGCGCTGGATGTTTCCCTGCCGGGCCGTCGCCGCGGACAGGGCGGTCTGCATCCCGTCACCCTCACGCTGGAGCGGATCGAGCAGATCTTCGGCTCCATGGGTTTCGATGTGGCCGAGGGCCCCGAGATCGAGACCGACTGGTTCAACTTCACCGCGCTGAACACGCCGCAGGACCATCCCGCGCGTTCGATGCACGACACCTTCTATGTCGAAGGCGGCACCGAGGCCGCGCCCCACCTGCTGCGCACGCACACCAGCCCGATGCAGGTGCGTCACGCCGTGCAGCACGTCAAGCGCCACCGTGCCCGGATCGATGCAGGGCAGGGCATGCCCGAGATCCGCGTGATCGCGCCCGGCCGCACCTACCGCGTTGACAGCGATGCCACCCATTCGCCCATGTTCCACCAGTGCGAAGGCCTGTGGATCGGCGAGAACGTGAGCTTCAAGGATCTGAAGGTCGTGTTCACCGACTTCTGCCGCACCTTCTTCGAGAGCGACGATCTGGTGCTGCGCTTCCGTCCCAGCTTCTTTCCTTTCACCGAGCCCAGCGCGGAGATTGATATCCAGTTCCAGGCCGGCCCGCTCGCGGGCCGCTGGCTCGAAGTGGCGGGTTCCGGTCAGGTGCATCCCAACGTGGTGCGCAACATGGGGCTGGACCCGGAGACCTATATCGGCTTCGCCTTCGGCATGGGCCCTGACCGGCTGACGATGCTGCGCTACGGGGTCAACGACCTGCGCCTCTTCTTCGATGGCGACATCCGCTTCCTGTCGCAGTTCCAGTAAGAACGAGAAGACGCGGCCCTGGCAGGCCATGGCACCGGTGGATCGCCGGCCGGTGCCCCCAACCGACCGAATCACGAGAATCCGAAAATGCAATTTCCAGAATCCTGGCTGCGAGAGTTCTGCAATCCGCCGCTGACCACCGCCGAGCTGGCGGAGACCCTGACCATGGCCGGTCTCGAGGTGGAGGAACTCCGCCCCGTCGCGCCCGCCTTCAGCAAGATCGTGGTGGGTGAGATCAAGGAAGCCGTGCAGCACCCGAACGCCGACCGCCTGCGCATCTGCCAGGTGGATGTGGGGCAGGAGGCGCTGCTGAACATCGTCTGCGGCGCGCCCAATGCGCGGGTCGGCATCAAGGTGCCGTGCGCCTTGGTGGGCGCGCAGCTGCCCCCCGGCCCCGACGGCAAGCCGTTCATGATCAAGCTGGGCAAGCTGCGCGGCGTCGAAAGCCAGGGCATGCTGTGCTCCGCGCGCGAATTGCAGATCACGGAAGATCAGGATGGCCTGCTGGAGCTGGCCGGCGATGCCGTGGTGGGCCGCGACATCCGCGAGCAGCTCAATCTGGACGACACGCTGTTCACCCTGAAGCTCACGCCCAACCTCGCGCATGCCTTGAGCGTGCATGGCATCGCCCGCGAGCTGTCGGCCCTGACCGGCGCGCCCCTGCGCTCGCCGGAATTCCCGCCCGTGGCCGCTGTGCTATACGAGCGCCTGCCGGTCAAGGTGTCCGCCCCCGATCTGTGCGGCCGTTTCTCGGGCCGCATCGTGCGCAACGTCAACACGCGCGTCGCCACGCCCGCCTGGATGGTGGACCGCCTGGCCCGCTGCGGGCAGCGCAGCGTGTCGCCGCTGGTGGACATCTCCAACTATGTGATGTTCGAGCTGGGCCGGCCCTCGCACATCTTCGATCTGGACAAGATCCATGGCGGCCTGGACGTGCGCTGGGGCCGCGCCGGTGAACAGCTCAAGCTGCTCAACGGCAACACCGTCACGGTCGATGAAACCGTAGGCGTCATCGCCGATGACCAGGCGGTGGAGTCTCTGGCCGGCATCATGGGCGGCGATGCGACGGCCGTGTCGGACGATACGCGCCACATCTACGTCGAGGCCGCCTTCTGGTGGCCCAAATCGGTGGCGGGCCGTTCGCGCCGCTACAACTTCTCGACCGACGCCGGACACCGCTTCGAGCGCGGCGTCGATCCGCAAGGCACCGTGGAGCACATCGAGCGCATCACGCAGCTCATCCTGCAGATCTGCGGCACGCCCGAAACCGCCTGCGGCCCCGTGGACGACCAGCAGGTCCGCATGCCCGAGTCGCGCACGGTGTCGCTGCGCGTGGTCCGCGCTGCCAAGGTCATCGGCATGCCGTTGGCGCAAGCCCAGTGCGAAGACGCGCTGCAGCGTCTGGGCCTGCCCGTGCGCGCCGAAGACGGCGTGCTGCACGTGGTGCCGCCCTCGTACCGGTTCGACCTGACCATTGAGGAAGACCTCATCGAAGAGGTGGCCCGCATGGTCGGCTACGAGCATCTGCCCACCACGCCGCCCATCGCGCCGATCACGCCCAAGCTGCGTGCCGAGTCGCGCCGCGGTCCCTTCGCCGTGCGCCGCGAGCTCGCCGCACTGGGCTATCAGGAAACCATCAACTTCAGCTTTGTCGAGGCGGCCTGGGAGCGCGATCTGGCGGGCAATGCCCAGCCCATCCAGCTGCTCAACCCCATCGCCAGCCAGCTGAGCGTCATGCGTTCGTCGCTGCTGGGTTCGCTGCTGCAGGTGCTCAAGTTCAACCTCGACCGCAAGGCCCCGCGTGTGCGCGTCTTTGAGCTGGGCCGCGTGTTCCTGCGCGATGGCTCCGTCGTCGATTCCGACACTACGGTAGCGGGCGTGCATCAACCCATGCGCGTGGCAGGGCTGGCCTATGGCGCCGGCGACATGCTGCAGTGGGGCGACAAGGACAAGGCGGTCGATTTCTTCGACATCAAGGGCGACGTCGAAGCGCTGCTGGCGCCCCTCGATGCCGTCTATGAGCCGGGCAACCATCCGGCCATGCACCCGGGCCGTTGCGCGCGCGTGATGCTGGATGGCGAATGCATCGGCCATGTGGGCGAGCTGCATCCGCAATGGCGCCAGTCCTGGGGCCTGCCGATGGCACCCGTGCTGTTCGAGCTGGAACTCGACGCGGTGCTGCGCCGGCGTGTGCCCGTGTTCGCTCCGGTGGCCAAGCAGCAGGCTGTGGAGCGGGACATCGCCGTGGTCGTGGCCGAACGCGTGACGCATGCGGAGGTCATGGCCGCGATCGAGGCCGCCGTGCCACAGGGCCTGCTGCGCTCAGCCGTGCTGTTCGATGTCTTCCGTCCCAAGCCGCTGCGCGAGGGCGAGGTGCCTGCCGCCGGCGCGCTGGTGGCGGGCGAGAAGAGTCTGGCCGTGCGCCTGACCCTGGGCAGCGGCGAGGCGACCTTGACCGACGCCGAGATCGAGTCCGCCGTGCAGGCGGCCCTGCAGGAGCTGTCGCGCCGCACGGGCGCCCGGCTGCGGTGAGCATGTTGAAAGACCACGAAGGAGGCGCGATGGAATTCGCGGTGGAGAGTCTGGAGACGCCGGCGCTGACCAAGGCGCAGCTGGCCGATCTGCTGTTCGACCACATCGGGTTGAACAAGCGCGAGTCCAAGGACATGGTCGATGCGTTCTTCGACCTGATATCGCAAAGCCTGGTCGAGGGCGACGATGTGAAGCTGTCGGGTTTCGGCAATTTCCAGATCCGCACGAAGGCGCCTCGTCCAGGGCGCAACCCGCGGACCGGGGAGTCGATTCCCATCGAGGCTCGCCGTGTCGTCACCTTCCATGCCAGCAGCAAGCTCAAGGAGCAGATCCAGGGCGCGGCACCGGCGCCGTGAATCCTTGCGGAATCCCCCGGGTTTTAGGGTGGCACGCCCGCAAGCCCTGCGGTACGCTCGCCGGCTGACCGGTTCTGTTCGCGAAGTCCCATGAGTACAACGCTGCCCTCCATTCCTGCCAAGCGCTACTTCACCATCGGCGAGGTGGCGGAGCTGTGCGG
>JBHIWE010000201.1:0-8126 GCA_041987645.1 Acidovorax sp. | reverse complement strand
GCGCATCGAGCACGACCACGCCCATGCCGGCCACATCCACAGCATCGCGCGCCAGCCGGGCAGCGCGGGCGTTGGCGACGTGCGTGGCCAGCCGGGCCATCACCTCGGGCAGGCGCAGCGGCTTGACCACGTAGTCCACTCCGCCGGCTGCGAAGCCGCGCACGATCTGGTCGGTCTCGGAAAGGCCGGTCATGAACACGATGGGGACATGCGACCAAGGCGGCGTGGCCTTGATGTGGGCGCAGAGCGTGAAGCCGTCGGTGCCGGGCATCACGGCGTCCAGCAGCACGCCGTCGGGCACGGCCAGGTCGAAGCGTTCCAGCGCCTCGTCGGCATCGCGGGCGGCCAGCACGGCGTAGCCTTCGGCGGCCAGCGCGTCGCCAAGCATGCGCAGCGTGGCGAGGTCGTCGTCCACCACCAGGATCACGCGCTGCGGCCCAGCGGAAGGGGCAAAAGGGACGGAGTCGGGGGTGGGTTCAGTCGGGTTCATCGGTGTCGTCTTCGGGTTCGCGCAACAGGCGGGTGAGCCGTTCGAAGTCGAGTTGGCCGGCCGCTTCCTGCAACTGCTCCAGCAGCGCGGCCAATTCGGGATGTGCGGCCTGGACTGCATGCAGCCGGGCGCGCAGCGCGGAGGCCTGTCCGGAGCGGGCCAGCTGGTGCAGCGCCTCGCGCGTTGGCTCGGGCAGCCCCCCCGCACAACCCGCCGTGGCATCGGCCTGCGCGGGCGCGGCGCTGGTGGATGCGCGTGGGGCCTCGTCCCGCGCCGGGTCGTGCAGCCACTGCAGGCCGAGCGCGGACTGCAGGGCCTGCAAGAGCTCCGATTCGACCACCGGCTTGCCCACGAAGCCCTGGCAACCGTGGGCGGCCACGCGCGCGCCGTCGTTGTCGAACTGGTTGGCAGAGACGAAGACGATGGGCAGCACCGCGGCAGGCAGGCACTCTCGCAGCATCGTGGCGGTCTGCCAGCCGTCGAGATCGTCCATGGTGATGTCCAGCAGCACCAGGTCGGGCGGCGACTGGCGCACGATCTCCAGGCATTCGCGCCCGCTCGCGGCTTCGCGCACGCCGAACCCCAGCGGCATCAGCAGGCCGGCGAGCAGCTGACGCTGCAGCGGCTGGTCGTCCACCACCAGCAGCGTCCGGCGCGGCGGCCGATAGCCCACCACGGGTCGCAGGGCGGCGGCCTGCGCGGGCTGCCAGGCCGGGTCGGGCGCGGCGGCGGGCAGATACAGGCGCGCGGTGAAGGTGCTGCCCTGCCCCACAGTGCTGCGAACGCTGAGCTGACCGCCCATGAGCTCGGTCAACAAGTGGGTGATGGTCAGGCCCAGGCCGGTGCCGGCTTCAATGGTGCGGCGGCCGGCGCTGCCGCGCTCGAAGGGCAGGAAGATGCGTTCGAGGTCTTGCGGCTCGATACCGATGCCGGTGTCGATCACCTCGATGCGCGCGACGTGCGCGCGGAAGTCCAGCCGCAGCCGCACTTCGCCCTGCCGGGTGAAGCGCACCGCGTTGGACAACAGGTTGATGAGGATCTGCCGCAGACGCTTGGCGTCGGCGCGGATCCATTCGGGCATCGCACCCAGCACCTCCACGGCGAAGGCCAGGCCCTTGGCCTCGGCCTGCGGGCGCAGCATGCCTTCGACGTCGCGCACCAGCTCGGGCAGCGGCAGCGGCACGAGCACCTGCCGCAGCCGGCCGGCTTCGATGCGCGCCAGCTCCAGCGAGTCGTCGATCAGCGCATGCATGTGCCGGCCGCTACGCTCGATGGTGGAAAGCGCGTCGCGCAGCGCGTGGGCGTCCGGCGGGCCCTTCTGCAGGATCTGCGCATAGCCCAGGATGCTGTTGAGCGGCGAACGCAGCTCGTGCGTCATGCCGGCCACGTAGCGGGTCTTGGCCATGTTGGCGGCCTCTGCGCGGTCGCGCGCGGCCTGCAGTTCGGCGTCGGTGCGCTTGTGCGCCTCGATCTCCTGCAGCAGCAGCTGGGTCTGGCGTTCGGATTCGTCCTGCGCCATGCGCCGGCTGTCGGTGCTGAGCACCACCCACCACGCGCACACGGCGGCCAGCAGCGCGAGCAGGGCATAGACCTTGAGGAAGGGCCCGCGCAGGAACTGCGCGGGCGTTTCCAGCCCCTCCTGCACGTAAACCACTCCGATCAGGAAGGCGAGCGCCGCACACAGCGACACCAGCACCATCAGGTACTGGCCGAGCCGGAAATTCACCTTGGCGGCCCACGTGCGCGGCAGCAGCAGCGTGGCCAGCCCGCGCAGCTGGTCGGCCGCGCGCGAGCCGGTCTTGCAGCGGTCGTGGCAGCGCGATTCGAGCGAGCAGCACAGCGAGCAGATGGCCGCGCCGTACGCGGGGCAGCCCGCCATGTCCTCGGACTCGAAGCAGTTCTCGCAGACCGCGCAGCGCACCAGCTCGCCCGGCGCCCAGTCCGTGGTGGGCTGGCGGGCCAGGTAGTAGCGCCCTCCCGTCCACCACGCCAGCAGCGGCGCCAACGCCATGGACAGGGCCAGCGCAATGAAGGGCGAGAAGGCCGCCGCGGCCTCGCCCAGCAAACCAGCATAGGCGCAGCAGGCCACCGCGGCGGCCAGCACCATGGCGCCCAGGCCCACGGGGTTGAAGTCGTAGAGATAGGCGCGACGGAACTCGATGCCCCGTGGCGAGAGGCCCAGCGGCTTGTTGATGACCAGGTCGGCCACCAGCGCGCCCACCCAGGCGATGGCCACGTTGCTGTAGAAGGCCAGCACCTTCTCCAGCGCCCCGAACACGTCCAGCGTCATCAGCAGCGTGGCGATGCCCACGTTGAACACCAGCCACACCACGCGCCCCGGGTGGCTGCGCGTGATGCGCGCAAAGAAGTTGGACCAGGCGAGCGAGCCCGCATAGGCGTTGGTAAGGTTGATCTTGATCTGCGAGACGACGACGAACAGCACCGTCACGGCCACCGCCATGCCGGGCAGGCCCAGCGACTGCATCACCTGCTGGAAGCCGGCCAGGAACATCTGCGTGGGCTCGGCCGCGCGCTGCACGCCCACCTCGAATTGCAGCGCCGCGAACGCGAGGAAGGCGCCGCCCGCCATCTTGAGCATGCCCATGGCGATCCAGCCTGGCCCGGCCACCAGCACCGCGCCCCACCAGCGCCAGCGGTTGGCGGCGGTGCGCTCGGGCAGAAAGCGCAGGAAGTCCACCTGCTCGCCGATCTGCACCACCAGCGAGAAGATCACCGCGCACGCCGCGCCGAACATGAGCGGATCGAACTGGCTGCTGCCGCTCTTGAGGCCCGAGAGACTGGCGAAGTCGCGGTAGAGCTGCGGCTGCGCGAGCGCGATCCACACGAAGGGCAGCAGCAGCAGGAAGAGCCAGAGCGGCTGCGTCCAGGCCTGCAGGCGCGAGATCAGCGTGATGCCGCGCATGGCAAGCGGCAGGATGACGAGCGAGGAAAGCACATAGCACCACTGCAGCGGCCAGTCCACCACCAGCCGCAGGGCGAGCGCCATGATGGCCGCCTCCAGCGCGAAGAAGATGAAGGTGAACACCGCGTAGATCAGCGAGGTGATGGTCGAGCCCAGGTAGCCGAAACCGGCGCCACGCGTGAGCAGATCCATGTCCAGTCCGTAGCGCGCGGCACAGTAGGCGATCGGCAGGCCGGTGAGGAAGATCAGCACCCCCACCGCGAGGATCGCCCAGAGCGCGTTGGCGAAGCCGTAATTGAGCGCGATGGCGCCACCGATGGCCTCCAGCGCGAGGAACGAGAGCGAGCCGAAGGCCGTGTTGGCCACGCGGAATTCGCTCCAGCGCCGGAAGCTTTTGGGCGTGTAGCGCAGCGCGTAGTCCTCCATGGACTCGTCGGCCACCCAGGCGTTGTATTCGCGCCGGAAGCGGAAGATCGTCTGCCTGGCCGCAGGGGCGTCTGTGGGAGTTGCCATGCCGTGCAGGCATGCAAGAAACGTTCTTGAAGCGGCGTGCAGCAGCGCCGTGCGCAGGCCACTACGTTAATTGACGTATGGGCGCCCTGCAGGGTTCTCCCTAACCTTCATTCCAGCGCGGAACTTCCCCCGCCGACCGGGACGACGACCCGTGCGTCGCCCTCTCCCCCCCTCGCCAGATGCAAGGAGCGCCTTCATGAAGCACCCTCTCGATCCCCGGAACGCCACGTCCCCCCTGGCCAGCGCCGATGCCGGCCGCCGCCGCCTGCTGCAGGCCATGGGCGCCGCCTCCATCGCCGGCCTGCCGGCCTGGGGTCAGGCCCAGCCCACGGCCCAGGTCAACACGACCAAGCTGGCCGTGACCGACACCGAGGTGACGGTGGGCCAGCTGCATTCGGCCACGGGCACCATGGCGATCTCGGAGACGGGCTCCATCCAGGCCGAGCAGCTCGCCATCGACCAGATCAACGCCATGGGCGGGGTGCTGGGCCGCAAGATCAAGGTCATCAAGGAAGACGGCGCCTCCGACTGGCCCACCTTCGCCGAAAAGGCCAAGAAGCTGCTCATCAACGACCACTGCGCCGCCGTGTTCGGCTGCTGGACCAGCGCCTCGCGCAAGGCCGTGCTCCCGATCTTCGAGAAGGAAAACGGCCTGCTCTACTACCCCACGTTCTACGAGGGCCTGGAGCAATCCAAGAACGTGATCTACACCGGCCAGGAAGCCACCCAGCAGATCCTCTACAGCCTGGACTGGGCGCAGAAGGAGAAGAAGGCCAAGACCTTCTTCCTCATCGGCTCGGACTACATCTGGCCGCGCACCTCGATGAAGATCGCGCGCAAGCACATCGAGAACTTCCAGAAGGGCAAGGTCGTCGGCGAGGAGTACTACCCGCTGGGCAGCACCAACTTCGGCTCGCTGATGAACAAGATCAAGGTGCAAAAGCCCGACTGCATCTTCGTGGCGGTGGTGGGCGGCTCCAACGTGGCGTTCTACAAGGCGCTCAAGGCCGCGGGCATCACGGGCGACAAGCAGCTGCTGGTGACGCTCTCGGTCACCGAGGACGAGATGACCGGCGTGGGCGGCGAGAACTTCGCGGGCTTCTATTCGTCGATGAAGTACTTCCAGTCACTGGACAACGAAAACAACAAGAAGTTCGTGGCCGCGTTCAAGGCCAAGTACGGCCCCAACGCGGTGATCGGCGACGTGACGCAGGCCGGCTACCTGGGTCCGTGGCTCTGGAAAGCCGCGGTGGAAAAAGCCAAGAGCTTCGACGTGGACAAGGTGGTGGCCGCATCGCCCGGCATCGAACTCAAGACCGCGCCCGAGGGCTACGTGAAGGTGGACGCCAACCACCACCTCTGGAGCAAGTCGCGCATCGCCCAGGGGCTGCCGGACGGCACGTTCAAGGTGGTCTCGGAATCGCCCGAGCTCATCAAGCCCGATCCGTTCCCCAAGGGGTATCAGTAAGGCATCCCCTGAGGCGCTGCGCGCCTCCCCCCTCTCTCGCTGGGCGGGAGGGGGACGACACCGTCGGTGCGGGGCAGCCCTTCCTCGGTGTCTCTGGCCTGGGGCCGCGCCAGCCTTCGATGCCGCGCCCGGTGCGGGCCGCTGCGGCGGCTGGTGCCGGCACGGATCGCATTTATCCCTTGGTTTGCACGCAGGAGCTGCACCATGACTTTCTCCGAAATGATGAACATCGGCCTGATGCAGGGCTTCGCGGGCCTGAGCCTGTTCGCGGTGCTGCTGCTCATGGGCCTGGGGCTGGCGATCATCTTCGGCCAGATGGGCGTGATCAACATGGCGCATGGCGAGTTCATGACCATCGGCGCCTACACGATCTACCTGGGCTCGACGCTGACGGCGCAGTACGCGCCCGGCTTCATGCCGTTCTATTTCCCGCTGGCCATCGTGGCCGCCTTCGGCTTCGCCTTCGTGGCCGGCTGGCTGGTGGAGTGGGGGCTGATCCGCCACCTCTACAAACGCCCGCTCGATACGCTGCTGGCCACCTGGGGCGTGAGCCTGGCGCTGCAGCAGTGCTTCCGCACCTTCATCGGCCCCAAGGAAGTGAGCCCCACGCTGCCCGAATGGCTGATGGGTTCCTGGGCGCCGGCCGAGGGCCTGGACATTCCCGTCAACGGCCTGTTCGTGCTGGCCCTCACCGTGGTGGTGACGGCCGGCGTGCTGATCGCGCTGCACAAGAGCCGCTGGGGCCTGCGGGTGCGCGCCACCGTCAGCAACCGCGTGATGGCCAACGCCATCGGCATCGACACCAAGAAGACCGACCGCCTCACCTTCGCCATCGGCTGCGGCATTGCCGGCGTGGCGGGCGCGGCCTTCACCACCATCGGCTCGACCGGCCCCACTTCGGGCTCGCTCTACATCGTCGATGCCTTCCTGGTGGTGACCTTCGGCGGCGCGGCCAGCCTGCTGGGCACGGTGGTGTCGGCCTTCGGCATCGCGCAGACGCAGTCGATCACCGAGTTCTTCCTGGCTGGCTCCATGGCCAAGGTGATCACGCTCTCGCTGATCGTGCTGATCCTGATGGTGCGGCCGCAGGGGCTGTTCGCCTCCAAGGTCCGCCGCTGAACGGCAGCGCTCACGTCCTTCCCGCATCCAACGGAGTCACCCCCATGAACGCCTTCAAAGCCTGGGTCCAGCGCTACCAGCTCGCCAGCCTGGTGCTGCTCACCGTGCTGCTGGCCGTGGTCCTGCCACTGAGCCTCGACATCTTCCGCCTCAACCTGGTGGGCAAGTACCTGACCTATGCCTTCGTCGCCATCGGGCTGGTGATGGTGTGGGGCTACGGCGGCGTGCTGAGCCTGGGGCAGGGCGTTTTCTTCGGCCTGGGCGGCTACGCCATGGCGATGTTCCTGAAGCTCGAAGCCTCCGACCCGGTCAGCACCAAGATCCAGTCCACGCCCGGCATTCCGGACTTCATGGACTGGAACCAGATCACCGCGCTGCCCTCGTTCTGGGTGCCGTTCAAGAGCCTGCCGTTCGCGCTGGCCGCCGTGGTGGTGCTGCCCACGCTGCTGGCCTGGATCGTGAGCTTCGCCATGTTCAAGCGCCGCGTGGGGGGCGTGTATTTCGCCATCATCACGCAGGCCGTGGCACTGATCTGCACGGTGCTCATCATCGGCCAGCAGGGCTACACGGGCGGCGTGAACGGCATGACCGACCTGAAGACGCTCTGGGGATGGGACACGCGCACCGACAGCGCCAAAGTCATCCTCTACTACGTGTGCGTGGCGCTGCTGGTGCTGTCCATCCTGCTGTGCCGCTTCATCCAGAAGAGCAAGCTGGGCACGCTGCTGCTGGCCATGCGCGACAAGGAAGACCGCGTGCGCTTCTCGGGCTACGACGTGGCCAATTTCAAGGTCTTCACCTTCTGCCTGGCGGCGGCGCTCTCGGGCATCGGTGGCGCACTGTTCACGCTGCAGGTGGGATTCATGTCGCCGAGCTTCGTGGGCATCGTGCCCTCGATCGAAATGGTGATCTACGCCGCCGTGGGCGGGCGCATGAGCCTGGTGGGCGCGGTCTATGGCGCGCTGCTGGTCAACGCGGGCAAGACGTACTTTTCCGAGAGCTTTCCGGACCTGTGGCTGTTCCTCATGGCGGCGCTCTTTATCGGCGTGACCATGGCCTTCCCGATGGGGCTGGCCGGCGTGTGGGAAGAGCGCATCGTGCCCTGGTGGAAGGGCCGCCGCGAGGCCCTGCGCCGCGCCGCCGTGCCCGCGCCTTCGCCGGCGCCATGGCCCGCGCAGGCCCCGGCCGCCGAGCCGCAGCCCTCCGCCCTGGCCGCCCCCGCCGGCGCGCCGCTGCCCCAGGGCACGCGCCACCAGGGCGTCTGAACAACACCACCACCGCGCAGGAGCCCCATCCATGAGCAACACCGACTTCGCCCTCGCCGTGGAAGACCTCACCGTCTCCTTCGACGGCTTCAAGGCCATCGACAACCTCACGCTGTACGTGGACAAGAACGAGCTGCGCGTGATCATCGGCCCCAACGGCGCGGGCAAGACCACGCTGCTGGACCTCATCTGCGGCAAGACGCGCGCCACCGGCGGCAGCATCAAGTTCAAGAACGAGGAGCTGACGCGCATGGCCGAGCACCAACGCGTGCGCCTGGGCATCGGCCGCAAGTTCCAGACGCCGTCCATCTACGAGAACCTGTCGGTCTTCCAGAACCTGGAGGTCTC
>JBHIWE010000200.1:0-8184 GCA_041987645.1 Acidovorax sp. | reverse complement strand
TGCCCAGCTTGACGTACAGCTGCACGGCTCGAAGCCGGTCCTCGTATGAATACATGAACTACCTCCAGGTAGTCCAAGAAATCGTCCGCATCCCCGGTGGGTCAAATTTAGATCGGCGCCAACAGGCCTGCTCAGGGAGGAAAAGTCAGGGCTCCTTGGGAGGGTCGGAACCAGTGTGGAGCAACTTGCTTAGCCGAACCTGACCGGCTGGCAGTACCAAGCCTGCGGCCGTTGCACCCTTGATTCTGATGCCACTTCGTACGCGTCCGGCAAACCCGCCTTGAACGACTTGCATGTGAAGGCAGCGCTGGCGCGCCGACGCCTACCTCATGCCACGGATGCTGTCGTGAATGACCACGCCGTACACGTCGTCGCTGAAGCCTGGATTGTCTCGCCGCAACTTCGTTACGGCTGCCTCATAAGTCATCGCGACGTCGGGGTACTCGAAGAACGCTGCACCCACATATGCATGGGGACCGTTGTACAGGCGTCTTGAGCGCTCTACCGCATCGGCAATGACGTCGGCGCTTGTGTTGGGCAATACCTCTTCAGGATCAAGCGGGCAGCCAAAGTATTCGCCTCGTTCCTTCTCGGTGAAGTACATCGCATAGAAGGCAGCGTCGAGCACGGTTGCACCGGCAGCCTGCCTAACGACATCGCCCCTACGTCGTAGAACCGCTTCTAGCGGTCCCATGACGCCACGCAAGATGAAGTTGCTGCGGCGACATTTGCATTTCGTGAGGAAGGTGTCCGACGGCGGGCCGACGTAATCAACCTGTATGCACTCAGCACAGTCCGGGCAGGTCGCTGAAATCTGCGCATTCAACTTGAACTGCTCCACAGCAAGGTCCGCCGACCTGCGAGCCTGTCGATTTACGTCTTCAGGAATCTTTGAAATTGGGGCGTTGGCCATTGTGCTATCGCAGCGCGTTAGCTCTGCGGGGTATGCATCAGGGTTCGAATCACAGATGCCTGCGGTCTCCTTTGGTGAGAGAGACAAAACGGCGCCAATGCTATCGCGCGGCTCGCGGGTTCCAACGATGGGGCAGTAGGTCACCGATCCGACTGGCCGGGAATGTAGGCAGCCGCTCCAGAACATCGCGCAGATAGGCGTGGGGGTCCAGCCCATTGAGCTTGGCCGAGTGGAGCAGGCTCATCACGGCTGCAGCCCGCTTGCCCGCCCGCAAACTGCCGGCGAATAACCAGTTCTGCCTCCCGAGCGCGATAGGCCGGATGCGGTTCTCTACCCAGTTGTTACCCGGCATGCTTCGGGCTCGCCCCTCTTCCACCAGTCGGCGTATCGTCGAGGAACCGGGAAAGGGGCGACGGGAACATGTGTTTGCGGGCAGGCCGAAGTTCGACAATGAGCTGCGAGCTCGGGTTGTTATCTGGCCGCCCCTTCGATCCGCCCGGTTGCGCCGAGAGCGCGAATCCGTAGTTGTCGTGTGCCCGCGAGTTCCCGCCGTGTCTTCACTGCAGGAGGTCGCCTATGAGAGTCATCGGTTTAGACGTCCATCGCAACTTCGCGCAGGTTGCGATTCTGGACAACGGTGTGGTCAAGGACCACGGCCGCTTCGCCATGGACCGCGAAGCCGTTCTCGCGTTCGCAGCGCAGACGCTGAGCAAGGACGACGACGTGGTTCTGGAGGCCACCGGCAACACCGCCGTCATCGTTCGCTTGCTCACGCCGTTCGTGCGGCGGGTGGCGATTGCCAACCCACTGCAAGTGCGGGCCATCGCTTGGGCGAAGGTAAAGACGGACAAGATCGACGCCGCCACCTTGGCGCGGCTGCATGCCGCGCAGTTCTTGCCCGAGGTCTGGATGCCCAGCGCAAAGGTGGAGCTCCAACGACGCCTGGTCGCGGAGCGCACGCAGTTGGTCTCGCAGATGACCCGTCTGAAGAACCGTATCCAATCCATCCTTCACGCTAACCTCATGCCCCGCGAGACGGGACGGGTTTATAGCGCCAAGGGCCGCGCTCGACTGGAAGCCCTCCCGCTGCCGGACGACCAGATGCGTGCGGCACTCCGGCACCATGACGAGCTCGGCCGCCTTGCCGCTGAGCTGGCCACCATCGACAGCAGCATCGCCCAGCAGGCGCTTGGCGATGAGAACGTGCGCCGGCTGATGACAATCGGTGGCGTGGACTTGGTCGTGGCCTTCAGCGTCCTGGCTGCTATCGGCGACATCAGCCGGTTCTCGTCGCCACAGAAGCTGGTGAGCTACCTCGGTCTCAATCCCTCGGTCCACCAGTCAGGCGACCATCCCGCGTTCCACGGGCACATCACGCACCAGGGCCGAGGGCATGCACGAGCGCCGGTCTGTCAGCGCCAAGACCATTGCCAGCCTCAGCAGGATTGGCGCCCTGCGTTCTAGCAAGTTGTCCACCAGCGTGCGTCCCACCTCCTGGTTTAACTCGGCCTGATAGAGCTGCGCGTATAGGTGCATTCGTACTATGCCTTCCTATTTCAGCGCCGCCAGGCCTTCTGCGCATCGCACGGCAAGCCCGTGGCGAGCACGCGGCCGAGGATGCGGAATTCGAGGCTTGGCTGCGTGGTGGAGGCTCCCCTTCACGATTCCATGCAAGGCAGGATGCGGCCATCGTGTGGCTCGGCAACACGATGAGCACACCGCGCCGGCTTCCACCTGCAAAGAGGGCGTTCCGCGCGCGAGGTGCGAATCTGGTCTTGTTTACGCAGCAGGCGGTTTGGGTTTGGTAGCCCAACCCACAGCGATCTCGGACAGTTTCGACACCGAGAAATCGGCAGTGAAGCCCCAGAAGAAGAGCCCCGCCAGCTCCATGGCAGTGCCCATGAAGCGGTCGCCGAAAAACGCCACGCTCGCGACCGCGAGAATAGACCCGACCGCGATGGTCTGGACAGCGTTCGTCAGTGCGAGCTGTTTCCTGTTGCGGACGGCATAGACCTCCAGGGTTCTCGGATCCGAGAGGAGATCGCGCGATGGCAGTGTGCTGCCGGCAACGTGCCTGAGGGGGCCAGGCGTGGCCAAAGCATCGTCGGCTGCCGCCGCGCCGCCTGGTGCCGAGGTCGACCTACTACTGGAGAGGACCTGCATCCCGGCGGGGATGGGTGGCAACTGCCTGAACGCATCGAAGTAGTCTCTTGCGTCGACAGCCGCCTCGAACGTGGCCAGCGCCGCATCCTTCACATCGGGCCGGGCCTTCTTCACCGCGGCCAAAACCTCGAGCATGGCCTGGTGAACGGGCCGAGCCGTCCAACTCGGCAGCGTGAAGGCCTCGCTCGCGACGACATCGTGAGACATTCCTTCACTGACCCGCTTGAGAGCGTCACGCCACGCCTGCACGAACCCGGCCAGCGAGGCGCTTGAATTTGCAGCCTTCGTGATGAACCCTTCAAGGGTCTTGCTGTCCGCGTCCAGGTTCGCGCGTAGGTTGGCAATTGCAATGAGCCGGCTTGCCCCGTAGGTGCGCCACTCGTCCAGAAAGGCTGCGATTTCGGCCACGTTTGAAAACGCCGCTGGCGGTGTCAGCGACGCCGGCACGCTCTCGAAGGCGGCTTTCAGCTGTGGACCACGCTCGTCGGCCGTCTCGCGATCGAGCAGCGACAAGACCTCCTGATAGCTGGCATTGGCCCACCCGAGGATCGACATGCTGCGCGCGCTCTCAAGGCGTAGTGTCTTTGCCGCGCCGGCGAGCGCGACGGTCACATCGTCCTTGATGCCCTTAGCGTCGCGCGCCTTCAGCTTCTCGACCCCGGCCGCGGCCACGGCCCCCAGGGAGTCCACCACGGTCTGCATCGTCGGCGGCAGTAGGCCTGTGCCAGGCACTCGGGTTCGGAGCTCGTCCAGCAATTCAACCGCTTCATCAAGACGCTTCTTAAGGTCGTCCGCCGCAAGCTTGACGGCCGCCTGCGTCTCAGTGAGCTTGGCGCCGATCACCTGGGGATCGTCGCCCAGGATGGCCCTCTCCAGCCTTGCGAACTCGTCCGCAACGGCACGCGAGAAGATCTGATCCAGCACCCCATTGCGCTGGCGATTGAACTCATCCAGTCCGGCCAAACCTTGCTGCTTCGCTTTGGCCGGATCCAGGCGGTGCTGGAGTTCGATGCGGAGCAAGAAGCCCAGCATCAGTCCCGCGGCAACCATGATCGGAATCCAATACTTGGCCAGGCGCGCGCGGATCTCCACCTCAACGACGCTAGGAGCCTTCAGATCGGGGCTGTGGATCTCGAGCTTGCCTTGGCTGCTGCCGACGGGAAATCCGGCGGGACGCAGATCAAGCGACAGGTACTGCGTCGCAGGCGCACTGCTTGCCGTCGCACCCAGTGTTGCGCGAACGTTGCCGTCGGAAGAAGTGAAGGGGCCATCGAGGATGGTGACCCCGCGGACCGCGGAATCCCGCCCCTCCTCAGCCAGCAACAGTCGCAGCGCGGCAGGTGCCGAGGTACCTTCCATGGATGTCGACCACGGCCACTCCACGTTGACGTCGATGGTCTGCCTGCCCGGCGGCGTGAGTTGTGCGGCGCGACGCTCCAGCGCGATGGTCAGGGGCGCCACGGTAACCTTCGACTTGCTGGTGACCGAGACCGCGAGGTCGTACTGTCCCGGGCGCAGCAATTCGATCTCCGAGATCTCGATGGCCAGCGTCGGCGTGGTTCGGTCCTTGTCGATCAGCTGGGGCGCGACCACGAAGCGCTGGGTAATCTCAGCGCTGGGCTGGCGCTCAAATCGCACGGATTGCCGGGTCAAGGTCAGGTCGGCGGCGCCAACGGCGTCGGGCAGCTTGACCGGGAGCCAGATCGTCGTCTTCGAGCTACTGGCCGAGAACGGGAACGGCCCCGTGGCATCGATCTGCAGCGACGCCGTCTTGGCCTTGGCGGCGTCGTCGGTCGCCAGTGCCGCCGTCGCCACGGCGACCAGCAGGATTGCCAGACCTCGCGTCATCGAGGAAAGCTTCATGAGAGATCTCCGGCGATGCTCAGATCGGCATTCCCGTACGCCGTCAGCAAAAGGGGAATTCCCTCGCGCGCCTCGAAAGCGGCCCGGTAGTGCGAGCGCATGACCTGGCCGAGCGATTGCTTGTTCACCAGCAGGCCCTTGGCCGCGTGCTCGGCAAATGAAAGGGCGGGACCGGCCCGGATGTCCCAGGAAGTGCCCACGACGGCCGCCGCTCCGGTTTGCAGGAACGTGTCGGTCAGGTCGATCAGGTCCCCCAGATCGCGGCCGGCGGAATCGCAAGCCAGGAGCAGCACCACTGGCCGCGCCGGATCCTGCCATGTGTTAAGCGTCGATTTCGCTTCGAGCAGGTTATCGGCTGAGATTTCATGCTCCTCTTCTTCGGGGGAGCATGCATAAACCCGCCGCGCCAGATTGCTTTGCGGCTCCGCCGCGTGGAGGTGACTCAGCAACACAAGCATCGCAGGCTGTCGATCGCTTCTCCACAGGCACTCGTTGACCGGTGCGTCGGCGGCGGTGATTTCATGGACCCGCCCCTTCCACGTCTGGCGCCAGGTGTCAGCCAGGGATGAGGCGAGCGCCGGCACCACACTCCAGCCAAAGGTCAGCAGCGGATGTGGCAAGGCGGCGCGGATCTGCAGCGCGCGGGGCGGACTGTCTTGAGCGACCGGCGGCGCGTCTTCACTGATCAATTCCAGGTAGTGCCGGTAGGCCCAGAAACCTTCGAAGCAGATGACGCTCTTGCCGGGGCAGTGACGGCAACCGCACTGGTTGGCCTGCGGCCAGTCGCCGACGACCGGGCCGCCAGGGCAGATCTGCGGGAACTTGAACTGCTCCCCCTTGGGAAGCTTGAAGTCGTAAACCAGTTGCCAAGGCAGATTCAGCCGATTGCCGTGCCGCGCGAACTGGACGGTCCGATTCTCGGAACGCTTGAGGTCTTGGAGCGTGGTGTCATCGCTCCGGCGCGACCGCTCGAGCAGCCGGCTCAGCCGCGATCCCAGTTGCGCCAGGTCTCGCACCGTCTCGTCAAACGACGCGTCACCATCATGAGCACGCTCAAGGACCGCGCTGAACGTCTTGTTGACCTCTGTCAGCGCCGCTTCATCGACAGGTGCATCGATCCCCGGGCCTTCGCCCTTGATCATCAGCGTGTGCTGGCCGGGCTGGCTGTCGTCATTGGTGGCAACCGACAGGGCTCGAGGTTTGAGCGCAGACGCCTCGTTGAGGTCCGTCAACGCAGAGGCCGTCAGCCGAATGACCAGCGGCTCGACGCTAGCTGCTGAATAAGTCTCGTGTTCATTGATGGGGCCGTCTGCGCTTACCGTGGCAACGAGCTGGAACGACTGCAGCAGGTTGTTCCGGTGGTAGACCACCACCCGGAGGTCAGCTATCCCGCTTCCCTGCGGTGCGCGAAGCTCGAAGAAAAGAGGTTCGCTCGGCCCGCGTGGAGGCAATCGCAGGCGCTGAGTGCTCGTGGAAAGCAGTTCGAACGTCTTGCCGTAGACGCAGATTTCGAGTTCGTGGCCTTCCTCCGACGGAGCTGGCGGCAGCAGTTCGTCCAGCGAGGGAGGAGGTATCTCGAAGAGGCTGCCATCGGGGTCTGGCAGTCCGATCTGGAAACGCAGGCGATATCGCCAGCCGCATCGCAGCGGCATGCGGCGGGTTCTCTGATCGATAGGCTCGGGGACCCCGAACTCGTCATAGCGGTCCAGCGCCATCTCCACCCGGCGAGGGTAGTTGGGGGCGCCTTCCAATCCGGCATATGCACCCACCTCTCCAAAGTCGAACGCGCTTGCGAGGAATCGCGCCATCGACGAAAAGCCACGGCTCTCGCGGGTGAAGTCGTTTGTGAGATAGCGCGCGTCGAGCACTCGATTTCGGGCGGTCCAGGGCGTGCCAGCATCGGGCGCACGAACGATGCGTCCCGCGAAGACGTCGTCACGGATCTGCGTCAAGGTGCGCGACATCCGCAGCGCGTGGTTGCTAAGCGGGTCGCAAGCCACCTCTACGGCCCAACCCGGATGGCTGCGTGCCAGGATCCAGGCTATTTCATGCAGAGCGAAGTCGTGCAACAACGCATAGACGATGTTGGCGATGGGATCCGAATCGCTCCGCATCGAAGGCGGCGTCAAGCGAATCAGCGGACGCACGCCATCCAAGGGCGCGGGTCCACCGGCTTGATCGATCCAGACGATCAAGCGCAGCCGACGCCTGCCGATCCGTCGGGGGGGCTTGCTCGACTCGGTGATGAACACGTGCGGCGAGGCGCGCGCGGGGGATTCGTTCTGGGCATCCTCGAGAACGATTCCGTGGCTGCGGACCGATTCGTCGCCGGCAAACCAAGAGCGAGCGCGCAGGAAGTCCATGGTCGCGGAGCGCCGCTCGTCGAACACGCGTAGTGGCAGCGCCAGTGGGGAGAGCGGCCCGCGCGTTTCACGCAGGCGCACGGGAACGCACTGGTTGAGCGGCCCGAACCGGTCGAGGACTGCATGCTGCAGCCAAGCTTCCCATGGGAGCGCTTCGAGACCGGCCGGCGCAACGACAAAGATCGGCAGCAGCCATGGTACGGGGAACTCGTTGTATCCCGGACCCGGCAGTAGGTGCGGCCGGGTCCGGTTGAAACCCGCAACTGACTCGCTTAGCAGGCCCTCTAACCCCCGCGGGATGGCCATTTCATCGATGAGCGCGGAGATGACGCGCAGTGGGCCGGTTGGCGCGTCGAAGCGCGGCGCCGGCACAGCGAAAGCTTCGCCGGCCTCGCTTCCCGGGCACACACGCGCCGTTTCGTCCTCGCAGCGCAGTTCGAGCGTGCGCTGCTTGAGTAGCAAGGTGATCTTGACCCAGCGATCGAAGTCGCGTGCGGTTCGCGCCATGAAATCTCCCAACAATGCCTGCTCCCGCGACCAAGGCGGGAATCGGAACGCAAAACGCGCGCCACTGCCTTGACCTGGATGAAGCGAGCCAAGGCCTGCGGGGCGAACTCAACAGTCAGTGCAACCCGTGCAGTCGGGCGCGTCGGTGCCTGGCGGTGCTGCGAGCAGGGACGAACCCGCAACGCGCCTGCAGCCGATGCCAAGGAAGTTCACGCAGTAGCGGTCGAAGTTCAGCACGCGACAGACTCTGCCGGCGCCCGACGTGTCGCTGTCGCCCGCCGGCACGACGACGTCGCCCACGGAGAACTGGATTTGCTCGATCGCGAGTGTCCTTGACGCAAGGGCCTTGGCTGGTGCCTTCTTGGCCGACACCTT
>JBHIWE010000199.1:0-8225 GCA_041987645.1 Acidovorax sp. | reverse complement strand
GCAGCTCAAGGAACTGTGTCATCGTTGCTGCGAGGCCCCGAGTGCCAGCGAGTGCGGCATCTTGCAGGGCCTGTCGGTAGCGTCACAGGAAAGTCAGGCGACTTCAGATTCCGCGGCATCGCACTTGCGCTCGGTGCACTCCCATTGAGCCCAAGCGGCCGTGCGCGCTCGGCGAGCGCTCGCGCAACCAAGGGGTCTGCCAGCTCGCCGGATTTATGTGCGCCAAGGTGCATGCCCTTCGCGGACAAAGCCGTTCAGCGATCAAGTCAAAGCACCGCCCCCTGTTCAGTCGTTGACGGACTTTTCCGAGGCCGAGCGTACGGAAAGCGGAGGTCATGCTCGACGCATGCAGGTCGGGTTCGCGACGAGCAGGCTTAAGCATTCCTTAAGCTCCGCGCCCAAACACTGCCGCCGGTTTTCAACGGCGCCAGCAGTCTTCGTGTTCCAAGCTTCTCGCAATTCCTCCTCGTACCGGCCCCGCAATGTTGATGCACCGTGGGGGTCGCTCGGGACGAGCGTCATCACTCGAGCATCGCAGGACGCCTCAGTAGTCTTTGTCGGGTTGGCATTGTTGGCCCTGTGGGAGTGGTCTCGCCTCGACCTTCCTTTGATCAGGCTCTATGGTTCTGCCGCCGGCTTTCCCTGGCGAGACCACTGGCTCACCGCAAAGATCCTGCATGACGGCGCACGTCTGGTGGGGTGGACGTTCTTCGCCTTGCTGTTGTTGAGCATCTGGAGGCCAAAAGTCCTTGCCGCTGGGCTACTTCGACGAGACAGGATCTGGTGGATCGCCACCACGCTGATCTGCGTAGCGCTCATTCCGATGCTCAAGCGTGCCAGCAGCACCAGTTGTCCGTGGTCGTTGATCCAATTCGGCGGCGAGCTTGCGCGCTACGTGCCGCATTGGGTGCTGGGCCTGCGGGATGGCGGGCCAGGGGGATGTTTCCCCTCAGGGCATGCCTCGACGGCCTTCGCGCTGTTGCCCGGCTGGTTTGCCTTGCGGGACAAGCTGCCCAGGACAGGTCGTATCTACCTTTTCATCGTCGTGGTCTGCGGAGCGGGCCTCGCATGGGTCCAGATGATGCGAGGAGCGCACTACCTGAGCCATTCGTTGTGGACGGCGTGGATCTGCTGGACCGTCAGCGCACTCAGCTGGCACGCAGTGAAGGCATGGCAGGAGCGGGGCATATCCCACGCCAGCGATGCAACGCGAAGCCCCCTGTCGTGAGGCGCGTCGTCGAGTGGTTCAATGCCATATGCGATGGCGCCGCGGGAACAAACGCACGTGCCGATGATCATGTAGGCGCCGGCGGGCGGCGAGCTCGACCGCTCGCTGAAACCTGGCTGCCTGACCTTCTTACGCGACAGTCCAGCCTTTCACGACAACCTTCTCCATACCGTGATGGGGTGGGTGGGGGTGAGGGCGGATGTCTACCAGCCAGCGTTGGAAATGCTGTCGACGTGCCCGTGAGGAAAACATGAAAACTGGCAACCCTCACAAGGGGCGGACGGGCATCGAGCGCATCGTCTATGCGTTCCGATACTCCGTGGACGGACTGGTCGCCGCGTTCAAGGGCGAAAGCGCGTTTCGCCAGGAGGTCGTGCTTGGCATCCTCTTGGTGCCACTGGCGCTTTGGCTGGCGAAGACCGAAGTGCAGCTCGTCCTGATGGTCGGATCGTTGCTGCTTGTCCTGATCGTCGAGTTGCTCAACTCCGCGATCGAGGCGACGGTTGATCGGATCTCCTTCGAACACAACCTGTTGTCCAAACGTGCGAAGGACATGGGAAGTGCCGCGGTGCTGCTCGCGCTGACATTGACCGCCTTGGTGTGGGGCTCAGTGATCTGGACGCACCTCGATGCGGGGCCATGAAGCCTCAGCACGGCGCGTAGCCTGCGGCAGCGCAGTTTTGCGGTCAGCACCTCCGGTGGCGTAGCCATACCGCGCCGAGCGACTCCTCGACGGCAGTCGCTCAGGTCCAAAGCCTACTTCTTCTTTGGATCGTGCTTGTGGATCGGCAGCGTCGGATGCTTCGGTGCATTCTGCGGATCGACGTGACGGCGACGGTCGTCGGTCCCGTCCTGCTTCTTCGGCTTCGGTCCCGGCTTGATTGGGTGGGTCATCCCTGAGTCCTCGATTTGTATGCAGCCAGAGCGGCTGCGGTGCCAATTTGGCCGCCCGGAGCGCGATCTAGCAACGCTCGAAATCGAGGGCTTGAAACGGCGCGCCGCGCCATTACCTCGGCCAGCGCTGCGAGCCGAACCAACCCCTCTCAGTTGACCGGATAGAGTGAGTGAACGGACGGTAGTGTTCGAACCCGAACCGATCACAACCGTGCGAATTCAGGGATATCACACGTGGCGAAACGTACAAGAAATCAAACCACAGGCGACATCGGCGAAGTGAGCCTGCAGCTGCTCTTCGCCGAATGCGGATACCCGATCCTCAAGGCCTTTATCGTGGCGCGGTAGGAGAAGAGGTCAGTCGGTCTCGGCGACTAGACCAACTTTCCCAGCACTGCCTCGATGGAGAACTACATCGCGAAGAAGCGCTTTGGCAAGCCCTTCGCCCAGTTGAAGGATCAGGAGCAGACCAGAGTCAGCATGTTGACCTCCGGTCCAGAGCAGGGCGTGAAGCCCAATTTCTTTGATCGCACGGCCTGAGCAGCGCGCTGCGGCTCTTCAGCGGCCAGCACATCAGTTGCGCATCCTGGTCTGAGCCGCCTGGAAAACGACGCTGACTGACAGGCCGCGACCGCCTTCCTTGTAGCCCAGCTCGACTTTTGCGTCGTGTTTCTCGGCGATGGCCCGGACGATGGACAGCCCGAGTCCGCTCCCTTCGGGGTCTTGGCTGCCAGACGTACCGCGGAAGAATCGGTCGAATACGCGTGTACGTTCGGGTTCAGGAATGCCGGGCCCATCGTCGCTGACGCGAATCACGGGATGAGCCAGATCCATCAGCACCTCGATAGTCACGGGCCCGCCTGGCGCGTAGCGCAGCGCGTTGTCGACAAGGTTGTTCAGCAGCACCGTGAGCTGTTGCACGTCGCCATCGACGACGGCCTCGTCGATGACATGAACACCCAAGTCCACACGCCGAGCATCGGCCTTGATGGCGAACCTGCCAGCGACGCTGCGGGCCAGGGCAGCCAAGTCGACAGCTGCGACCCGCATGTTCTCGACGTCCGGCTCGCTGCGTGCGACCTGCAGCAACTGTTCCACCAGATGCTGCGACCGGTCGATGCCCGACTCTAGCTCCTCCAGCGAAACTTGCTTGGACGTCTCGTCAGGACTGCGCTTGAGCATTTGAAGTTGCAGACGCAAGGCAGTGATGGGGGTGCGCAGCTCGTGAGCCGCGTCGGCCAGGAAGCGGCGTTGCGCCAAGAACGACTCGCCGAGTCGGCGCAGCAGTTCATTGGTGGATTCGATCACCGGCTTCAGCTCCTGCGGTGCGGCGCCCATAGGGATGGGGGCGAGCGAGCGGGCGCTGCGCGTCGCAATGTCGCGGGCAGCGCCATCGAGTGGCGCCAGGCCTCGACGCAGACTGAAGACGAGGAGGGCGCCTACAGCGGCGACGAGGCCGACCATCATCGATGAGATCTGGGCGGCGGACTCACCGGCCATCTGCTGTCGCTGGGATTGGCGCTGGGCTGCCTGCGCCACGTAGCCATGTCGGAGCACTGTATGGACGATCCACCGCTCACCGCCGACCAGGGGCTGGCTTTGCCCCTCGATGGACAAAAAGGGTAGTGATACCCGCGGGTCCGAGATGTAGAGGCGCTTCCCGGCAGCTGTCCAGCTCTGGGTGACGATCTCGGAATTGTCCGGGATGTCTGTGCGTGCCGGGATATCCGCGCTGGCGGTCCAGTCCTGATTGGCGTGGTGCATGCGGGCGACACCCTCGGCAATGGTCTTCAGCTCCGCATTGAAGACCTCATGCATCTCCTCAAGCGTCACCCAGTAGGCAGCGACGGTCACCAGCACGGTGCCCACCGCCAGTGCGCCAACGATCCACTTGAGAAGGTCGCGTTCAAGAGATCGCATCAACCCTCCGCCACCCGATAGCCCACGCCTCGCACCGTGCGGATCCGATCGCTGCCGAGCTTGCGTCGGAGGTTGTGTACGTACACCTCGATGGCATTGCTCGCGATCTCCTCGCCCCAGCCATAGATGGATTCTTCAAGTTTCTCCTTGGAGATGACGATTTCGGGTCGCAGCATCAAGGCCTCGAGAAGCCCGAACTCGCGTGCCGACAGGTCTACGGGCAGACCATCCAGCGTCACGATTCGTCTTCCGGGATCCATCACAAGAGCGCCGCAACGGAGGATGGGCATGCCGGTGCCGGCGTGGCGGCGAAGAAGCGCACGGACGCGGGCGATCAGCTCGTCCAGATCGAACGGCTTCAGGACGTAGTCGTCGGCTCCGGCGTCAAGGCCTGCGATCTTGTCGCTGACAGCGTCTCGGGCAGAGGCGATCAGGACCGGCATGCCATTCCCACGATCGCGCAGCTTCTTCAGCAACTGCATGCCGTCGACCTGCGGAAGGCCGAGGTCAAGGATAGTCAAGTCATGCAGACCGTGACCCAGAGCCAATTCGGCGTGGCGGCCATCGCGGACCCAGTCCACGCTGAAGCCGGCCTGGACCAGGCCACGCTGCAGCGACTTGCCGACCATCACGTCGTCTTCGACCAATAGCAGGCGCATGTCGTTCTACTTGCCCTTTGCAGGCCATCTTAAATTGGGGTGCATGGTCTGGTTTCGATTCTTAAGCCGGGCTTAAGGTGGCGACTTGAACCATGGCGGCATGACTCTTCCTGCGCGCCATCCTCGATCCGTGACCCGCATCCTGCCTTGCGCCGTCGCACTCGCGATTTCCCAGTCCAGCCATGCCGAGGAGGACGACCAGAAGGGAACCTCCACGCACAACTATCTCGTCGGCGCGATGGCGCTATCGCAACCCGAGTACGAGGGCTCGGAGCGGCGCATCATCAAGCTGCGACCGCTGTGGGCGTACCAATGGGGGCGCTTCAGGCTCAGTACGTCGCGCTCGGCTGCGGCGATGAACTTCGCTTCCGATCCGCAGGGCCCAGGCGCGAGCGCGCTGCTGGTCGACGGCAATCGCTTTCGGTTCGGAGGCGCGCTGCGGTTCGACAGCGGGCGCCAGTCAGGCGATTCCCCGCGGCTCATCGGTCTTCCGGACATCGAGAGGACGCTGCGCGGTCGGGTCTTTGTAGGCTACAAGCTTTCGGACCGATGGGATGTCAGTGCGAACGTGTCCCAGGATCTGCTGGGTCGGCAGGGCGGCGCGGTTGGCAGTCTCGATCTGGGATATCACAAGCGCCTCGGCGACAACATCGTGTGGTCGGCGGGTTTGGGCATGTCCTTCGCCAACCGCCAGAACATGCAGACCTACTTCGGGATCACGCCGGAGCAGTCGGCGACATCGAAGCTGCCCGTGTTCATGGCGAGCAGCGGGCTTCGAAACGTGTACGTCGGCACCGGTTTCATCACGTCGTTGACCCCGCGCTGGATTCTTTTCGGCAACGCAGGCGCGTCGCGGTTGCTCGGAGACGCGGCGGCGAGTCCGCTGACCGGCCAGCAGAGTTCGGTGTCCGCTGGGTTGGGACTGGCGTACCGATGCTGCCGCTGGTAACGGGAACAAATACCGCGCGCCACGGTTCCCCTTTTTTAGCCTGCTCGATAAACTGAAGCCGTGCGACGCATCTTCACGTACCTGCTGTTGATCGTTACGCTGCTGCAGTTCAACTGGGCAGCAGCGGCCGCGTATTGCGGGCACGAAACTGGTGCTGCAGCCAAGCACTTTGGCCATCACGAGCACAAGCACTCGTCGTCTGATCAGGCGAAACCCGCCAAGGAGTCCAAGGCGACGAGCCTCGCTCATGCGGACTGCGAGATGTGCCACTTCGGGTCCAGCGCGCCCATCTTCGAGGTGCTGATTGCGTTGAGCAAGCCCTCGAGCCAGACCGTGCTCGCAGAGCCGATGGAACACGCTTCCCACATCCCCTCGTTGCCAGACCGGCCAGATAGATCGCGCCTCGCCTGATCCGGCGAGAAGCGCCCTACTGCTTTCCCAAGCTCCGTTCGACGCCTCGTCGGAAACCTTGTCGGCACCTGCCACGAGGAACCGATGCGACCACCTTTGATCGCACGAACCTCTCCCAGCAGGCTGCCATCGCAGTCAACTGACGCGGCAACGTCGCGCAGCATCTAGGAGATAGACATGGGATTTTGGGAACGCATCGCGCGTGGCGTCATGAGCGGACACGGTAGTGGCGGTCATCACGGTGGGTCTCGCTCGCACGGGTCCAGCCACGGCGGCTACAACAAGCACGGTGGTCACGGTGGCGGTGGCTACTACCCCTCGGCACCGACGCCAACACAGACGAGCCCTGGTGGTATTTCTGGCCTGACGTGCGCGAAGTGCAGCCAGCCCGGGGCGCCAGGTGCGCGCTTTTGTGGTGGATGTGGCGGTCCCCTCGTGGCGGCCAGCTGCGAGGGCTGTGGAGCTGTACTCCTGCCCGGCGCTCGGTTCTGCAGCCAGTGTGGCAAACCGGGTGCGTGATCATGGACAGGCGCAGCGTCATCGTGTCCTCCGCAGCGTTGGGCAGCCTGGTGCTGTCGGGTTGCGCGAGCACTCCTCGCACTCCTCTGAACGATCGCCATTGCTACTGGGCGAGAACGCGGAGCAGATCCAAGCCGACCTGCACGGCTGGGCCGATCCCGGACCTCGCAGCCGACGAGAGGGCCAAACGGTTTGAGCCGGTGCCAGGCCGGCTGGTGATCTATGTGGTCCGGCACCGCTGGGGCGACACCGTGAACATGGTCCGAGTGGGAATGATGGGTGGCGCCCTGGTGTCCACGACCCCGGCATCCATGGTGCGGTTGGTGGTCCCGCCAGGCGGGCATCGGTTGGTGTTCGAATGGGCCAAGGGGCAGGGCAGTTTGGATGTCCGCGGCGAAGCCGGGCAGGTGCTCTTCGTGGAACTTGTGGGCAGCCTCTGGTTCTGGAACGAGTACTACCGGTTCGAAACAGGGGAGTCGTCCTTGCGCGACCGCGCATTGAAGTGCCGGTTAGTGGCTGATGTGGATGGGAAGGGATGATGGCCGTACGACAGACCGACGGGCTTGAGGAGGCGCCAGCGCCTCTCCCACCAGAGTCAGCTGCGGCGCACTTTGAGGCGATCGCGAAAGGCATCAACGACGTCGACGTCGTCATCCAGGGGCTGATAGGCCGGATCCGGCCAGCCAAACCTTGGCAGCGGCAGTTGCTGCAGCAGTTGCGGACGGCGGATCGGCATGTCGAGATCCTGCGGTTGGCCATTTCGCTGGACAGGAGTGCCGAAGAGATCCTTGAAGCGGCGAAGGCGTTGAAGCAGGGCCTGCAGCTCACCAATATGCAGATCGTCGGCGGGCGCGCGGACGGCTTCACTCGCAACGCCTTGCTCGTGGCGTTCCGCAACGCGACGCTGGTCAGCGAGATGCTCTCTCCCTGACTGGCTACTGTGAAAGTTCAGTTGCGCGGATGGCTGCCTGCATATGTGTCAGGCGCCGTTCGTTCTGAAAGGTTCGCCGGTCGCCTAGACGGCGGCTTCGAACGGCGCAACATGACAAATTTGTAATGGTCTCAGCAGGGGTCTCGTCGGTGGCGGATTTCTACAGTCTTCCTCGTGGTGAACGTTTTCAGGCGGCTCGGTTGAGCGCCACGGGCACCGAACAAGGAGTACCTCATGAACCGCAACCTGTCTGCTACCGCCCTGATCGCCAGTCTGTTCGTCGCCATGACCGCGCAGGCAACGCCGCAGCGCAACGATGCCATGCTGAATGGTAAGTCGGTGCATGGCGAGGCGGTGGCTGCGCCTCAGAACGCCCGTATCGTGAACCTCGATGCTGGGAAGTCCGTGAACGTGAAGTGCGGCGAGGTGATTACGTTCCAGAAGGCGGGCAAGTCCTTCAGCTGGAAGTTCGATTCCGCCCAGCACCGCGCGGTGGATGTGCGCACGATCGCCCCCGCAGGTTTCGCTGACAAGCCGCTGATGGTCTATGTCTCTCGCAGCGAATGGGAAGGCGCCTGACCCTTGGCACAAGCGATCCGCGGCCTCCCGGCTGCGGATCTGTAAGCCAAAGTCACTGCGGTCTGCGAACGATTTCACTCAGTTGGACCGCAACGAGTCACCCTGACTTCACGCATTCAAGACACAATTCGGCCC
>JBHIWE010000198.1:0-8287 GCA_041987645.1 Acidovorax sp. | reverse complement strand
CTCTGGGTGCCGGGCACCGACCATGCCGGCATCGCCACGCAGATCGTGGTGGAGCGCCAGCTGCAGGAACAAGGCGTGAGCCGCCACGACCTGGGCCGCGAGAACTTCGTGGAGAAGGTCTGGGAATGGAAGGAAAAGAGCGGCAACACCATCACCACCCAGATGCGCCGCCTGGGCGACAGCGTGGACTGGAGCCGCGAGTACTTCACCATGGACGACAAGCTCTCCAAGGTGGTGACCGACACCTTCGTGAAGCTCTACCAGCAGGGCCTGATCTACCGCGGCAAGCGCCTGGTCAACTGGGACCCGAAGCTGCAGTCCGCCGTGTCGGATCTGGAAGTGGAGAGCGAAGAGAAGGACGGCTCGCTCTGGCACATCGCCTACCCACTCACCGACGGCAGCGGCAGCCTCACGGTGGCCACCACGCGCCCTGAGACCATGCTGGGCGACGTGGCGCTGATGGTCCACCCCGAGGACGAGCGTTACGCCGCACTCGTCGGCAAGACCGTGACCCTGCCCCTGGTGGGCCGCGAGATTCCCATCATCGCCGACGCCTACGTCGATAAGGAATTCGGCACCGGCGTGGTCAAGGTCACGCCCGCGCACGACCCCAACGACTACCAGGTGGGCCAGCGCCACGGCCTGCCCATGATCGTGGTGCTGACCCTGCAGGCCACCATCAACGAGAACTCCCCCGAAAAGTACCGCGGCATGGACCGCTTCGTGGCCCGCAAGGCCATCGTGGCCGACCTGGAAGCCGCCGGCGCGCTGGTCGAGACCAAGAAGCACAAGCTGATGGTGCCCATCTGCGTGCGTACCGGCCAGGTGGTGGAGCCCATGCTGACCGACCAGTGGTTCGTCTCCATGAGCGAAGTCGGCAAGGGCGACCCCACCGGCAAGTCCATCGCGCAGAAGGCCATCGACGCCGTGGCATCCGGCCAGGTGCAGTTCGTGCCCGAGAACTGGGTCAACACCTACAACCAGTGGATGAACAACATCCAGGACTGGTGCATCAGCCGCCAGCTCTGGTGGGGCCACCAGATCCCGGCCTGGTACGACGAGGCCGGCAACGTGTACGTGGCCCGCAACGAAGCCGAAGCCCAGGCCCAGGCCGGCGCGGGCGCCAAGCTCACGCGCGATGCCGACGTGCTGGACACCTGGTATTCGTCGGCCCTGGTGCCGTTCTCCTCGCTCGGCTGGCCCGAGGCGCTGGATGACGCATCGCCCACCAAGGACTACGACCTCTACCTGCCCTCGTCCGTGCTGGTCACGGGCTACGACATCATCTTCTTCTGGGTCGCCCGGATGATCATGATGAGCACGCACTTCACCGGCCGCGTGCCGTTCAGGCACGTGTACATGCACGGCCTGGTGCGCGACGCGCAGGGCAAGAAGATGAGCAAGTCCGAGGGCAACGTGCTCGACCCGGTCGATCTGATCGACGGCATCGCGCTGGACCCCCTGCTGGACAAGCGCACCACCGGCCTGCGCCGCCCCGAGACCGCGCCCCAGGTGCGCAAGAACACGCAAAAGGAATTCCCCGAGGGCATTCCCGCCTACGGCGCCGATGCGCTGCGCTTCACCTTCGCGGCGCTCGCCAGCCTGGGCCGCAACATCAACTTCGACAGCAAGCGCTGCGAGGGCTACCGCAACTTCTGCAACAAGCTCTGGAACGCCAGCCGCTTCGTGCTGATGAACTGCGAGGGCCGCGATTGCGGCCTGGACGACCACGCGCCCACCGCATGCGATGGCGAATACCTGAAGTTCAGCCAGGCCGACCGCTGGATCGTGTCGCTGCTGCAGCAGGTCGAGGCCGAAGTCGCCAAGGGCTTCGCTGAGTTCCGCCTGGACAACGTGGCCAATGCGGTCTACGACTTCGTCTGGAACGAGTTCTGCGACTGGTACCTGGAAATCGCCAAGGTGCAAATCCAGACCGGCAACGAGGCCGAGCAGCGCGCCACGCGCCGCACGCTGATCCGCACGCTGGAGACCATCCTGCGCCTGGCCCACCCGATCATCCCGTTCATCACCGAGGGCCTCTGGCAGCAGGTGGCGCCGGTGGCCGGCCGCGCGGGCCCGTCGGTCAGCATCGCGGCCTACCCGCTCGCACAGCCCGAGAAAATCGACCCGGCCGCCGTCGCCCATGTGGCGAAGCTCAAGTCGCTGGTGGATGCCTGCCGCACGCTGCGCGGCGAGATGAACGTCTCGCCCGCCACGCGTCTGCCGCTCTACGTGGTGGGCGACACGGCCTTCATGCGTGGCGCCGCGCCTGTGCTGCAGGCCCTGGCCAAGCTGAGCGAAGTCAAGGTCTTCGACGACGAAGCGGCCTGGGCCGCCGCGGCACAGGCTGCGCCCGTCGCGGTGGTGGGCGAGGCGCGCATGTGCCTGCACATGGAGATCGACGTCGCCGCCGAAAAGGCCCGCCTGTCCAAGGAAGTCCTGCGCATCGAAGGCGAGATCGCCAAGGCCGGTGCCAAGCTCTCCAACGAAGCCTTCGTCGCCAAGGCGCCGCCCGCGGTGATCGACCAGGAAAAGAAGCGTGTGGCCGACTTCGGCGCAACGCTCTCGCGCCTGAAGGACCAACTGGCACGGCTCGGCTGAATCCCACCCTTCGTTCATCACCCGAAGGGTGCGGGCCACTGCGACTCGCACGCCTGCTTGTGATGAACGCGGCGAAGGATGCGCAGGGCCATGCTATTTGGCGCAATCGACTACAGGGCGTTACCTTCCTCGCCTTTATGATCCTCACCGACTTTCATCACCACGCACGCATTGCATGACCAAATCCATTCCAACGATTCGCAAGGCCGTTTTTCCCGTGGCAGGTCTGGGCACCCGCTTCCTGCCGGCCACCAAGGCCCAGCCCAAGGAAATGCTGCCCGTCGTGGACAAACCACTGATCCAGTACGCCGTGGAAGAAGCCTATGCTGCAGGTATCCGGCAGATGATCTTCATTAACGGCCGCAACAAGCGCGCCATCCCCGACCACTTCGACACCGCCTACGAGCTCGAATCCGAACTCGAATCGAAGGGCAAGGACGACCTGCTGGCGCTGGCACGCTCCATCGTGCCCGACGACATGGAGTGCATCTACATCCGCCAGCCCAAGGCTCTGGGCCTGGGCCATGCCGTCTATTGCGCGCACAGCGTGGTGGGCAACGACCCGTTCGCCGTGCTGCTGGCTGATGACCTGATGGTCGGCAAGCCCCCCGTGCTCAAGCAGATGGTGGAGCAGTTCGCCGAATGGCAGGCCACGATCCTGGCCGTGCAGGAAGTGCCCGAAGAACACACGCGCCGCTACGGCATCGTGGCTGGCAAGCCGGTCAACGACCGCCTGCTGGAACTTTCGCACATGGTCGAGAAGCCTGCGCCGGAGGACGCACCTTCGCGCCTGGGCGTGGCCGGCCGCTACATCCTCACGCCCGGCGTGTTCCGCGAGATCGCAGCCCTGCCGCGCGGCGTGGGCGGCGAGATCCAGCTCACCGACGGCATCGCCGCGCTGATGCGCCGCGAAAAGGTGTTCGCCTACCGGTACGACGGCAAGCGCTACGACTGCGGCAGCAAGGAAGGGTTCCTGGAAGCCAACGTCGAACTCGCGCTGGACCACCCCCAGTTGGGCGCGGACTTCCGCAAATACCTCAAGAACCTGTCTCTCTGAGCGTTTCGGTCACCCTACAGGTGGCTCACCAACGACAAGGCCCGCAATTGCGGGCCTTTTTTCTGGGCATCGGGGGCGGTACACGTGGGGCCGTGGCCCGCCGCGGCGCTCTCGGTGCTCGCGCCGCGTCAGCGCCGGCGCAGCACGTGGATGAACTCTTCGCCCACGGTCTGCTGCTCCACCAGCTCGTTGCCGGTCTGCTTGGCGAACGCCTGGAAATCACGCAGCGAGCCGCCATCGGTCGCCAGCACCTTCAGCAACTGGCCGCTGACCATCCCCGCGAGCGCCTTCTTGGCCTTCAAGATGGGCAGCGGGCAGTTCAAGCCGCGGGTGTCGATTTCCTGGTGGATGTGCATCGGTGATTCCTGAAGGTGGTCGGATATTTTAGGCCGCCTCGCGGGTGCAGGCGCGCCGTACGCGCCGCGGCCGTGTCAGCTCGGATCTTCCGCGCTCCGCGGCGCCTGGAAGTCCGCGAAGCGGGGCTCGATCCCGCGCGTGCGCAGCCAGTCCGCCAGCGCATACCCCGTGCCGGACGGCCAACAGATGACCGAAGACGGTGCGACGAGCCGGTATTCGACCAGCTCGGGCGAAAGACGCACCTCCCCGCGCGCCACGGCGTGGTAGGCGATGATGACCTGGTTCATGCGCTGAAAATCGTACGCACCGATCAATTGCAGATCGCCCGCCTGCACATCGACATCGAGGTTCGTCTCCTCCTTGATTTCGCGCGCAATGCCTTCCTGAGGCGTTTCGCCCGCCTCCATGAAGCCGGTGATGAGCCCGAACGCCCGACCGGGCCAGGCCGCGTTGCGCGCCAGCAGCACCTGCCCCCCGTATTCGACGATGGCCGCAAGGACCGGCGTGGGATTGTTCCAGTGCGTCCAGCCGCAGGCCGGGCAGCGCAGGCGCTCCTTCGGCCCACCATCTTCCATCAGCGTGACGGGTTGCAGCGCGGTCGCGCAGTGGGTGCAAAAACGGGTTTCGTACACCAGAGCCTCACCTTCCGATCGAGCGCGCAATTACTACACAATTAATAGCATGCAGCACAGATAGATATTGCGCTAGCGGCAGATTCCACACCCATTCTGGCATGCAGTTCGGCCGCGCCAACCCGCCAAGGCTTCAGGCGGGGAACACGCCCGTGGACAGGTAGCGGTCGCCACGGTCGCACACGATGAAGACGATGGTCGCGTCGCGCTCGCGCTGCGCGATCTGCTGGGCCGCCCAGCAAGCACCCGCTGCGGAGATACCACCGAAGATGCCCTCTTCCCGCGCGAGGCGGCGGCACATGTCCTCGGCATCGTCCTGGCCCACGCTGAGCGTTTCATCAACGGCGCGCGGGTCGTAGATCTTGGGCAGATACTCCTCAGGCCACTTGCGGATGCCCGGAATGCGCGAGCCTTCCTTGGGCTGCGCGCCGATGATCTGGATCGCGGGGTTCTTTTCCTTCAGGAAACGCGAAACCCCCGTGATGGTGCCCGTCGTGCCCATCGCGCTCACGAAGTGCGTGATCCGGCCTTCGGTCTGCTCCCACAGTTCGGGGCCCGTCGTTTCGTAGTGGATGCGCGGGTTGTCCGGGTTGGCGAACTGGTCCAGCACCCGGCCCTTGCCCTGCGCCACCATGGTGTCGGCCAGGTCCCGCGCGTATTCCATGCCGCCGCTCTTGGGCGTCAGGATCAGTTCGGCGCCGAAGGCCTTCATGGTCTGCGCGCGCTCCACGGAAAGATCCTCCGGCATCACCAGCACCATGCGATAGCCCTTGATCGCCGCCGCCATCGCCAGCGCGATGCCGGTGTTGCCAGAGGTCGCCTCGATCAGCGTGTCGCCGGGCTTGATCTCGCCGCGCTCCTCCGCGCGACGGATCATCGACAGCGCCGGCCGGTCCTTCACCGAGCCCGCAGGATTGTTGCCCTCCAGCTTGCCCAGCACGACGTTGCCGCGCGCCTGATTGTCCTGTGCGCCGATGCGCTGCAGCGCCACCAGCGGCGTGCGGCCGACGGCGTCCTCGATGGTCGGATAGGTCTTCATATGGTGCTACTGTGCCATAATTCGCCCTTCGCTTCTTCGCGTCGCCCGGGTGGTGAAATTGGTAGACGCAGGGGACTCAAAATCCCCCGCCGCAAGGCGTGCCGGTTCGATTCCGGCCCCGGGCACCAAATCTAAGGCCGCATGGTTCCATAACCGTGCGGCCTTTTCTTTTGCCCCTCTGAAGAGCTGGCTTGACTAGTGCGCAAACGTCCGGCGAAGTGTGCCGGAATCCGGGGGTATCTGGGGGTACCTTTGGGGGTAGATTCTTGAGATCCGGGGGTATATCGGCCTCCCGATCCGGCTTGCCAAACGCGCGTTTTCAGGTGCGTTCTGCCCCCTCTGCAGATAACCCCCGGGGGGTAGTTTTCATTCCCCATAAAACCCCATCTGGGCGTTCGGTTTCCGGTCGATTCGAGGCGACTTTTGCCCCGCCCTCCCCCTGCTTGCCGCACCTTCACTTAAGCCCCTTAGGAGCGCCACGGAACAGCGAATCGGTGCGGCTCGAATTACCCGCATCGGGGGCACCCAGGGAGGACCCGCAGCAAGGCACGGCGCCCCTGTGCTTCGGGGTATGACCATTTTTTACCGGGGACACCGGGGACAACTCCGGAAAACACACGTAACCCGTTGTCATCATTGAGGAAAGTAGTCCCCGGTAGGCACCGGGGACAAACACCCCGGCACCGGGGACACCGGGGACAACTCTTTCCACGGATGTGCAAGAGCGTCCGCACCCTGCACCGCACTGGAGCCTGGCGGCCAGCAGCTCAGCAATTTGCAGCGCGAAAAGAGCCTGCGCCCCCGCCCCCAACCGGGCGGCGGGCGGAAGGGCGGCAGGCCCGTATGCTGACCTTATAGATCCAGCTCGAAGATGGCCGGGGGCACGTGGTAGCAACGCACCTTGCCGATGCCCGGCAGCTTGGTGCTGATGGTGTGGCGGCCGGGCTCCTTCACGGTCAGGCATCCGTGCTCCACCAGCACGCGGCACACGGCCTGATGGTCGAAGCCGCTGCAGATTTCGCCCTTGAACGTTTCGGCCAGGATGAAGTATTCGCAGCTCACGCCCTCGCCCAGCGCCGCAGGCATGCGCTCCCCGTACTCGGCGCCATGCTGGCTATTGCTCTTGATGGGATCGCCGTCGGCGTTGAGCATGCGGCGCACGCCAGCCCGTTGCAGCGTCTTGGCGTTGTGGTCATCGGAGGCCCGGTGCCACCAGGTGAAGCGCCCTTCACCGTGGGATTCGAGGAAGCGCCTCACCTGGCGCAGCATGTTGCGCACCTCGCCATTCCCAGCCCCGCCGCGTGCCGCCAGCCAGGCATCGAAGCATGCGCGTGCTGCACGCTCGCTCTCGCCTTGCGGCCAGCCGGTCAGCCCCGCTTCGGTAGCCAGTTCGCCCGCCACGCCTACCAAGGCAAACCGGGCGGCAACGCGCTCCACCTGGCCGGATGCACCTTGTGGCACCCACTGCCCTTGCAGGGCCTGCATGCCGGCTCGCAGGCGCTTAGGCAGCACGCCCCACTGGCTGCACGCCCATTCGAGGAAGGCCAGCCCCGGCGCCCCATGGCAGGCCTGCACCTCGCGGCCCAGGTGGCTGGCGAAAGCAGCAGGGCCAGCGAAATCATGGATCTGCTCAAACGCCCCCATGCCGGCGCCGGCATCAGCCGGAATGTCCGCCATGCGCACCTCTTGCCCGGTGCGGGTGCGCTTCATTCCTTCGGCCATGTGGTCGGCCAGCCCCAGTTCGCCAGCAGACAGGAACAGCAGGCGCCAGGACAGGCGGGCACGCGGCGCACCGCCACGGGTTGCCCGTGCCTTGCTCTGCTCGTTCGCCAGCATGTAGGCGCACTCGCCGGCCACCTTGCCCTCCACCTGGGCCAGTTCGTCGAGGATCAACAGCGCGTCGCAGTGCTGGGCGGCGATGGCCTCCAGGGCGTTATCGGTGGTGCGCCAGCGCTGCATGTAGCTGGGGCCGCCGTTCACGCTGGCGGCCAGGCGCAGGGCCGTGGTCTTGCCCGAGCTGCTGTCGCCCCGCAGGTGAAAGCCGCCGCTCTCCATGCCGGCCGGCCGCAGCAGCGGCCCGGCGAAGGCGCAGGCCACGGCAAACACCAGGCGGCTATTGCCCACGCACAGCGCCCCGATGCGCTCGCGCCAGGCGGCGGCATCCTTGCGCACGCGGAAGGTGTTCTCCATCTGGCTGTCGCTCTGGAACACGATGCGCTCCGCATCGTCGCCAATGGTCTGGTGCGGCAGCACATAGGCGGCCCCGCCCTCGGTGCCATGCCAGCCGATGCGGTCGGTGCAGCTGGCGAACTCGTCCGGCCTCCGGGTCTGGACGTATTCCGTGAGCTTGTTGCGTGCGGCGGGCGCGGTGGCGATGCGCAGCCCCATGTTCAGCAGCACGGCGCGGTATTCGCCCCCGTCGCCCGAGAGCATGCGGGCAGGCATGGCCCATTGCTTGGCGCGGCCCAGCGGGTCGGCGAACTGCAGCAGATAGCCCCAGCCCTGGCCGTCCTGATCGCGCGTGAGGGCGGCCACATCGAGGCGCGAGCACAGCCACAGGGGCCGCGCCGGGTTGCCCTCTTTGTCGCGGCCATGGAAATA